>CALFYL010000084.1 GCA_937952135.1 uncultured Planctomycetia bacterium
GCGCGGTCAGGTCGTTGGCGATGGTGTAGCCGCCCACGTGCGACATCGCGTCGGCCTCGGCGATCGCGTGGCCCGCGCGTCCGATCACGACTGCGAGCTCGACCTCGTGGTCGAAGCGCGCCTCGTACCACGCCGGCACGCGCACTGTTTCTCCGTCGGCGCCGCGTTTGGTCCCGAGTCAGCGCGAGCTCTTTCCTCCAGTTGTTGGCTTGGCGAGGACCGCGAGGAGTTGCAGCCAGCCGCGGCGGGGCCTCGGCGGCGGGGTCGGCGATTCCTCCTGCCGGCTGAATCTGGGAGCCAGGAGACTCTGCGAAACCAGAGGGACTGCGAAGCGCGCGTTGTCGAGGCGCTTGACGATCACGGCGAAACGACTGTTGTCTACCCCGCTCGGCTTGTCGTTCATAGAGTTCAACGTGGTCGTTGCGCTAGAGGTTGCGCAGGAATGGCATTAGCTCTGCGTCGAGGAACGCATTGTGGTTGCGCGCATACGACACGAAGACCAGCTTCTCGCTCATTGCGCGGTGTTCAGTTCGGCATCGAGCGAGTTCAGCTCGGGGACTCTGCGGCCGTAGCTCATCTTGTTGATCAGCTTGCGGGCGTGTTCGAGGGCGGTCCGAGCGGACTCACGATTGTCGGCGGCAAGGTGGCAGCGAGTCTGCTCGAGGGCGAGGTCGGCCTCGAACAGGCGCAGGCCGTGGCGGCGGACGAGGGTCGCGACGGCGCCGAGGTCCTTCCAAGCGGAGGGGAGGTCGTCGCGCATGCGGTGGAATGCAGCGCGGGCGAGGAGGCCGCGAGGGATTTCATCAGTGTTCCCCGAGGCGCGCAGGCCGTCCACTGCAGCTCGGAGGTGTGGCTCAGCGGCGTCGAGCTCCGGCGGTGTGGTGGCCAGATGGGCACGGCCGAGGCTGAGGTGGTCGAGGGCGATGCTCAGGAGAGACAAACTCGCCGCCGTTTCCCATTCCAGCGTTTGAGCCGCACGTCGCAGGACCTCACGGGCTTCGCCCGCGGCGAGGAGGAGGTCGCAGTACTGGAAGCCCCGCACGGAGTAGAGCAGCGAGTAGGCGGGCTGCCACTCGACCTGCATGCGCTCGGCTTCGGAGAAGAGGGCTCGCGCCTCGGCGATCCGGCCGAATTGGTGCAGAGCGTCGGCGTGAGTGGTGCGCCTGCTTATTCGCTGAAACCCATCGCCGCTGAGGTCTGCGTGGGCGACCGACTCGCGGGCTCGCGCTTCGGCCGGCGCGAACTCGCCGAGTGCGAGGTGCAGTTCGCTGAGGTTGCCGGCGTGTATCGAAGCGTGCTCCCAGTTCTCGGCCACGACGGCAAGTCGGAGTGCTTCCTCCATCGGCCCTAGCGCCTCCCGCAGGCGACCCAAGCCGCGCAGGAGGAACCCTGCGTTACCGATGACCCAGCTCTGATCCCCGCTATTGAGCCCGGACTGCGGACCGTGCCAGCGCTGCGCGAAGAAGTGCGAGAGGCAGGAGAGGTCCGCGGCGAACGCTCCGAGCTTTGCCCATAGGTAGAACTCCTTCCTGCGCGTGATGCGACCACGGTAGACCTCAATACACGCCTCCTGATACAGCCCCGCCGCACAGCCGTGGACCACTGCGGCGAAGAGGGGCTGCATGCCCGGCAGGTCATCGGGCTGGAACTTGGTGGTGTCCTTGAAGTGGTGGTAGAGACGGAGGTGGCCTTCCTGCCAGCTCTTGGGGTGGAGCGCCTTCAGGCGCGCGCCGAAGTGCTCGCGCACGATGGGGTGGGTGTCGAGGGTGTCGTCGTGAGTGCTCTGCTTGGCGAGCAGCTTCACGCTGCGAAGACGCTCGAGCACGGCGTCGAGCTGCGCCTCGCGGAGCTTCCGGTTGAGGCCGGGGAGCGGTTCGCCGTCGATCACTGCCTGAATCGCGCTTCGATCCGCCGGGCGGTCGAAGAGGCCGACGATCTGGAGCAGTTCGAGCTCCGCGCTATCGCCGAGGCGCTGCGCCCACGCGTCGAGTACGCGGCGCGGGTGGCCGCCTTGCTCCACCGGATGCGCGAGATTCGGCAGCGTCTTCGCACCCGACACATGCGGCGCCACGCTGCTGTCCTTGAGCAAGTTGCCGAGCAGCGAGACCGCGAGCGCGTGGCCGCCGACGTCGTCTACTGCCGCTTCGAGTTCCTTGTCGTCGCCTCGCACCCGAGCGACGCGCAGCAGCGCGCGGCCGGCGAGGCGGGAGACTTGATCGAGGTCGCGATGTAGCACCGCCGGCTCTGTCACGTCCGCGAGGTCGACGAGCCGCTCGCGCGTCGTGACCACGCACAGGCCCGGATGTCCCTTGGCCAGCTCCTCGAGCAACGTGCGCAGGCCGGGGTCGCGAATACTGCCGCGGTCGACGCCGTCCTCGCCTGACTGGAGCGGCTCGACCCCGTCGAGGAGCAGCAGCGTGCGCTGCTGGCGGATCTTCTCGGCGAGCAATTCCGCGCGATCCCAGATCGACTTTCCCTCCCACTCCGTCGCCCCGAACCACTTCAACGCTTCGTTGAGGAAGGTCTCGGCATCGGTCATCCGCCCGGTGCCCTGGCTGTAGAACGACCACGCGTACGCGCGCTCGGCGCCGCGCCAGCCGTCCTCGGCCAGAATCTCCGTCCACACGCGCGCCAGCGTCGACTTGCCGACGCCGCCGCCAGCCGTGAAGGCGACGATGTTGGTCTGGCCGCCGTTCCACGCCTCGTCGAGCAGCCTGATCTCGTCGCGTCGCCCGAAGAGCAGCGACCCCGTCTGCGGCATGCGGTGCAGATCGTGCGTGGCGGTCGGACGGTCAAGGCGCGACGCGCGCTCGTGCGGCGTCGCGGGAGCCTCGACCGCATCGCGTACGTCCTTGGCGAACTTGCTGAGCAACCGCTTGCGCGTGGGCGCGTCGTGTTCGCTGATGGCTTTGTCGGCGCCGGGCCACATCTGGAGGCGCGAGAGCCAGCGCTCGTTCTCGACGAAGCACGGCTCGGCGAAGAGCGGCAGCACTTTCAGCTCGCCGCGGCGTGCGCGCTGAAGCAGGACAGGAATCTCCTCGTGTAGGCAGAAGCCCGATCCGAGGAACTCGGGCGTGACGACCAGGATCGCGACCTTCGCGCGGTCGAGGCGATCCGCGATCTCGGCGTACCAGTTGTCACCGACGCCGATGAGCTGGTCGGTCCACAGCTCGATCTGCTCGTTGAGCGAGAGGTTGCGCAGGAACGGCATGAGCTCGGCGTCGAGAAACGCCTTGTCCTTGCGCGCGTACGACACGAAGACCAGCTTCTCGCTCATGTCGTGGCCTTCAGTTCGGCGTCGAGCGCGTTCAGCTCGGGGAGTCTGCGGCCGTAGCTCATCTCGGTGATCAGCTTGCGGGCGCGTTCAAGGGTGGTCCGAGCGGACTCACGCTTGTTGGCGGCGACGTGGCAGCGGGTCTGTTCGAGGGCGAGGTCGGCCTCGAACAGGCGCAGGCCGTGCCGGCGGACGAGTGTCGCGACGGCGTCGAGGTCCTTCCACGCGGAGGGGAGGTCGTCGCGCAGGCGATGGAAGGCAGCGCGGGCGAGGAGGCCGCGGGGAATGTGGTGTGAGCTGCCCGAAGCGCGTAGGCCATCCACCGCCGCCCGAAGGTGCGGCTCCGCGGCGCCGAGATTCGGAGGGGTTGTGGCCAGGTGGGCGCTGCCGAGGCTGAGATGGTCGAGGGCGATGAAGAGGAGCCATCTCTGTGCGGTCATCCACTCCAGCGTGCGCTTCGCCCGTCGCAGGACCTCGGCGGCTTCCCCAGCGGCGAGCAGGAGGTCGCAGTACTGGTAGCACGGGAGTGAGTAGAGCAGCGGGTACTCGGGCTGCCGCTGGACCTGCATGTGTTCGGCCTCCACGAAGAGCGCCCGCGCCTCGGCGATCCGGCCAAGCTGGTGCAGCGCGTCGGCGTGGGCGGTGCGCTCGCCCATTCGTTGAAACGCGTCGCCGCTGGCGTCCGCGTAGGCGACGGCCTCGCGGGCTCGCGCCTCAGCCGGCGCGAACTCGCCGAGTGCTAGCAGCAGTTGGCTGAGGTTGCCGGCGCCTACCGAAGCGTTCTGCCAGTCCTGGGCCGCGACATCGAGTCGGAGTCCTTCCGCTATCGGCCCGACCGCCTCCCGCAGGCGACCCAGGGCGCGCAGGCGATACCCTGCTTGTCCGATGACCCAGCTCTGAGCCGCGCTGCTTAGCTCGGACTGGGGACGTTGCCAGCGCTCCGCGAAGAAGTGCGAGAGGCACGAGAGATCCGCGGCAAAGGCTCCGAGCATCTTCGTTAGGTAGAACTCCGACCCGCGCGTGATGCGACCGCGGTAGACCTCGACACACGCCTCCTGATACATCCCCGCCGCACAGCCGTGGACCACCGCGGCGAAGAGCGGCTGCATGCCCGGCAGGTCGTCGGGCCGATACTCCGCGGTGTCCTTGAAGTGCTGGTAGAGACGGCGGTGGCCTTCCTGCCAGCTCTTGGGATGCAGCGCCTTCAGCCGCGCGCCGAAGTGCTCGCGCACGATGGGGTGGGTGTCGAGCGTGTCGTCGTGGGTGCTTTGCTTTGCGAGCAACTTCACACCGCGGAGGCGCCCGAGCACGGCGTCGAGCTTCGCCTTGCGAAGCTGACGGTTGAGGCCGGGAAGCGGCTCGCCGTCGATCACCGCCTGGACCGCGCGCAGATCCGCTGGGCGGTCGAAGAGGCCGACGATGTAGAGCAGTTCGAGCTCCGCGCCATCGCCGAGGCGCTGCGCCCACGCGTCGAGCACACGGCGCGGGTGGCCGCCTTGCTCCACCGGATGCGCGAGATTCGACAGCGTCTTCGCACCCGAGACGTGCGGTGCCACGTTGCTGTCGCTGAGCAAGTTGCCGAGCAGCGAGACCGCCAGCGCGTGGCTGCCCACGTCCTCCACCGCTGCCTCGAGTTCCTTGTCGTCACCGCGCACCCGCGCGACGCGCAGCAGCGCGCGGCCGGCGAGGCGGGAGACTTGGTCGAGATCCCGATGCAGCACCGCCGGCTCGTTCACCTCCGCAAGATCCACTAGCCGTTCGCGCGTCGTCACCACGCACAGGCCCGGATGTCCCTTGGCCAACTCCTCGAGCAACGTGCGCAGGCCGGGATCGCGAAGGCTGCCGCGGTCCACGCCGTCCTCGCCTGACTGGAGCGGCTCGACTCCGTCGAGGATCAGCAGCGTGCGGTACTGGCGGATCTTCGCAGCGAGCATCTCGGCGCGATCCCAGATCGACTTGCCCTCCCACTCCGTCGCCCCGAACCACTTCAACGCCTCGTTGAGGAAGGTCTCGGCATCGGTCATCCGCCCGGTGCCCTGGCTGTAGAACGACCACGCGTACGCGCGCTCGGCGCCCCGCCAGCCGTCCTCGGCCAGCATCTCCGTCCACACGCGTGCCAACGTCGACTTGCCGACGCCGCCGCTCGCCGTGAGGGCGACGATGTTGGTCTGGGCGCCGTTCCACGCCTCGTCGAGCAGCCTGATCTCGTCGCGCCGCCCGAACAGCAGCGACCCCGTCTGCGGCATGCGGTGCAGATCGTGCGTGGCGTGCGGCGCGTCGAGGCTCACTCCGCCAGTTCGGGGCGTGGTGGGCGTCTCAACGCCGTTGAGCACGAGCTCGGCGAACTCGGTAAGCACGGCCTGGCGTTTCGCCTTGCTGTGCAGGTTGAGCGCCTTTGCATCTCGGGGCCACATCTGGCTTCTCGCGAGCCATCGCTCGTTCTTCCAGTTGCAGGGCTGCGCAAGGAGCGGGAGCAGATGCAACTCGCCGCGGCGTGCTCGCTGCAGGAGCACCGGCACTTCTTCATGGAGGCAGAAGCGGGAGGCGAGAAAGTTCTGGGTGACCAGGAGGATCGCGATGCTCGCCTTGTCGAGTTGATCGGCGATCTGCGCGTACCAGTCCTCGCCGACGCCGATCATTCGGTCGTCCCAGAGTTTGATCTGCTCGCCGAGCTCCAATTGCTCGAGGAACGGAACGACCTCCTTGTCGAGGAACGCCTTGTCCTCGTGGGCGTAGGAGACAAAGACCAGCTTTTTGCTCATGTCGCGGCTCTCAGCTCCGCAGCGAGCTTGTTCAGTTCGGGAGTTCTGTCGCCGTCGGCCATTTCACTGTTCCGCGCGCGAGCGAGTTCGACGGACGTTGGAGCGTGAGAATAAGCGGGGCGAGCACGCGCGACTACTCAGCGAGCTAGAGCGAGCCCCTCAATCACTAGATGGGCTTCAGCGCGCCGGAGAGAAGGAAGCTAGCGAAGCGGGATGGCCTCAGCATCGCTTCGATCGCGATCACCGGCATCGGCCCGGGCGATCGCTTCAGCGAGTGCTGAGAACTCGACGAACGCAGCTCGATGACCAGCCTCGCGGCGTTCCGCGGGCGATTCGCGTCGGCCTCGGCCGCGCCGCCGCGCCTCAACCGCGCGCGATCTTCGTGCGCAGCTCGCCCAGGCCTTCGATGGCGCACAGCGTCTCGTCGCCGTCGACGAGCGGGCCCACGCCAGCCGGCGTGCCCATGAGCAACACGTCTCCCGGCCGAAGCGTGAACTGTCGCGACAGCCACGCAATCGCCTGCGGGACGGTGACGATCAAATCGCGCGTGTTTGAGTCCTGCCGCAGCTCTTCCGCGCCGTCCGCGTGCCGCACGCGCGCGCTCACGCGCAGCTCGGAGATGTCGAGGAAATCGCGTGGCGCCAGGCACGGGCCGAGCGGACACGAACCGTCGAAGTTCTTCGAGCGGAACCAGGGATACTTGAGGTTGCGGTCCTGGCCCTGCAGCGTGCGCGCGGTCAGGTCGTTGGCGATGGTGTAGCCGCCGACGTGCGCCATCGCGTCGGCTTCGGCGATCGCGTGGCCCGCGCGTCCGATCACGACCGCGAGCTCGACCTCGTGGTCGAAGCGCGCGTCGTACCACGGCGGCACGCGCACGGTCTCTCCGTCGGCGCGCAGCGTCTCGGGCAACTTGTTGAACACCAGCGGCTCCTCGG
>CALFYL010000085.1 GCA_937952135.1 uncultured Planctomycetia bacterium
TCACGCTGATCGAGAGCGAGCTGTTCGGCCACGAGCGCGGCGCGTTCAGCGGCGCGGAACGTCGCCGGCTGGGGCTGTTCGAAGCCGCCCACGGCGGCACGCTGTTCCTCGACGAGATCGGCGAGCTGCCGAAATCCGTGCAACCGGCGCTGTTACGCGCGCTGCAGTTCGGCGAGGTGCGGCCCGTGGGAAGCGAACGCACCAAGGCCGTCGACGTGCGCGTCCTCGCGGCGACGCACCGCGATCTCTCGCACGGCCTCGCCGCGGGAGAGTTTCGCGAGGACCTCTACTACCGCATCTCGACGCTCGTCATCGAGGTGCCTCCGCTGCGCGCGCGCCGCGAGGACATCGCGCCGCTCGCCCAGAGTTTCCTCGGGCGGGCCTGCGCGCGCGCGGGCCGGCGGATGACGCTCACGCCGACGGCGTTGAAGGCGCTGGAGGAACACGCGTGGCCCGGCAACGTGCGCGAGCTCGAGAACGTCGTCGAGCGGCTCGTGGTCCTCGGCGAAGGCGAAGCCGTCGACGCGCCGGAGCTCGAGCGCTTCCTGCTGCGCCGCGGCGGCGCCGCGCGCGGCGAACTGCCTTCGCTCAACCTCGAAACGCTCGAGCGTCTGGCGGTGACCGCGGCGATGAAGCGCTTCGAGGGCGACAAAAAGGCGGCTGCGGCCGAACTCGGCGTCGCTCTGAAGACGCTCTACAACATGCTCGACCGCTACGGAATGCGCGGTACGAGCCCGGCGGCGCAGCCGGAGTGATTCGACCTACAGATTGCCGAGCGTGATCGCGCCCGTCGGGCAGTTGCGCGCGCAGGCGTGGTCGCGCGTGCACTCGTAGTTGCGCGGCTTGCGCACCGTGGCGCGCTCGGGGCCGGCCACGAAGGCGTCCGTCTCGCACACGGCCTCGCACATGCCGCACGCGATGCAGGCGGCCGGATCGATGCGCACGCTGACGTAGTCGCGCGGCGCCACGGGGCAGGAGAGGCCATCGACGGGTTCGCAGCGCACGAGGTCGCGCGTCGCGGCGTGCGACGTGAGCACCTTGAGCGCCTCTTCCTCGCCGCGCCGCACGATGTCGCCGACGTCGTTGAAATCGAAGCGCGAGAGGTGCGCGACCTTGGGCTGGATCAGCGCCGTGCGGTAGTCGACGTGCATGTGCAGCGCCTGTTCGACGAGCACGTCCTCGGCGATCTCGAACGCGCGGAGCATCGTGTTCACCGCGCGGTTCTTGTAGGACGGCGGCTTGAAGTACGCCTTGACCGAGAGGTCGACGGCGATGATCACGTCGGGCGCGAGGGTCTTCGCGAAGCGCAGCGGCACGGAGTCGACGATGCCGCCGTCCATGTAGCTGTAGCCGTCCTTCTCGAAGGGCTCGAAGATGCCCGGCAGCGCGCAGGAGCTGTAGACCGCGTCGACCAGCGACAGGTCGTCGAAGCCGCGCAGGCCCCAGAACACCGCCCCCGCCGTCTCGAGGCGCACGGCGTTGCAGTAGAACGGCGTCGACAGCTCGCGGAAGCTCTTGCACGGCAGCAACTGCTCGAGCCGCTGGCGAAAGCGATCGCCCTGGTAGAGGCTCGGCGCGCGCACGCCCTGCAGCAGGAATTTGAGCGTGTTGAGGCGGAAATAGTCGCCTTTGTGCAGCTCGCCGATCAGCCCTTCGATCTCCTCGACCGAACGGCCGCCCGCGGTCGCGGCGCCGATCAGCGAACCGATGCTCGTGCCGACGATCGCATCGGCCCACAGGCCCAGCGTGCGCATGGCGCGCAGCACGCCGATGTGCGCCATGCCGCGCATCCCGCCGCCGCCGAGCACGAGCACGACGCGCGGGCGCCCGACGCCGCTCTGGCGTCCGTTGGCGGGGGGATCGTGGCGGCGGTGCACGGCGTGGAATTCGGGCCGAAGCGGTCCGGTGGTGCTCCCGCTTTCGACCGCCGGACGCGAAACGTTGAGGCGCGCGCGGAACGAAGTCCCATCCCTCGCAAGGCAAGTGGATCCAAGCAGGGGCTTGAGCCGGGGCCCGCCGATAGGGACGCTAGCCCCCGTGACGACACCGAGCAGTTGGAAGAACCTCAGCCGCGCTTCGGTCGCCGACCTCAAGCGCCTGCAGAACGAAACGCTCGTGCGCTACGTGCGCGAGGAGCTGTACCCGTTCTCGCGCCACTACCAGCGCGTCTTCGACCAGGCCGGGATCGACCCGCGGCGCTTCCGCGGCCTCGAGGACCTCGCGCGCCTGCCGCTGACGACGAAGCAGGACCTGCTGCGCGCGCAAACCACGCCCGAGACGCGCTACGACTTCGTGCTGCGCCCGAACCCGTCGCTGATCAAGGCGCACTGGCCGTTTTCGCGAAAGCTCGCGCTCGTTCTGGGCGGCGCCGGCGCGCGCGAAGCGGTGCGCTACCGCTACACGCCGAACTTCCTCACCTTCACCACCGGACGTTCGAGCGAACCCGTCGGCTTCGCGTACACGCCGCACGATCTCGAGGTCCTCGGCGAAGGCATCGCGCGCATGTTCGACGTCGTGAACGTCGTCACGCCCGAAGAGCGCGTCGTCAACCTCTTCCCGTTCGCGCCGCACCTCGCGTTCTGGGCCGTGACGCTCGGCGGCTTCAAGACCGGCAGGCTCGTCGTGCCTTCGGGCGGCGGCAAGGTGATGGGCACCGACGGAAGCCTGCGGCTCTTCGAGCGCCTGAGCCCCACCGCCATCGTCGGCACGCCGGGCTTCACCTACCACCTGCTGCGGCGCGGCAACGAGCTCGGCACGAGCTTCCAGAACATTCGCACGGTCGTGCTCGGCGCCGAAAAAACGCCGGACGGGCTGAAGGAGAAGATGCTCGAGTGCCTGCGCGCGGGCGGCGCCGGCGAAGTGAAGATCGTCGGCACCTACGGCTTCACGGAGGCGCGCATGGCATGGGCCGAGTGCCCGACGAAGGACAACCACTCGAGCGGCTACCACCTCTATCCCGACCTCGGCGTGTTCGAAGTCATCGACCCGAAGACGGGCCAGGTCGTGCCCGACGGCGAGACGGGAGAGATCGTGTTCACCACGATCTCGGGCCACGGAACGTGCGTGATGCGCTACCGCACCGGCGACGTTTGCATCGGCGGCATCCAGTGGGGCGTCTGCCCGCACTGCGGCCGCACGCTGCCGCGCATCGCGTCCGAGTTGCGCCGCGCGAGCGAGCAGCACGCGCTCAACCTCACGAAGATCAAGGGCACGCTCGTCGACCTGTCGCAGATGGGCTCGACGCTGAGCGAGATGCGCGACGTCGAGGAGTGGCAAGTCGAGCTGTCCAAGCGCAACGACGATCCGTTCGAGGTCGATCAGCTCGAGGTGCGCGTCGCGCCGCGCAAGGGCGTCGACACCGAGAAGCTGGTGAAGGAGATCGAGAAGGCGCTCCTCAACGCCACCGAGGTCGCGCCGAACAAGGTCACGCTGGTGTCGCTCGACGAGATGTTGAAGGCGCTCGGCATGGAAACGGCAATGAAAGAGCAGCGCTACGTCGACCGGAGACCGAAGTAGCCGATGCCGCGCGTGCTCCAGAACGACATCGTGATCGCCGCCGGCCTGCGCACTCCGCAGGTCAAGGCAGGCGGCCAGTTCAAGCGCGAGGACGCCGGCCGTTTGGGCGCGCTCGTCGCCCGCGAGCTCCTCGCGCGCACCGCCATCGACGGCTCGAAGCTCGACGAGGTCGTCTTCGGATGCGTCGGTCAGCCGCACGACCAGGTGAACGTCGCGCGCGTCATCGCGATCCGCGCCGGGGTCGGGCAGCGCGTGCCGGCGCACACCGTCGGCCGCAATTGCGCGAGCGGCATGCAGGCGGTGACGAGCGCGGTGCTGCAGATCGAAGCCGGCCGCGGCGAGCTGTTCCTGTGCGGCGGCGTCGAAGTGATGAGCGCCTATCCGCTCAGCTTCGGCCCCGAGATGACCGGCATGTTCGAGCAACTGTCGAAGGCGCGCACGCTCGGCGCGCGGCTCGCGGCGCTCTCGCGCTTTCGTCCCTGGCATCTCAAGCCGCGCGTCGCGCTCCTCGAAGGCCTCACCGATCCGACCTGCGGGTTGATCATGGGCCGCACCGCCGAGTTGCTCGCGCGCGACTGGAAGCTGACGCGCGCGGACGGCGACCGCTTCGCCCTCGAGAGTCATTTACGCGCGGAGAAGGCACGCAAAAACGGCCGTTTTGCGCGGGAAATCGTGGGCGTGATGCCGACCGGCGCGCGCGAGGGCGCCGAGAGCGTCTTGAACGACGACGGCATCCGCGAGGGGCAGACGCTGGAGGCGTTGGCCAAGCTGAAGCCGTACTTCGAAAAGCCCGACGGCGTCGTGACGGTCGGCAACTCGTCGCAGATCACCGACGGCGCGTGCGCGTTGATCGTGACCACGGCGGCGAGAGCGAAGGACCTCGGCCTCGCGCCGCTCGCGCGCATCAAGAGCTTCGCGTGGGCCGGCTGCGAGCCCGCGCGCATGGGCCTCGGGCCGGTCTACGCGACCGCGGCGGCGCTCGACGACGCCGGCTGCGAACTGAAGGACATCGGCGCGATCGAGATCAACGAGGCCTTCGCGCACCAAGTGCTCGCCTGCGCGAGCGCTTTCGAGAGCGCCGAGTTCGCGAGCGCGGAACTCGGGCGCTCGCGCGCGGTCGGCAAGCTCGATTTCGCGCGCACGAACCTGAACGGCGGCGCGATCGCGCTCGGGCACCCTGTCGGTGTGACGGGCGCGCGGCTGCTGCTCACGCTCGCGCATCAATTGCGCGAGTCGAATGTCGAGCTCGGGCTCGCGACGCTGTGCATTGGCGGCGGCCAGGGCGGCGCCGTGGTGCTCGAAAGGATCGGAGCATGAGCGCGCTCGATCTGGCATTGCTCGAGTCGATGCCGATGCCCGAGGGCGCGCCGGGCCCCGGAGGCTGCGTGCGCATCGAACGCCCCGAGTCCGGACTCGCGCTGCTCGTGCTCGATCCGCCGCACCGCAAGCTCGCCGTGTTCGACCGGCCGCTGATGCGCGATCTCGCGCTCGCGCTCGAGGAGCTGTGGGCCGATCGCTCGCTCAAAGCGCTCGTCGTCACGGGCAAGTCCCCCACCTCCTTCGTCGCCGGCGCCGACATCGACGTGATCGAGGCCATCGACGACGCGCGCCGCGCGAGCGAGCTGGCGCGCTTCGGCCAGCAGCTCTTCCAACGCCTCGCCGACCACCCGGCGTTCAAGGTCGCGGCGGTCGGCGGCCCCGTGCCCGGCGGCGCCTTCGAGATCTCGCTCGCCTGCGACCGCATCGTGCTCGCGGACCATCCGTCGACGCGCATCGGCCTGCCGGAAACGCGCCTCGGCATCTTGCCGGGTTGGGGCGGCTGCCAGCGGCTTCCGCGGCGCGTCGGAGTCCCGACAGCGCTCGCCGCCGTGCTCACGGGCAAGCTGTACTCCGCGCGCGAAGCGGCGAAGCTCGGCCTCGTCGATCGCCTGACCGCGCCCGAATACCTCCTGCGCATCGCGAGCGACATCGCGCTCGGACGCATGCGCTGCGCGCGGCGCGAACGCGGCGTGTGGGGCGTGCTCGTCGACCGCAATCCGCTCGCGAAGGCCGTGATCGCGCGCACCGCGCGCAAGGACGTCGAGTCGAAGACGCGCGGCCGCTATCCGGCGCCGCTCGCAGCGCTCGAGCTCGTCGTCGCGGCGCCGTCCACGCCGCTCGCGCGCGGGCTCGAGCGCGAGGCCCAGGCGCTCGGCACGCTCGCGGTCACGCCGGTGTGCAAGAGCCTGATCTCGATCTTCCGGGGCTCGGAGGACGCGAAGAAGCTCGCGAAGCTCCCCGGCGGGCGCGAGGCCGCCGCGATCGAGCGCGCGGGCGTCATCGGCGGCGGCGTGATGGGCGGCGCGATCGCCGGATTGCTCGCGGAGAAGGGCGTCGACACGCGGCTCTCCGACCTCGCGCGCAAAGCCGTCGACAGCGCGCTGGTCGAGCACGCCCGGCGCGTGCACTCGGCGCTGCGCAAGCGCCGGCTGCAGCCGCACGAAGCTCGCGCCGCGGTCGACCGGCTCGAAGGCTCGACGACGCTCGAAGGCTTCGCGCGCTGCGGCTTGGTGCTCGAAGCCGTCGCCGAAAAGCTCGAGATCAAGCGCAGCGTGTTCGGCACGCTCGCGAAACAGCTTCCGCCCGATGCGATCCTGGCGACCAACACGTCGTCGCTCTCGGTCGACGCGATCGCCGAGGGTCTGCCGCACCCCGAGCGCGTCGTCGGCCTGCACTTCTTCAATCCCGTGCACTTGATGCCGCTGGTCGAAGTGATCCGCGGCTCGCGCACGAACGACGAGACCGTCGCCGCGACCGCGAAGCTCGCGCTGCGCCTGGGCAAGACGCCGGTGGTCGTGCGCGACGTCGCGGGCTTCCTCGTGAACCGCGTGCTCGGCCCGTACCTCGACGAAGCGGTGCGCCTGTACGAGCTTGGCGTCGCGCCGGACACGATCGAACGCGCTGCGCTCGACTTCGGACTGCCCATGGGCCCGCTCGAATTGCTCGACGAAGTCGGGCTCGACATCGCCGCGCACGCGGCGCAGTCGCTCGAGAAGGCGTACGGCGAGCGCATGAAGCCGAGCCCGCTCGTGAACAAGCTCGTCGCCGTCGGCCTCAAGGGCAAGAAGTCCGGCGCGGGCTTCTTCCACTACGCACCGGACCGCAAGTCCGGCCGCCCGCGCAAGACCGAGTTCAACGCGCGCGTCACCGAGGCCGCGCGCCCGCACGGATCGAGCACGATCTCGTTCGAGGACGTGCGCGACCGCCTCGCCCTCGCGCTCGTGAACGAGTCCGCGCTGTGCCTGCAGGAAAACGTGGTCGCGAGCGAGAGCGAGCTCGACCTCGCCACGGTCTTCGGCATGGGCTTCCCGCCCTTCCACGGCGGCGCGATGCGCTACGTCAAGCTGCGCGGCGCCCGGCACGTCGTCGACGCGCTGAAGCGCCTTTCGAACGCTCCCGACATGCAGTCGCGCGA
>CALFYL010000086.1 GCA_937952135.1 uncultured Planctomycetia bacterium
CCTACGGCGGCGGCATCCGCGGCGGCCTGTACCACTCGCAGTCGGGCGAGGCGTATTTCTGCCACACGCCCGGCCTGAAGGTCGTCGTGCCGTCGACACCCGAGGACGCGAAGGGGCTGCTGCTCGCGTCGATCGAGGACCCCGATCCGGTGCTGTTCCTCGAGCCGAAGGCGCTCTACCGCACGACGAAGGCCGACGTCCCCGACGGCCACTACACGACGCCCCTCTCGACGCTCCGCACGGTCCGCACGGGCAAGCACGTGACGGTGTTCTGCTACGGCGCGATGGTGCCGGTGTGCACGAAGGCCGCCGAGCAAGCCGCCGAGAACGGCGTCGAGTGCCTCGTGATCGACTTGCGCACGCTGATGCCGCTCGACGAAGAGGGCGTGCTCGAAGCGGCGAAGCAAACCGGCCGCGTCGTCGTGGTGCACGAGGCCCCGCGCTTCTGCGGCTTCGGCGCGGAGATCAGCGCGCTGATCGCCGAGAACATCATCGAATACATGGAAGCCCCGGTGGCGCGCGTCACGGGCTTCGACACGCCGTTCCCGAACACGCTCGAGCACCACTACATGCCCGATGCGCGGCGCGTCCTCGACGCCATCGAACACGTGGCCAGCTTCTGATCGACTTCGCGCGCACGCATCCAGCCCAGGAAGAGATATGGCAACCCTCGAATTCAAGCTCCCGGACATCGGTGAAGGCGTCGCCGAAGGTGAGATCGTCAAGTGGCTGGTGAAGGCCGGCGAAGCGCTGAAAGAGCATCAAGCGGTCGTCGAAGTGATGACCGACAAAGCCACGGTCGAGATCCCGGCGCCGGCCGCCGGGGTGTTCAAGGAAGCGCGCGCGAAGGCGGGCGACGTCGTGCCCGTGGGCAGCGTGATCTTCGTGCTCGAAACGGGCGCCGCCGCCGCCCCCGCGTCGAAGGCGTCGGCCCCCGCGGCGCCGGCCGCGCCCGCGCCGGCTGCTAAGGCCGCGCCCACGCCGGCCGCGAAGGCTGCGCCCGCGCCCGCTGCGCCCGCGAGCGGCGGACATGGACCCTCGAAGTCCGTCGGCGGCCGGCTCGAGTTCAAGCTGCCGGACATCGGCGAAGGTGTCGCCGAGGGCGAAATCGTGAAGTGGCTCGTCGAAGCCGGCGCCGTCGTCAAGGAGCATCAGGCCGTCGTCGAGGTCATGACCGACAAGGCGACCGTCGAGATCCCCGCGCCCGCGGCGGGCAAGGTGGTGGAACTGCGCGCGAAGGCTGGTGAAGTCGTGCCGGTCGGCAGCGTGATCTTCGTGCTGGAGACCGCGGCCGGCGCCTCGACCGCGCCGTCGCACGCTCCCGCGCCGGCTGCGTCCGCGAACGCGTCGACGCCCGAGCCCGCAGCCGCGATGCCCGCCGCAGCTCCCGCCAGGCGCGCGAGCGACGAAAAGGTGCTGGCCGTTCCCAGCGCGCGCCGCGTCGCGCGCGAGCTCGGCATCGACCTCGGCGACGTCGGAGGTTCCGGACGCAACGGCGTCGTGCGCCGCGCCGACGTCGAGGCTTTCGCGAAGTCCCAGAGCTCCTCCCCGAGCGCTTCGCCGGCCGCCAGGCCCGCGGCCGCCGCCTCCGCGCCCGCTCGCCCCGCCGCCGCGCCGGTTTCGTTCGCTCCCGGCGAACGCGAGACGCGCATCCCGTTCCGCGGTGTGCGCCGCAAGATCAGCGAAGCGATGGTGCGCTCGAAGTTCACCGCGCCGCACTTCACCGTCGTCGAGGAAGTCGACGTCACCGAGCTCGTCAAGCTCCGCGAGCAAGCCAAAGCCCTCGGCGCCGAGAGCGGCGTCAAGGTCACGTTCATGCCCTTCATCATGAAGGCCTGCGCGACGGCGCTCGCGAAGTTCCCGATGCTCAACGGCCACCTCGACGAGGCGAGCCAGGAGCTGGTGCGCTGCCACTACGTCAACCTCGGCATCGCGATGGACACCGACAACGGCCTCATCGTGCCGGTGGTCAAGGAAGTGCAGTCGAAGGGCATTCTGCAGCTCGCGCAGGAGCTCAACGAGCTCGCCGAGCGCACCAAGGCCGGCAAGGTCAAGCCCGACGACCTCAAGGGCTCGACCTTCTCGATCACGAACGCGGGCAACATCGGCGGCATCCTCGCCACGCCGATCATCAACTTCCCCGACATCGCGATCATGGGCGTGCACCGCATCGTCAAGCGCCCGGGCGTCGTCGAGACTCCGCAGGGCGACAAGATCGAAGTGCGCCAGTACATGAACTTCTCGGCTTCCGTCGACCACCGCTTGGCCGACGGCGCCGACGGCGCGCGCTTCCTGGTCTACGTCAAGCGCCTGCTCGAGAACCCGGGTCTGCTCGCGCTGTAGACGCACGGCGCATCGCGCGCGGGGAATGGCTGCGCCTGCGCGGCGTGGTGGAGCTGTAACGCGCTCCGCGCTCCCTGGATGTCGGAGGCGCGTCGGCAACAGTGCCGGCGCCCAACATCCGAGGAACTCGCCATGCTCCGTCTCGCCGCTGTCTTCGTATCGCTTCTCGCTCTCGCACCCCAGGCCTCCGCGCAGTGGAACTACGCCCAGGAGGCGGAGTTCAACAGCCAGGTGCTGTTCGGAGGGAACTCGGGCCTGGGTCACGCCGTGGCCCTCGATGGCGACACCGCCGCGGTCGGCGTGCCGCATCCTGGCGGCGGCGGGTCGGGCGGCCGGGTCGCCGTGTACCGCCGCACGGGCGGAGTGTGGGCGCTCGAGGCGGATCTCGGACCGCTCGACGGCACGAACGGCAACTACTGTGGCTGGTCCGTCGCGCTGCACGGGGACACGCTCGTTGCGGGCGCGATGTACGCGTACGCCGGCGCACAGGCGGGCGTCGGCGCGGCTTACGTGTTCCAGCGTTCCGGAACGACCTGGACGCAACAGCAGAAGCTCGTCGCGAGCGACCCGCTGCAGGGCGCGGAGTTCGGACACTCCGTCGCCATCAGCGGATCCACGATCGCCGTCGGCGCGCCGCAGGCGACGTACGCGAGTCAGGGCGGGCGCGGCGCGGCGTACATCTTCGAGTTCGACGGGCTCACCTGGTCGCAGACGCAGAAGCTGGCCGGATCCGGCACCACCTTTGGAGCGCGCAACGGCTCGTCGGTCGCGATCGACGGCTCGCGACTGGTGATCGGGGCGCGCACGACGTGGGAGAACGGCGGCGCCACCATCGGAACCGGATCGGGCTGGGTGTTCGTCAAGAGCGGCGCGTCGTGGGTCGAGCAGCAGAAGCTCCAGTCGACGAGCTACGTCGCGTGGGCGCTGCTTGGGGCGTCGTGTGCGATCGACGGCAATCGCATCGTGCTCGGCGCCGAGGGCGAGGAGTCCAACAAGGGCGCGGCCTACGTCTTCGATCTTGTCGGTGGAACCTGGCAGCAGAAGGCGCGGCTGACGGGCGCGAACACGGATGCGAGCGACTACTTCGGCCGTGGCGTGGCTGTGTCGGGCAATCGGATCGTCGTCGGCGCGCCGAACTTCGACAGCGCGACGCCGCAGGGCAATGGCGCCGTCAAGCTCTTCGACTTCGACGGCACGGCCTGGACCGAGCGCGCCGAGCTTCTCGGCAATCCCATGTACGTCGGCGACACGCTCGGCGATGCGTGTGCGATCCAAGGCGACCTCGTCGTCGGCGGCTCGCCGTCGCTCGCCTTCGGCCAGCACGGCCGCGTGTGGATGTGGAACATCGACCCGCCCGTGACCGCGACCTATTGCACGGCGAAGACGACCAGCAACGGATGCGTGCCCGCGATCGCCTCCAGCGGAGTGCCGAGCCTCAGCTCCGCGCTCCCGTTCACGGTCAGCGCGTCGTCCGTGCTCAACCAGAAGCAAGGGCTGTGCTTCTACGGCTTCAATCCCGCCGCCGCGTCGTTCCAGGGCGGCTACTTGTGCATCACTCCGCCGACGAAGCGCACCGCGGCGCAGAACTCCGGCGGTTCGCCGGCGGGCCTCGACTGCAGCGGGACCTTCGCGCTCGACTTCAACGCGACGATCCAGTCGGGCGTCGATCCGTTGCTCACGATCGGCGCGGAGGTGTACTTCCAATACTGGTTCCGCGATCCGCAGAGCCCCAGCACGACCGGCCTGTCGAACGGGCTGCGCGCCTTCATTCAGGGCTGATCAGAGCGTGAATGCAGACGAGCCGGCGGCTCCTCCGCGCGAGGCGTCGCCGGCGTCGCGCTTGCTCGAGTCACGGGCTCGCCAGCGTTTCGCCGAACACGATCCGGTGGCCGTCGGGCGTGACGATCGCGAACTCGCGCAGGCCCCACGGCTTGTCGGCGAGCTTGTGCCAGATCGCGACTCCGTTGCGGAGCACTTCCTCGTACAGCCCCTTCGCGTCCTGGACGTGGAGGTAGGCGAACCACGAATGGTCCTGGCACTCCTTCATCGAGGTTGCATCGGGGCAATGACCGAGCCGCAACCGACATGCGCCGCGACTGAGGAAGGCCCAGCCGTCGACGCTGAAGTCTTCGACGAACCCGAGCTTTTCGAGGTAGAAGCGCTTCGAAGCCGCCAGGTCCTGGACCGCGAGCACGAAGGTGGACGTGAGGATTTCAGGCATGTCGTCGTGGTGATCCAGCGCCGTTCGGTTCGGCCGCGACCTGCTTGCCGCACTCGCAGCCGAAGCACGCCCCGCTCACTGTACGCGCTCGCAGCTCGCCTCCACGAACAGGGTCCGCTTGCAGCCGATCGACTCGGCCGGATTCGAAATCGGTTCGTAACGGCCGGCCGCGGCGCCGGATGACCGAGGTCAGTCCTCGTCCATGCGCAGCGGCGTCTCGCTACGCGCAGCGTTCGTCCACGGCCGTCGGAGGTCCCACCATGCTCCTCGCCCTGTCTTCACTCGTCGCGTTTCAGACCCCCGAGACCCAAGCGGTCGGCCCTGTTCGCGTCCCTGTTCCGACCACGCTCGTGGAGCGCGGCGCCGATCCGCATCCGCCGAGCTTCAACGAGCTTGTCGCCGGCGTCGAGATGACCGAGGGCTCGACGGCGGAGTTGGACGATCTGCCGCCGCTCCCCGTCCCCGAAGTCGTCGAGCCGGGACCTGCCGGCGATGTCGTCGTCGCACCCGCGAGCGGAGATCCTTTCTTCCTGGGATTCGTCGCGGGCCGCCACTATCCGCCCGCCGACGAGAGCATCGACCCGGCGCTTCTCGCCGCCGTGCGCGCGCAGTACGACGACGGCCGACCCGCGGACGAGACGTACGCCTTCGTGATGTTCTCGAAGCGCATCACCGAGGAGCGCAGGGCGCTCTTGGCGGACCTCGGCGTGCGCGTGCTCGAGTTCCACCCGCACTACACCCTCAAGGTGGCGCTGCCGCCGCTCGCGATCGACGCCGTCGCCGCGCTCGACTTCGTGCGCTGGATCGGCGCCGCGCAGAGCTGGCAGAAGGTGCATCCGATGATGGAGCGCTTCGTCGCCGAGCGGCGGCCGGGCGCGCCGATCGAGTGCTACGTCAACGTGTTCGATTCGGACCTGAACGAGGGCTCGACTTGGCGCGCGATCGGAACGGCCGAGTACAACACGCCGGACGGCGTCGTGCAGGTCGCCGATCCCAAGTACGCGCCCAAGGCCTGGATGTCGAACGGCTGGCAGCAGCGTGCGCTCGAGGGCATGGGGATCGACGTCCGCGAGTACGTGGACTCGATCCGCGCGTTCCGAGTGCTGCTGCAGCCCGAGTCGATCGAGCAACTCGTCGGCCTCGACTTCGTGCAGTTCGTCGAGCCGCAGCCGCCCAAGAGCGTCGGCCACGACGAATCGATGCCGATGGTGCACATAGACAAGACGCGCATCAGCTACAACGGCGGCGCGAACAACGCGGCCGTCGCGGGTGAAGTCGACAGCGGCATCTACTACGCGCACGACGCCATCAGCAGCTACTACTGGTGGGCCAGCAACTTCACGGGGGAGGCGTCCAGCGACGACTTCTGTCTGCACGGCACGCACGTGGCGGGCACGATCCACGGCGACGGCGACGTGGAGGACAGCTACGAAGGCGCGGCGAACGGCTTGGGCGGCACGGCCACGACGCGTTTCTTCAACACCAAGCTGTTCTCGGGCGCGTCGTGCTCCTACGCGTCGGGAACTTCGATGGCGTCGATCCTCGGCGCAACCGACAGCGCGGTCACCGACAGCAGCGGCAACGTGACGCCGCGCGCGATGGTCTTGAACCACTCGTGGGGCTCGGGGCCGACGTCCGGCGGCTACAGCGGAACGGAGGCGGACTGCCGCACCATCGACAACAACGTGTTCGTGTACGACCAGCTCCAGTGCTTCATCGCGCACAACAACGGGCCGGCGGCGAGCACCGTCAACGAAGAAGGCTCGGCCAAGAACTCGTTCACCGTCGGCGGCGTGATCGATTACCGCAACGGCAGTCTCGATCCGGGTGAGATGTACAACGCCTCGGGGCGCGGGCCGACGGGGGACGCGCGCTGGAAGCCGAACATCACGGCGCCGGGTCAGTGGATCACGTCGACGCGCGCGCACACGGCCACGGGCTACCTGACCTACAACGGCACGTCGATGGCCGCGCCGCACGTGACCGGTCTCGCGTCGCAGCTCGTCGATCACATCCCGTTCCTGCGCCACAACGCTCCGTCGCTCGGCGCGCTGCTCATGGCGAGCGCCACGACGAAGAACAACCAGTTGCTCACGTCGGAGGCGGACACGCACCTGGACAACTGGGGTGCGGGGCGCATCCAGGCCTGGCGCGCGCACGCCTTCACTGGAGCGACCTATGTGTACGGCTGGACGGGAACGGGCTACACCTACGCGGACGTTCCAGTCAATTCCGGTGCGACGCGGATCGTCGCCTGCATGTGGTACACGGAAGCTGCGGCGTCTTCGGGCGCGAGCCAGGCGCTGGTCAACAACTACAACCTGTACCTCGATGCGCCGCCCATCTCCGCCACGGGCAACGTCGGCGAGTACACGACCCAGCAATCGAGTCGCGACAACGCGGAGATCCGGATCCTCGACAACCCGACGGTGGGGACCTGGCGCATCAAGCTCTGGCCGGCGAGCGTGACCAGCTCCTGCAAGCTCGGATTGGCGGTGTGCGTGTACTACGACGACACGACGCCCGATCCGACGCTCACGGTCACGGCCAACGACACGTTCGTTCAGCCGAACGACCCGGTGCAGATCACGGCGACCTACTTCAACCCCGACTTCATCGCGTCGGCGGTGTTCCTCGACTCGACGTCCTCGGGCGACACGCTGCTCGCGTCGTCGACGACGCTCGAGGACGGCGCGGTCTCCGACCTGCTCGACAACGAGCAGTCCGGCCGCGACGTGCTGCTCGGCGACGTTGCCCCGGGCGACTCGCGTCAAGCGCGCTGGACGACGCGCTGGGCGACCGAAGGCGTGAAGAGCTTCTCGGTGCAGGCCCGCTCGGACAACGCCGTCGACAAGGCGCTTGGGGCCACGGTCTACGTGGACGGAACGCCGCCGTCGCTGCCGACGAATCTCCAGTCGTCGACCCACACGCCCAATGCCTGGACGAACGACACGACCATCACCTACACGTGGTCGGCGGCGTCCGACAACCTCTCCGGCGTCGACGGCTATGGAGTGTTCACGAGCGCGTCTACGGGATCTCCGGGCGCGACGAAGGACATCGAGCAAGTGACGAGCTACAACGAGACGCTCGCTCAGGGCTCGTGGTACTTCATGTTGCGGCCCGTCGACAACAGCGGGAACTGGAACGCGAGCTACGTCAGCACCGGTCCGTACCGCATCGACACCACCGGACCCGCGGCGCCGACGAGCCTGTCGTCGCCGACGCACCAGCTCAACACGCCGAACTGCTCGACCGTCGTGTCGGTCAATTGGACCGCTGCGACGGACTCCGGCGGCTCGGGACTGGCCGGTTACCGGGCGGTTTGGGACACCAACCCGATCGCGCTTCCGACCGGGGCCGCGAACGTCGCGGCCGGCGCCACCAACTTCACCACGGACATCGGTTCGGGAAACAACCCGCGCTACTTGCACCTGCGCGCCATCGACACGGCCGGCAACTACGGGACGACCGCGCACTTCGGTCCGATCCTCGCGGATTCGACACCGGTCAACCTGTACTGCACGGCGAAGACGAACAGCCAGGGTTGTCTGCCGCGGATCAACTCCAATGGCGCCTCACCTTCCAAGAGCGGCGGCGCCTTCGCGGTCACGTGCGATCTGGTGGTCAACCAGAAGAACGGGCTGCTCTTCTTCGGCTTCACGCCGCTGGCGGCGCCGTTCCAAGGCGGCACGTTGTGCGTTGCGTCGCCGACGATCCGCTCGCCGTCGCAGAACTCCGGAGGCTCCGCTCTGGGCGCCGACTGCACCGGCACGTACTCGTTCACGTTCACCACCGCGGTGATGAACCAGAACGGACTCGACGTGGGCGAGACGGTCTATGCGCAGTACTGGTACCGCGACCCGCAGAGCCCGTCGACGACGGGTCTGTCGAACGGGCTGCACTTCACCATGTGCAACTGAGCTGGAGCGGATCCGCAGCCGGGGAGAGCCGGCGGCGCGTGCGCGCTCGAACCTTCGCCGGCCACGCCGAGTGGCGCGCGGCCGGCGCAGGTTCGCATTCGCGAGGGGGGGGGCGCCAAAAACGTGGACGAATCGACGCACTACTTCACGCGCTCGTAGTTCGCCTCCATGAACTGGGTCCACGTGCCGTCGGCGTTCTTCACCGAGGACGTGAGGCGCTTGTGGTTCGCGTCGACGAGCTCGACCTGGTCGCGGTAGGTCGTCAGCGTGTTCGGATCCTCGAAGCTCGGTCCCTCGGCCTCGAGCGTGAGCTTCGTGCGCGACTCGTCGAGCGACCCGCGGTACGTCCACAGGTGCGTCTGCATCGTGTCGACCCACGTGCCGACGAAGTGCTGCTTCGTCGGGTCGTAGCCGACCGTCATCACCGAGGCGAAGCGCGCGCCGTCCATGTTCGCCGAGCCTTCCGCGACCACCCACAGACCGCCGAGCGAGCGAACGTTCTCGGTGCTCTCCATCTTCATCGGCGGTTGGTCGGGCCCCATGCTCATCTCGGTGTCGACTTTCCACGTGCCGACGAGCTGTTGCAGCCACTGGTGCTCCGCGGTGGTGGCGGCCGGTTCGTGAGGCAGCGGCGGGTTGGTCTTCGTCGACTGGCACGACGCTGTGAGAAGGACCGGAATCAAGATCGAGAACAAGAGCTTCATGTGGGTTTCTCCTGGGCTGTGGGGCTGGCCGCGCGCGCGCGGCGGCGGCAAGTTAGCCACTGCGCAGAAAATTTCGAAGTCGCTGTCGAGCGGCGCAGCTCGCGAGCGACCAAGGGCGTTCTGACCCGCATACCCGCACCCAAACACTCGGAGACCGCCCTTTGAAGTACCTGTGCCTCGCCTACGGCGACCAAAAGAAGATGGAGAAGCTCACCAAGGAGGAGTTCGCGGCGCTGCTCGAACGCGCCCAGATGTGCGACGCGGAACTCCGCGCGACCGGCCAGGTCGTGCAGAGCGCGAGCCTCGAGTGGGACTTCGTGTCGCTGCGGCCGAACGGCGCCAAGCCGATCGTGAGCGACGGCCCGTTCGTCGAGACCAAGGAAAAGGTCGGCGGGCTGATCGTCATCGAGGCGCGCGACCTCAACGACGCGATCCGCGTGGCGTCGCTGCACCCGGCGGCGCGCATGGGCGAGCAACTCGGCTGGTGGATCGAACTGCGCCCGTTCTCGGACACGTGCCATCAGTGACTTCGGGCCGCGGACTCCTTCTTCCACTTTCACCACGACCTCAAAAACCACAACAGCGAGAACCACCATGCGCTTCATGATGCTGATGATCCCCAAGGGCTACGAAACCGCCGCTCCCGACACCACGCCGCCCGCCGACCGTGTCGAGGAGATGATGAAGTACAACGAAGAGCTGCAGAAGGCGGGCGTGCTGGTCGCGCTCGACGGCCTGCACCCGCCGTCGCGCGGCGCGCGCGTGACGTTCAAGGGCGGAAAGCCGCTCGTGACCGACGGACCGTTCGCCGAGGCGAAGGAAGTGCTCGGCGGTTACTGGATGATCAACGTGAAGTCGCGCGCCGAGGCGATCGATTGGGCCAAGCGTTGTCCCGC
>CALFYL010000087.1 GCA_937952135.1 uncultured Planctomycetia bacterium
AGGTGGCGCGCCGGCAGCGGCAGCTCGTCGAGCTTCTTGATCAGCGGCGGCGCGGCGTTGTCCACCCACACTTCGCCGTCGCGCACGCCCGCGATGCCCGCGACCTCGGCGATGGCTTTGTCGTCGGCGCCCTCGAGGGCCTTGAGGAACTGCGGCAGCGTCTCCTCGGCCTCACCCTTGAGCACGTAGTCGAAGTGCCCGCTCGAGAGGAAGATGCCTTGATCGACCGAGGCGTGCGGCCCGCCCATGATCGTGATCTTGCCCTTCTCCTTCGCGTACTTGGCCCAGGCGATGGCGCGGCGGATGTTCGGAGTCAGCGCGCCGAAGCCGATCACGTCGTTGCGCTCGATCGCCTCGCGCATGTACTGGTCGTTGACGATGCGCTCGTCGACCAGCTCGACCGGGATCTTCTCCTTCTCGAGGCACGCCCCGAGGTAGGTGATGCCAAGGATCATCGCCAGGGGGTCTTCCTGGACGTGCGGCTTGACGTAGGTGATCAGTGTCTTGCGCATCGCGGTGTCGATCGAGTGTGGAGGGGCGCTCGGGGGAGCGGGCGGCGCCGCGGCAGGGCCCGGAGGCGCCCGCACGGAATCCGACGTATCGGAATCCCGGCAAAGCAGCGGACAGTCAAACCTACCGCGCACGTGAGGTTTGGGCAAGCTCGGACCGCCCACCCGCCCCCCTCGCGCGGGCCGTCGCCTCCCCGGCGGAGAAGACTCTTCGACCTACGCCGCCCCGGAAGTTGGGGCCGCGACGGGATCGGCCGCCCAGACGCGCGTGGGATCGGTCGTGCGGAAGTACCAGGCGATGTAGCTGAAGTGCACGAGCGCCCACGAGAGGTAGAGCGCCTGCCCCCACACCGGCCCGGTTTCCGGCCAGATCAGCGTGAGGTACACGTTGATGGGAATCGTGACGATGGCGCCGATGAGCGCGATGGTCAGGTTCGCGCGCATCTTGTTCGTGAGGATGTAGAACGGATCGAGCGCGATGCCGAAGCCGGTCGGGATCATGCCCAGCGCCAGGATCCAGCAGCACATGAAGACCGGCTCGGTGTAGTCGGCGGGATAGAACCTCGCGATCACCGGTTTCGCGATCACGAGCCCGAGCACGATGGCGACGGCGATGAGCGAACCGCCGATGAGCGACGTGCGCCAATACAGGCGGCGGAAGCCGAGGAAGTCGTTCTTGCCGCGGCGCTCGGCGAGCGCGGGGAGGACGTTGCGCGATACGCCCTGCATGGCGGTCATCGCCAGGCCCATGATGCGCTGCGCGATGTTGAAGTACGCGACCCACGCGAAGCTCGCGAAGTCCGACAGCAGCAGGCGCGGGAGCACGTTGATGAAGATCGTGGTCGCGTTCTTCAGCAGGCCGAGCCGCATTCCGAGCCGCAGACCCTTGAGCAGCGGGATTCCGGGCACTTTTCGCAGGATCTCGCGCCACGGCGGGAGCCAGTCGCCGCCGTCGCGGCGTGCAGCGCCATACATGTGGAGCGCGAGGTACGCCGCGCAGATGCGGCTGGCGATCTCGCCGAGCACGGCGCCCGCCGGCGAGTTCGTGATCACGACGCCGCCGAGCGTCAGGAACAGGCGGATGAGCTCGTGCGCGGCGTCGAGCTGCGCGAGCGGCTTCATGCGGCGCGTCGCGTGAAAGGCGACTTGCGCGAGCGCGCGCGGAGTGTCGAGGAGGATCCACCACGTCAGCCACCAGGCCCACACCCCGAGGAGGCGCGCTTCCTCGCGCGGCAGATCGTCGGCGTAGATCGCCTCGCAGAGCGCCGGCAGCGCGAACCAGCCGACGACGATCATCAGGGTGCCGGTGACGAAGTAGGTCTTGACCAGGAACGCGAGCCAGGCCGTGACTTTCTCGTGCAAACCGCGCGAATTCGCCGAGGCGAGCTGACTGACGGTCGCCTGGATGACGCCGACGCTGACGAGATTGAAGAGCAGCGCCTGCAGCGTCACGGCCATGACGAACAGGCCTTGGCCGTGCGATCCGAGCGCGAAGGCGAGCAGCGCCGAGGCCACGAAGCCGCTGAGCTGCGTGAGCATGCCGCTCGTCTGCAACACGAGCGTGTCGGCGACGAACTTCTTCGCGAGCACCTTGCGGAGCTTCTCGCGCATCACGCGCCCCTCCGGCCGGCGAGCGCGGCGTCGTAGAGCTCGAGCACGGCGCGCGCGTTGTCGGACCAGCTCGACGCTGCGGCGTGCGCGCGTCCGGCCGCGCCGAGACGCGCGCGCAAGCTCTCGCTGTCGAGCATCCGCGCCAGGCCCGCGGCGACGGCGTCGACATCGGGCTCGACGAGCAGCCCCGTGCGCTCGTGAACGATCGCGTCTTCCGCGCCGCAACCGAGCGTGCCCAAGCAGGCCGTTCCCGCCGCCGAGGCCTCGAGGTACACGAGCCCGAAGCCCTCGAAACCGCCGTCGCTCGCGCGCACGGGCGTGTGCACGAACACCTGCGCGCGCTGCAGGAGGTCGATCTTCTCGTCCTCGTCGATGTTGCCGAGAAAGTGAACGCGCGCTTCGAGCCCGCTGCGTCGGACGAGCTCGAGCAGCGAGCGGTGGTGCTCGTCATCGCTGCCCTTGCCGACGACGTAGTGGTGCAACTGCGGCCGCGTCGCCGCGCACCGCAGCCATGCCGCCAGCGACACGTGGTGGCCCTTGCGCTCCTTCAACTCGCCGATCGCGAGCGTGAACGGATGGGCGTGCCACGGCTTCGCGCCGATGTCGAGCCGGCGCGCGAAGTGCCCCGCGTCGACAGCGTTGGGAATGACCCGCAAGCGCTGCGCGATTTCGTCGCTCTCCCCCACCAGCTCCGTGACGCGCCGCGCCGTGAAACGGCTCACGGCGATGAGCGCCGCGAAGCGCGAGTAACACCAGCGCGCGCGCGCCGCGTGGCGCGGATCGACCAGCGGCTGCACGGTGTACGTGCCGTGGCCCGTTGCGATGCACGGCACGCCCGCCATGCGCGCGCCGATCAGCCCCGAGAGGCTGTGCGGGTAGTCCTTGATCGCGTGCACGAGGTCGCAGCCGCGCGCCGCGGCGAACACGCGCCACGACGACGACGCGAGGCTGGCCCAGAACTTCGGCGCCGACATGTGGAAGAAGTAGTCCGGCGGCAGCGCGACGCGCACGTCCCACTGCGGCGGAACATCGCGCGACGTCGGCCGGTGCTTGCGCGCGAGCAGAATGCGCGCTTCGAGCCCCGGGCGTTGCTCCTGCAGCGAGCGGATCAAGCGCACGGCGTAACGCCCCACGCCGTCGAGATCCGAGAGCGAATCGGTGAGGAACAAGACGCGCATGGAGCCGGGGGACACCGCATCGTAGCGGTGGGGAGCGGGCCTTTCGAATCGACCGTTCGCCGCGCCGCGCGCGAGCCGTTGTCGACGCACCCGCTCACACGCGCGCGCTCATCCACCTCACGAGGCGCCGCGCGCGCGCGTCCCAGGTGTGTTCGCTCGCGCGGGCGACGAAGGACTTGGAAAGTCTTTCCCGCAGCTCGGGATCCTCGGCGAGGCGCCGGATCCCCGCCGCCAGCGCGCGCGGATCGTCCGGAGCCACCAGCCAAGCGTCGCGGTCGTGCGTCAAGATCTCGCGAAGCGAGGGCAAGTCGCTGGCGACCAGCGGCAAGCCGACCGCCATCGCTTCGAACACCTTGAGCGGCGAGGTGTACTTCGAACTGATCGCGGGCGCCGAGCGGTTCGGGGCAAGGCCGAGGTCGGCGGCCGCGAGGTAGAGCGCCACGCGCTCCGGCGGCTGGAAGCCGTCGACGCGCAGGTTGGAAACGCCCGCGGCGCGCTCGCGGAACCTCTCGACATCCGCGGCCATGCCGCCGGCGATCACGAACTGGAGCTGCGGAAGCTCGCGCGCGGCCTCGACGATCAGGTCGGCGCCCTTCCACGCGAGCAATCCCCCGGTGTAGACGACGACGAGCGCGTCGCGTGCGAGGCCGAGCTCGTCGCGCGCGCGCTCGCGCGACGCCGGATTCGCGAAGCGCGCGGCGTCGAACCCGTCGTGCTCCACGCAAACGTCGTCCGCGCGGGCGCCGAGCTCGAGCAAGTCGTCGCGAACGCCGCCGGAGATGGCGACGACGCCGCTGCACGTCGCGAGCACTTCGCGCAGCCAACGCAGGCGCGTCGGACCGCCTGGAACGCGGTGGATTTCGAGGAACACGCGCTTGCGGCAGCGCCGCAGCAGCCGCCGCGCGCACTCGATCTCGCGCGAATAGGCCACGAGTTCCGGCGCCTCGCGTTCGAGCGCGAGCGCGGCGTTGCGCGAGAACGTGAGCTCTTGAACGCGCGCCGGGAAGTACTGCAGCCGCACGGGAAACGTGTCGATCCAATCGACGCACGGCGTTTCGCGGAGCGCGGGCCGCGCGCCGGGCGGAACCTGGTAGTGCTCGTAGAGCGTGCGGCCCTCCGGGAGCTTCGGCGCGTTGCGACGGCGCGCGTACACGAGCGTCGAGTCCACTCCGGCGCGCGAAAACGCCGCCGCGGTTTGCAGCACCTGCAGCGACTGGGCGCGCTCGGACGGAAGGCGCGCGTTCGCGATCAGCCAAAGCCGCGAGACCGCGCTCACGGCTTGCGTTCGCGCTCCGTGTCCGGGTCGTCGGGCTTGTCCGCGTCCTTCGAGTCTTCCACGGGCGGGTCCGGGGGCTTCGGCGCGGCCGGCTCGACTCCTTGGCCGACGCCCTCCGCATATCCGAGCTCGCGCAGACGCCGCGCCTCTTGCTCGCGGTCACGGTCCGACTGCGAAATCGAGTGGCGTGGAATCGGCATCGCCGCGTCCCAGGTCCGCAAGTGCGCGAACAAGCGCTCGGCGTGCCCGCGTTCGGTGTCGAGCACGTTGTGCACTTCCTGCGGATCCTTGGCGAGGTGAAACAGCCGCGCCGGGTACAGGTCGTGCTTCTCGATCGACGCGAGCGTCTCGTTCGCCAGATCCGCGGCGCGCACGATCAACTTCCACTCGAGGTCCTGCGCCGACATTTCGAGGCCGTTCTCGGAGAACGAGACCTCGCGCAGCGACTCTACACGGCCGTTCGCGAGGCCGACGAAGCTCTTGCCATCCACCTGGCCGTAGTTGCGGCCGTTTCCGTCGGGACGATCTTCGTGCGGAACCGCCAGCCCGAGCAGCTCGCACAGGCTCGGCAGCAAATCGACGGATTCCACGAGTTCCTTCACGCGCACGCCCTTGGGCAGCATCCCCGGCGCCACCACGATCAGCGGAACCCGCAGGTTCGTGTTGAACATGTGGTTGTGCTCCCACAAGCCGTGGTCATCGAGCTCCTCGCCGTGATCGGCCGTGAGCACGACGATCGTGTTGTGCAGCACGCCGGCGCGTTCGAGCGCCTCGATGAGCTCGCCGGTCATCCGGTCGCCGTGCGTGACGCCGGCGTAGTAGAGATTCTGGATCTGGCGCTTGTCGGCCGCGGTCGGCGCCGCCTTGCCGCTCTCGATCAACTCGCGGTGGTGCGCATAGAACGCCTCGACCGGACCGTCGTACGCGGGGTCGCAGTACAGCTCGCGCATCTCCTTCGGCGGGTCGTAGGGCGTGTGCGTCGCGTAGAAGTGCGCCATCGCGAAGAAGCGCTTGCGCCCGTTGCGCTCGAACCAATCGATCGCCGCGCGCTTCACGGGCTCGCCGAGGAGGCGCTGCTCGAGCTTCGATTTGATCGTGAAGAGCACCAGCTCGGAGCGCAGCACGCTCCAGGCGTTGTCCGCGTCGACGAGGTCGTGCCCCATCATGGCCTCGAAGTACGAATCGAAGCCGCGCATGAGGCCCGACGCCTGGCTGAGCGCGCCGGTCATGAAGGTGACGCTGTGGTAGTCGCCGTGCTGGAGCGAGAGGTCCTTGGCGGCGAACTTCGCGCTGCCGAGGTGCGATGCGATCGTCACGCTCGGCTCCATGCGCATGCCCGGGACCATCTTCACGAAGCCGTGCCGCCGCGGGTACTTGCCGGTGAAGAACGAGCCGAAGCTCGAACCCGTGAACGGCGCCTGCACGAAGGCGTTCTCGAACAGCACGCCGCGCGCCGCGAGCGTGTCGAACACCGGCGTCTTGACCCGGTCGTTGCCGTAGCAGCCGAGGACGTCCGCGCGCAGCGCGTCGTGCACGATGAACAGCACGTTCGGCAGGTCGCGGTTGCGATCGTTGAGCCGGCCGAGCTCCTCGACGTCTTGTTTCGACAAGAGCAGGTACGGGCCGCCGACGAGCCACGTCAGCACGACCGCGCCAGCCGCCCCCCATTTCCAAGTGAGCGAGAGTCGCGAGCCGAGGTTCACGAGCGCGAAGCCGAGTCCCCAGCACAGCACGAGCATCAGAGCGGCCGCCGCGATCCGGCGCGGATCGGTGATCGGCACGCCGTAGAGCACCCACTCGCGCGACCACCAGAACAATTCGAGGAACAGTCCGCCCGCCAAGCACACAACGAGCAGCGCGCCCAAGCGCCCGGGCAGATCGCGGCGCCGCAACCAGCGGTGCATCGCGAGTCCCGCGAGCATGCCGAGCAACGCGTACACGATCCCGTAGGTGACGCTCGCGGCGCACAAGCAGGCGAGGATGGTCCCGAAGCCTTCGACCGGAGTGCGGGTGCTCGCGATGACGCCGTCGACGAAGCCGAGCAAGGCGCCGACGGCGAGCCCGGCGTTGAGCCCGGCGCGCAGGGTCAAGAACAGTCCGCCGCGGTCGATTTCGTTCTCGGGGGTCATCGGGTTGCCTTCACGCTAAGCGATAGCTCACCGCATGCGAAGCGCCGGGCTCTTCGTGTCGATCGGCGGCGCCCGCTGGAAAGCGGAATGCGATTCCACGCGCGCCGCCGGACTGGATCAATCGCTCGCGCACGATCAGCCCGCTTCCGTCGACCTCGAAGCGCCGCTCGAGCCGCGACCCAGGGACCGGCTGGCCGCCGCGATGAGCGAGCTCGCTCGTCAAGCTCACGCCCTCGCCGTCGATGCGGGTCGTGGAATGCAGCGCAAACGCGCTGGAAACCTCCGACGACGCAAACTCGACGCCGCCGCGGCGCGCGACGTCGAAGGGCGCGCCGAGGGCGGAGCGCCAACGACCTCCGCGCGCGTGGTTGCGCGCGAGCCACACCGAGAACCGAAGCTCGCCAGCGCACGCCGACCAGCCGCGGGCGGGCGAGAGCGAACCGAAGCGCCCGCTCCACTCGCCCTCCTGGTGCGCGGAAAGCCGCTCGCGCGTCAGGAGCTTCGCGCCATCGCTCTTGCGAACGACGCGCAGCAAACCCGCGCCGTGCGGACTGCCGTGGTGAACGTTGTAGCCGGGTCGCGAGCCGCGCACCCACGCCACGACGCGATCGTCTTCGACGCGCACGAGATCGACCGCGCCGTACGCGCGGATGCGCAGGTCGATGCCGCCGCCCGAGCCGACGCGTTCGTACTTCGGCACGCTGTCCCAACTCGCCTCGAGCCACGGCAACGCGCGCGCGATCCACTCGGCGTGGCACGCCCAGAACACCGGGCACTGGTAGCTCTTGCGCAACCCCGGCCCCGGCATGTGGCTGCGCGGCTCGCCGTTCGGCGCGAGGTGTTCGATCCACGCGCGGTAGGCGCGCACGGCGGCGACCGTGAAGCGTCGCTCGCGGAACACTTCTCCGGCGCGCGCGAAGGCGTAGACGTCGAAGACGTGCGACGCGACCTCGTACTCGGCGCCCCAGTACCACGGTTTCGCTTCGACGAGGCCGCACTTCACGCCGTCGGGGCCCTGCAAGGCTTCGGCGAAGTCGAGCGCGCTGTAGATCGACTTCGCGAACAGCGGGTCGCGCGCATCGCGTTCGAGCCGTTCGAGCGCGAACATCGCGAAGGCGGGGATGCGCGAGTGGTAGAAGCTGCTCGCGTCGCCGGCGCCGACGTGCGGCGCGCCCCACTCGAGCGGATGGTAGGGAAAGCTCCCGTCGGCGTTCTGCACGCCTTCGAGCGCGCCGACGGCTTCGATCGCGGCCTTTTCGAGCTCGGGCTCGCGCGAGAGGCGCCACGCGGCGGCCAGTCCCGTCAAACCCCAGGCGCGTTGCGCGGGAACGCCCTTGTCGAGCACCGCGTAGCGCAAGTACGTGCGCGCGTGGAGCGTGCTCGCGTTCGCGAAGGCCTTGCGATCGTCGTCGGACAACTCGGGCCCGAGCGTCTCGACGAGTTCCGCGAGCGCGTCGCTGCACGCGCCGCCGTCGATCACCGCGTTCGAGCTGTTGAACTTGTCGTGGCGCCCCGGCCAGAACGTGTGGCACTCGCTCAAGCCTTCGCGGTAGAGGTTTGCGACCAGCCGCCGGCCCTGCTCGATCGCGGCCGCGAGGTGCGCCTGGCGGCGTTCGGGCGCGTCGTACTTCGCCAGCCGCGCCGCGAGCACCGCCGCACCCGCGCTCTTGCCCGTGTGCTCGATTTTGTGCTCGGGACACAGAATCGCGCCGCGCGCGTCGCGCAGCGAGAGCAGCCAGCCGAGTGCGCGGCGCAGCGGCTCGACGAGCTCCTCGCGAATCGGCCGCTCGCTCACCGCGCGGGCTCCATTTCGCGGCACAGGCGGCGCATCAGCGCGTCGACCTCGTGGTCGCGCACGACGAGCTCGCGCAGGCGTTCGCCGAGGGCGACGCGCTCGGGCTGGCGCAGGCGCAGCAGTCCCTCGATGCGGCCGGCGAGATCCGTCGCGCTCTCCGCCTCGAAGCACAGTTTCGCCGCGTCGGCGCCGAGTTCCCGGAACAACCGCGGAAACGAGTCGTTGCACGTGAGCACCGGCCGCGCGCAGGCCATCGCCTCCAGCACCACCTTGTCGATGCTCCCCGTTCGGCTCGCGCTCACGAGCAGCGTCGAGCGCTGGTAGAAGGGCGCGATGTCGCGGTAGGGAATCGCCCCGTGCAGCACGACGCGCTCGCGCAGCGCACCGACGTCGATCTGCTCCTCGACGCGCCGCCGATAGGCGCCGTCGCCGCTCGCGAGCACGTCGCCGACGATGTCGAGGTGCACGTCGAAGCCGCGCGACACGAGGATGCCGACCGCGGCGAGAATCGTGAGCGGATCCTTCGCCTGGGTGAGCCGGCCGACGGTGAGCAGGCGGATCGGCCGCACCGGATCGACGCCGCCGGGAACGAAGCGCCGCGTGTCGACGCCGTGGCCCGTGACGACGCGCTTCGGCGTGTCGATGCGCAGCGACTCCTCGCTGGCCGTGAACACCTTCTCGACGCGCTCGACCGCCTTTCGCAGCCGATCGTCGACCGCGCCGTGCGTGTACCACAGGTACTGCCGCGCGCCGGCCTTGCGCGCCGTTCGCGACGAGAGCAGCGTGTAGCGCGGCACCATGTGCGCGAGCACCGCGTCGAAGCCGTCCTGCAACAGCGCCTCGCGCAGGAACGAACGGTTGCGGAGGTAGCGTCCGAGATACCCCGCGCGGCCGACCTCGCGCGTGTCGACGTTCGGCGGCAAGCCGCTCGTGTCGCCGAGCTCGAGGGCGACGACGCGCACGCGCTCGCAGTTCGCCGCCAGGCCTTCGATCCAGCGCGGCACGAAACCGAGCACGGCGTCGTTTCGGTCGAGGACCTGCGTGAGGAAGAGCAGCTTCACAGCGGCGCCCCGGCGAGCTTCTTCAGCCCTTCCGCGTAGCCGCGGATCACCTTCGAGTACTCGAAGCGCAGCGTCGCCTCGCGGGCGGCAGCGCCGAGCAGCTTGCGTCGCGGCTCGTCGCCGAGCACGCGCTCGAGCGCTCCGGTCAAGCTCGCGACATCGAAGCCGCAGCCCGCGCCGTTGCGCCCGTCCTCGACGAGCTCCTTCATCATTCCGACCGGCGTGCTCACCACCGGAGTCCCGCACGCCATCGCTTCGACGGTGAAGCGCGGACCGCCCTCGCACGTCGACGCACAGACGACGACGCGCGAACGCCGGTAGAGCGCGGCGAGGTCTTCCGGGCGCTCCACCCACTCGACGAACTTCGTCGTCGCTCCCAGTCCGCGCGCTTGGACGCGCGCCTTCGTCGCCGCGAGCAACGGCCCCTTGCCCACCATCAGCAAGCGTGCTCTCAAGCCGCGCACCGCGAGGTTCGCGGTCGCGTCGACGATGCGGTCGAGTCCCTTGTTGTTCACCATGCGGCCGACGTAGGCGATGTCGTGCTCGGGCTCGAGCGGCGACGCCGGCGGCGAGAACACCTCGAGATCGATGTACAACGACGGCAGCACGACGATCTGACTTCGCGGCACGCCCCAGCTCTCGAGCAGCGCCGGCATCTCGACGGAGTTCACCACTCGAAAGGCGCGTGCACGACTTCGCGCCCAGCGCACGTAGAAGCGCGCGACGGTGCGGTCGATGCGCTCGCGAAAGTCCGCCGCCACCGGGTGGCCGGGCACGTGGTGGATCTCGGAGAGGTACGGCACGCCGGTGAGCTTCGTCAGCTTCGCGGCGCCGAGGCCGTTGTAGAACCAGCCATAGTCGTGGCTGACGATCAGCGCCGGGCGGTGCTCGGCGATCAGCTCGCGGCCCTTGGCGACGATGTAGTCGACCATCCCCCAGCGCCCGCACGCAGCTGGATGGAAGTGCACGCGGTCGAAGATGCTGCGCACGGTCACGGGCTTGTCGGGCCGCGGACAGAGCACGTCGATGCGTTCGAAATGGCGCGAGAACTCGCGCTGCATCGAATAGAACGGCCCGCGCTCGCCGATCGAGACCTGGCGGTCGCCGCTGACCATCAGGAGGCGCATGCACGCTCCTGCGCGACCGCTTGATAGAGCTGGTCGAGGCGCCCCGCGAGGCTCTCGCCGCTGTGCTTCGCCGCGACGCGGATGCGCGCGCGCTGGCCCATCGAACTCGCGGCGGCAGCGTCGTCCAGCAACCGCGCGAGTCCGTAAGCCAGCTCGTCGACGCTCGTCCCCAGATACCCGGTGCGTTCCTCGGCGACGATCTCCTCGCAGCCGCCGACGCGCGTCGACACGACCGGCAACGCCGCCGCCGCGGCCTCGATCAACGCGACCGGCATGCCTTCGGATTGCGAGGTGAGCAGCACCGCGAACAGGTCCGCGAAGAGCGGCGCGACGTCCTCGACCGCGCCGAGCATGTGCGCGCGCTGCTGGAGCGCCGCCGGCAGTGCGCGGATGCGGCGTTCGAGCGCTCCGCGCAGCTCGCCGTCGCCGACGAACACGAGTTGGAGCCTGGGATAGCGCTCCGCGAGCATCTCGAACACCTCGAGCGCGCGCTCGGGCGCCTTGACCGGCGCGAGGCGACCGATCACACCGACCAACTGCGCGTCGGACGGCGCGCCGAGGCGCGCGTGAAGAGCTCCGCCGCCGCGCTCGAGCTCGAGCAAGCGCGTGAGATCGACGCCGGGCGGGATGACGACGATGCGCTCCTCGAGCGCGATCCCCAGCCGCACGAGGTCGTTCGCGGTCGCGTGCGACACGGCCACGATGCGGTCGGTGTCGCGCGCGAGCTTGCGCTCGATCGCGATCAGGCCGCGCGAGATCGGCGCGGGGAAATAGCCCTCGAGCACGTGCCCGTGGAACGTGTGCACGCGTCCCGCCGCCAGCCCGCGCGCCGCCGAGCGCGCCAGGGCGCCGGCTTTCGAAGCGTGCGAATGGACGATCTGCGGCTGGAAGTCCGAGAAGCGTTGCTTCAAGAACGCGCGCGCGCGCAAGTCGCCGGGGAGTGACCAGCCGCGCCCGAGTCCCGGCACGCGCACGACGTCGATGCCGCGCCGCAGCGCCTCCTCGAACAGATCGCCCTCGCCCGGCTCCGGCGCCCCGACGAACACGCGGACCTCGTATCCGCGCCGTGCGAGCAGCGGATCGCTGGCCAGCACTTGGCGGGCCGGCCCGCCGAGGTTCATCCGTGTGAGGACTCGCGCGATGCGCATGGGGCCCGTCAGCGTACTTCACGCGAGGCCCCGGTTCCCGGCTCGCGCGCCCGTCGAGGGCTCGATCGCGGCCGACGCTCAGAGCAGTGCGAGGTGGTACGCGAAGAGCACGGTGTACGCGCCGGCGGCGGTCCAGATGCCGATGCGCGCGAGCGAGAAGTTCTTGTGCAAGGTCAGGACGATCAGCGGGATCGTGATCATGCTCGCCTTGAGCAACACGAAACCCGTGCGGCCGGTCGTCAGCATCCACGCAGCCACCGGGTTGAGCTCGATCGCGCCCGCCTGGATGTGGTGAAGCGTGAAGAAGCTGTCCCCGATGTTCATCAGGCCGATCCACAGCATCACCAGCAGCAAGCGCGGGCTGTAGCGGTCGACGAAGGCGTTGTCGTTCTCGCCGTCGCGCCGGCCGCGGCGACGGCGGCCGCCGAAGAAGGTGTAGCGCGAGAAGCGCGGCGTCGGACCGCGGCGCCGATCCGGCCCGCGGTAGGACTTCGACTCGACCGTCGGCGCGGCGGCCCCGGCCTCGACCGGACCGGGCGCGGGCGCCGCGACGTCGCGATCGGAAACTTCGGGCTCTTGGGAAGGCACGCTCAAGGGTCGCTCGTCCGTGAAGGGAGTCTATCGGCCCGAGTGCGCAGCACGCTGTACGGCTCGGTACACATCCAGGGTCTCGTCGACCATGCGCTCGACCGCGAAGATCTTTCCGACCCGCGCCCGCCCGCGCTCTCCCAGGGCGGCTCGAAGCTCGGCGTCGCGAGCGACGCGCTCCATCGCGGCCGCGAGCGCCGCCTCGTCGCGCGGCGGAACGAGCAAGCCCGTCGCATCCTCCTCGACGACTTCGGGCGTCGCCGAAACGCGCGTGGCGACGACCGGCAGACCGGCGGCCATCGCCTCGAGGAACACGAGGCCCAAGCCCTCCCAGAGCGAACACATGACGAAGCAGTCCGAAGCCGCGAGCAGGCGCGGCACATCGCGGCGAATGCCGGCGAAGATCGCGCGCCCGCCGAGCTTCAACTCGGCCGCGAGTTGCTCGGCGCGCGTGCGGCCGTCACCGAAGGGGTCGTCGCCGACGAGGAGCAGCCGCGCGCGCGGCGCGGACTCGACCAGCTTCGCGGTCGCGCGCAGGAGCACGTCGTGCGCCTTCTGCGGGGCGAAGCGCGCCACGCACGTGAACACGACCTCGTCGTCCGCGATGCCGAACTCGCGCCGCGCTTCGGCCCGCGCCGCCCGGTCGCGCGACGCGAGCTCGAAGGGCGCGGGATCGAGCCCGTAGTAGATGCGCACGAGTTTGTCGCGACGGATGCGGCCGTGCTTCTCGATGAAGCGCACGACGTGGTCGGACAGGCAGATGGTGCGCTGCGGAAGCGCGCCGAGGATTCCGTGCACGAAGGACACGAGCGGCCGCTCGAGCACCTGCTCGTCGTTGTGCTTGCTCGAGATCAACGTCGATCGGCGCCCGGCGAGCGTCGCCGCGACGGCGGTGGCCATGTCGGCCTTGAGCAGGTGGCTGTGCACGATCTCGGCCCAGCGCAAGTGCGGCCACAGTCGCCCGAGCAACGCGGGCCCCGAACCCACGCGCACGACCGCCTTCGCGCCCGCGGCCAGAAAATCGCGCTCGAGCGTCCCGTGGCCCTTCAAGTACGCGACGCGCACCTCGTGTCCGCGCGCCGTCTGTCCCCGCACCTGCGCGAGCAAGTGCATCTCCGCGCCGCCGACGTCGAGCGTCGTGATCACGTGCAGCAGCTTCACGCGAGCTCCCGGTACACGGCCACGAGCCCGTCGACCATGCGCTCGAGCGTGTAGCGCGCTTCGACCGCGGCCCGCCCGCGCGCGGCCAGCTCGGCGCGGCCGCCCGCGTCGAGCTCCAGCAGGCGCCTCGCACCCGCCGCGATCGATTCCACCGAGCCGACGTCGCAGAGCACGCCGCACCGCGCCTCCTCCAGCACGCAGCGCGCGCCGTCGACGCGCGTCGCCACCACCGGCAACGACGCGGCCATCGCCTCGAGCACGATGTAGGGCATGCCCTCCCAGCGCGACGGCAACAACAGCGCGTCGACCGAGCGCAGGATGCGCGGCGTGTCGTCGCGCCAGCCCAGGAAGTGCGTGCGCGCGTTGACGCCGAGGGTCTTGGCGAGCGCTTCATAGCTCTCGCGGAGCTCGCCGTGCCCGACGACGAGCAAGTGCAGCTCCTCCAGGCCCCGCGTCGCGAGCGCGCGGATCGCGAGGTCCTGCCCCTTGGCGATGTTGAGCAGCCCCACCACCGCCATGCACGGCGCGCCGGCCGGCGCACCGAGCTCGGAACGCTCGATCGGCGTCGCCGAGCTCCAGCGCGCGAGATCGACGCCGTTGGGAACCACGCGCACCTTCTCGCGCGGGATGAAGCCCGCGCTCTCGAAGGTCGCCGCCTCGTCCTGCGACACGGCGACGAAGCGGTCGGTGCTCGACGCGAGCGCGCGCTCGATGGATCGAAACGCCGCCCGCGAGCGAGAGCCGAACATCGCGCCGAAGAGGAACGCGAAGGTGTGCGGCGTGTGCACCCGCGCGCCGATGCCCGTCGAGCGCGACGCGAGCCTCCCGAGCACGCCCGCCTTGCTCGAGTGCGTGTGCACCACGTCGGGCTCGAGCTCCTTCAGAAGCTTCCGCAGCGCGAGCATGTGCCCGAAGTCCACGTGCGGCCGGATCGCGCGCAGCATCGGCAGCTCGCGCACGTCGACCCCCGCGGCGCCCAGCTCCTGCATGTCGCGGCGCATCGCCGGCTCCCGGAGCGCCGCGCAGACGAGCGTCGTCCGCACGCCGCGGCCCGCGAGTCCGCGGCACGCGTCGACCACGTGGCGCCGCGCGCCGCCGATGGTCGCTTCGAGGACGTGCAAGACGTGCAACGTCGGCGCAGGTTAGTAGGCGCCCGTGCCCTTCACCACCGCGAACCCGGTGAGGGCGATGATCACGACGTCGAGCAGGAGCGACTGGTGCTCGATGTAGTAGATGTCGTACTCCATGTTCTCGTGGATCGCCTCGCCGCGGGCGTAGGAGATCTGCCACAGCCCGGTCAATCCCGGCTTGGCGCGCAGCCGCTCGCGCTCGATCGGTCCGTAGCGCTCGACGATGAAGGCCATCTCCGGCCGCGGCCCGACGATCGACATGTCGCCCTGGAGCACGTTGAACACCTGGGGCAGCTCGTCGAGGCTGTAGCGGCGCAGCCAGCGCCCGATGTGCGTCAGCCGCGGGTCGTCGTGCGATTTCGGCTTCGGCGCGTCACCCGACAGGTGGGTGTGCATCGTGCGGAACTTGATCATCTGGAACGGCTTGCCTTCCTTGCCGACGCGCACCTGGCGGAAGAACACCGGCCCGGGCGACTCGCGCTTGATCAGGATCGCAGCGAGCACGAACAGCGGCGCGCCGAGCAACACCACCGAGGTCGCGACGACGAGGTCGAGCGCGCGCTTGGCGAACGATTGCAGCAGTCCCGGTTCGCGATCGGGACGCGAAATGAGCGGGATCGAGTCCAGCGTCTCGATGCGCACCTTGTGCGAGTAGAGGTGGTAGAAGCGCGGCACGACGTGGTACACGACGCCGGCGCGCTCGAGCATCTCGACGATGCCCATGAGGTCCTCCTCGCGCGCCTCGGGCATCGCGACGAACACCTCGCTGATCTTGTAGCGGCGGATCAGGAAATCGAGCTCGTCGCCCGAGCCGAGCACGTCCGCGCGGTCGATGCGCCGGCCCACGTCGTCGCCCGACGGGCTCACGAACCCGATCAGGTTCAGTCCGAGCGTCGGCACGAGCACGAACTTCTTCTGCAGGCGCTTCGCCGTGTCGCCGACGCCGTAGATCAGCACGTTGCGGTTGCCGATGCCGCGCCGGTGCAGCCACTGGATCGCCTTGAACGAGCAGAAGCGGCTGACCGTCGTGAGCACGAGGATGAAGCCGAAGGCGAGCAGCACCGAGAGGCGCGAGAACATCCACTCGCCCTGCAGGTCGACCATGTGGATGTCGACGAAGCGGTGCAGCGGCAGGATGAACTGGTAGATGCCCTTCGACGGCAGCGTGGCCGTGCGCAAGATCGTGAACAGCGCGTGCACGACGAGGAACGCCGCCGCGGTGCTCTTCGCGATGGCCTTGAACTCCTCGATGTTCAGCAGGCTCTTGAGCGGGCTGTACATCCCGTAGGTGTGGAAGCACACCAACGTGACCGCCGCCGTCAGCAGGAACACCTCGCGGTGGTCGTGGAACGCCGGGCCGGCGCTGTACGCGATCCACTCGCGCGCCGCCCAGCCCAAGTAGCAGGCGAGCCAGACCACGGCCAGATCGACCAGCACCTGGATCGAGAGCATCAGCGGCTCGAAATGCCGCCGCACGTAGTTCCCGGCGAGCGTCATGCCGCCGCGAACCTCCCCCCTCGTGCCGCTGTGCTCGGGTGCCGCTGCCCCATGAAAATCGAATCTCGAGTCGCCGAACGGGGGATCGAGCGCCCGAGTGCGCGCCGAACGGCGCTCTCCCTCGACACGCGTACCCCCCGCCGAACCCAGCGTAGCGCGGGGTAAAGGGGGCGGTGAATGACGGGGCGGTTAGTCACGGGGGCGCTTTCGCGCTCAGGCGCGCGAGCAGGGACGGCACCGTATCGGCCGCCCGACCCGCCTGGCTTGGGAAGTGAAGCTTGAAGACGAACCCGCCGAGCCCGTCGGCGCGGTCGGTGACGGCCCTCAATCCGGCCCACGGAACGCCCGCCGCCGCGGCGATCGCCCCGGCCGCCGCGGTCTCCATGTCGGCCGCGCAGTCCCCCGCGAAAGCCCGTGCGAGTCGCGCCCGCCGCCACCACGAGAGCACGGGCCGGTCGGCGGTCAGAAAGTAGCCCTCGGGCCCCGGAGCGACGTCGCGCCAGGCCCGCCGGAGCGCGGCGTCGGCCTGGGACTGACGACCCTCGACACGCGCCAGATCGGTCTGCACGGCGGTGGTGCAATGCAGCAACGTCCCCGGTCCGAGGTGCGGCTTCAGGCCGCCGCACACCCCCACCACGAGCAGTCCGCGCGACGCGCCGAGCGAGAGCAACGCGCACGCGCCGCGCGCCGCGTTCACCTTGCCGACCCCGCCGACGCACGCGAGCGCGCGCGCGCCGCCGAGGTCGAGCTCGAGCACCTCCAGCCCCATCCGCGCGTGGCGCTCGACCGCGCGCTCGGCGAGCGAGCCGAGCTCCTCGCGCAGCGCGCAAAGCACGCCGAAGGCGGGCTCGCCGTCCTCGGGCGATGGCGTGAGGGGTGATGCCTTGGGCTGCACGGGCGCCTATTGTGGCTCACTCCCCATGCGGCGCACGGACTTCGTCTTCTTCCTGAGCGGTGTCGCCGCGCTGATCTACGAATCCGTCTGGGCGCGGTTGCTCTCGCGCGTGCTCGGCAGCCACGCACAGGGCACGGCGGTCGTCCTCGCCGTGTTCATGCTCGGCCTGGGGCTCGGCGCGGTGCTGCTGTCGCGCGCCGCGGCGCGTTCCCCGCGCCCCGAGCGCCTCTACGCCGGCCTGGAAGCCTTCATCGCCGCCTGGGCCGCCGCCGTGCCCTTCGCCGTCGTCTGGCTGCAGCCCGTCGATGGACTTGTGGCGCGCGTCGCCATCGCGAGCGCGTTTCTGCTGCCGCCGACGCTCGCCATGGGCGCGACCGTGCCGCTCATGACGCGCCTCGTCGTCGCCGAACGCGCGCAGGTCGGTGCGGGCGCCGCGCAGTTCTACGGCGTGAACACGCTCGGCGCGTGCGTCGGCGCGCTGCTCGCGGTGACAGTTTTCATGCCGCGGCTCGGACTCGACGGCGCGCTGTGGGGCGCGGCGCTGATCTCGCTCGTCGTCGCCGGGCTCGGCACGACGCTCGTCAGCCCTGCGCGCGGCGAGAGCGCACCCGAGCGCGAGTCCGGCGCCGCCGCGTCGAGTGCCTTCGACCTGCGCCTCGGTCTCGGCGCCGCGTGCGCGTTCGGCTTCGGCGCCGCCGGCCTCGCGCTCGAAGTCGTGATGACGCGCGTGCTGATCTCGGTCACGGGCGCCTCGGTGTACGCGTTCGCGCTCGTGCTGGCGGTGTTTCTCGGCGGCATCGCGCTCGGGAGCCTTCAAGCGCGCGACTGGCTCGCGAAGCCCGCGCGTCCGCTCGTCGTCGTCGAACGCTGCGCCTTGGGTGCGATCGCCGCGGCGGCGCTCGGCGTGCTCGCACTGCGCTGGCAGCTCGGCGAGTCCGATCTCTTCGGCGGTCTCGACAACCGCGTCGCCCACGGCGCGTCGCCGCTCGCCATGTGGGCGTCGCACGGCATCGTCGCGGCGCTCGCGCTCTTCGGTCCCGCGGTGGCGTTCGGCGCGGCGCTCCCCGCCTGCGCGGCCCTCGAAGCCGAACGCGCGCCGCGGCTCGAGAGCGAACGCGTGCTCGGCCGCGTGTACCTCGCGAACACTCTCGGTGCGCTGCTGGGTGCGACCGCGGCGGGCTTCGTGCTGCTCACGCACCTCGGCCCGCGCCTCGCGTTCGTTGCGACGCTCGCGCCGCTCGCGGCGATCGCGATCGCCAGCCGCGCCGCGACGAAGCTCACGGGCGCCGCCGCGGGTCTCGGCGCCGCGACGCTCGCGCTCGTGGCGTGGTCCGTGCTCCCGGGGGATCCGCCGCCGGGCCGGACGACGCTCTACAGCGAAGCGGGCCGCTGCGAGAACGTCGCGGTCGAGGACAACGTCGAGGCGAGCGGCGCGCGCGTGCGCGCGATCCGCATCAACGGCAAGGTCGAGGCGAGCACGGCGCCGGTGGACATGCGGCTGCAGCGCTTGCTCGCGTACATCCCGGGCCTCTTGCACGGCGACGTGAAGAGCGCGGCGGTCGTCGGCCTCGGCGCGGGCACGACCGCGGGCGCGCTGCTCGATCTGCCGTCGATCGAGCGAGTCGAGTTGTTCGAGCTCGAGCCGAAGGTCGCAGACGCGGCGCGCCTGTTCGCGGAATGGAACGGCGGCGTCGTCGACGATCCACGCGTGAGCCTGCGATTTGTCGACGGCCGGCACGCGCTGATGCGCACGTCGTCGCGCTACGACTTGATCACCTCCGACCCCGTGCACATCTGGACGCGCGGCTCGAGCGATCTGTACACACTCGAATACTTCCGCGCGATGAGCTCGCGGCTCGCGCCCGGCGGCGTCGCGTCGCAGTGGCTCAGCCTGTACGAGCTCTCGACCGAGGACGTGCAAGTGATGGTGGCGACGTGGTGCGCGGCCTTCGAGCACGTCGCGGCGTACTTGACCGCCTACGACCTCGCGTTGATCGGCGCGAACGAACCGTGGAGCGGCGGGTTAGCCGAAGTCGGGTTGTCGGAAGTGCTCGCGACGAAGCTCGCCGAGGTCGGCGTGCTCGGGGCGCACGAGCTCGCGGCGCTCGAGGTGGCGAACGACGCGGAGCTTCGCGCCTGGTGCGCGAGTGCGAAACCGATGCGCGATTCCAAGCCCGTGCTCGAGTTCCGCGCGCCGCTCAGCTTTCTCGCCGGCTACAGCGTCGACGTGCTTCGCTGGGCGGGCCGGCCCGAAGTCGTAGAGCGCCTTCCCGCCGCCGCGCGCCCGCACGCGCGCGACGTTCGCAGCGCTCTCCAACGCTTTCTCGACGAGTTGCCGAAGGGCCGAAGCGCGGCCGCGGATGCCTATGGGCGCGCGCTCACGGACCGTGCGTCCCTTGGAAGGCCGCCAGCCGATCGGTAAGAATACGGGGCCAGGGCGGATTCTCAGGGCTTGCTGCGGGCGTGCGACGCTCGCGCGCGTTGACTTCGGGCCCCGGAACTCCGCGCCGGAGCGCTATGGCCCTCTTCAAGAAGCAACAGCTCAGCATCGCCGTCACGGGCGCCACCGGCTTCATCGGCGCCTACATGGTGCGCGGACTGCTGCGCGCCGGCCACAGCGTTCGCGGGCTCGCGCGGCCGGGCCGCGAGCAAGTCGTGAAGGACGACGCGAAGGAGGTCATCACGAAGGGCGTCGAGGGCAAGCTCGAAGTCCACAGCGGCGACCTCACGCGCGCCGACTCGCTGAAGGGCTTTCTCGCGGGCGTCGATCTGCTCGTGCACCTCGCGAGCGCGCACGACCACCTCGGCGACGAGGAGATGCAGAAGGTCAACGTGCAAGGCACGACCAACCTGCTCGACCTCGCCCGGCGCGAGGCGAACCCGGAGTTCCAGATCTGGGTGGTGTCGTCGGCGGTGATCGGGGCGCCGGTTTACAGCTACTACCGCGACTCGAAGCGCGTGCAGGAGAAGCTGATTCGCGGCTCGGGCATCGAGTGGGCGTCGTTCCGCCCCACGCTGGTCTACGGCGTCGGCGATTATCGCCACACCGCGCCGCTGCTGCGCCGTTGCTCGAAGCCGAGCGGGACCTTCTGGGTGCCGCACGACGGCCTCTCGAAGATCAACCCGGTGCACGTCGACGACGTCATCGACGCGGTGCTGAGCTACTTCAAGTTCGAGCGCGGCATCGACTGCTGCTACGAGCTCGCCGGTCCCGGCGGCATCGCCTACAACGAGTTCGTCGACCTCACGATCCGCGCCGCGGGCGGCGGCCTCAAGCGCCGCAACATCTCGAAGAAGTGGGCCGACCGCGCGATCTTCCTCAAGGGCCTGTTCGTCGACAACACCGCCGACCGCCGCGCCAGCGCCTACTTCAACCTGCACCACGAGCACGACATCTCGAACGCGGTGTCCGAACTCGGCTGGCAGCCGCGCACCTACGCCGAAGGCATCGCCCAAGTCGCGCAGGGCGACTGGTGGCGCGACGAGTCGAAGTAGCGGAACGTCGCGCGCGGACGACGGTCCGCCGCAGAGTCCCTCGACCGAGTCACCGACGCGCCGCAGCTCTGTTGCGCTTGAAGCGCGCTAGGTTCTGAACTTCGGCCAGCGCTCCGCCGCGCGCATGGATCACTCCGCCCGGAGCACGATCGATGAGCCTTGCCGGAGCCGAGCGGCGGCGCTGCTTGCTTGCGCATCGGATCCACCGGCGCTGCGGGGATCCCAAAGCTCCGCCGAGGCCTCCTTGGAGAAGCGATGTTCGAGAGTGGGCGCCGGACCCGAGAACTCCACCCAGCGTTCCACGCGCAGCACCGGG
>CALFYL010000088.1 GCA_937952135.1 uncultured Planctomycetia bacterium
CCGGCACGATCTGCTGCTCGGGCGCGAGCAGGCCGAAGTCCTTGGCGATCGTTCCCACCAGCCACTGCGGCAGAACGTCCTTGACGCTGAAGGCGAGCGTTCGGAAGCCCTTGTAGAGCTCGTCGCGCCCCGTGCGGAGCGTGAACGACTTCTTCTCGCTGGTCCAGTGCGCGCTGCCGTCGCCGCGGAAGCGCAGGCGCGCTTCGGTCGCGTCGCCCGCGTCGAGCAACCGAACGTCGATCCACTCGCCCCAGTGCTCGGCGGCGTTGCGGTCGAGGCGGTCGAACTCCTCGCGGTCGACGAGGATTCGCAGGCGCGGCACGTCTTCGCGTTCGGCGGAGAAGCTCTTCGCGAGCTCGTTCATCTCGAACGAGCGGAGCGCCGTGCGCGCGCGGTAGAACCCGAACTTTCGCACGCTGGTCTGGCGCGACCACCAGTCGTCGAACCTCCGGATGCGGCGGTAGTCGAGCACGGCCGAGCCGAACAGCCACAGCGCGAGGACGAGCAGCGGCGTGGTGAACACGACCGCGTCGAGCAGCGTGACGCGCCGCCACCAGCCGTGCGATCCCCCGCCGAGTCGCGCGCTCATCGCGCGTCTCCTTCGAGCCCCAACTCGTGGCGGTGCTCGAGCAACAGCTTGCACGCCGCGGCGGCGACGGCTTGATTGCCCGCGGCGGTGCAGTGGGTGTCCTCTTTCCAGTGCAAGCTCTCGGTCCGCGCGGCGCTCAGGAACTCCGGCAGCGCATCGGCGGCCGGGAAACCGTGCGACGCGGCGAACTCCACCCAGTGCGCTCCGAAGCGCGCGCCGTCGAGGCCCGGCCCCAAGTCTCGCAGTTGGTGGCGGTAGGGGATCGTCAGCAGGGCGAAGCGCGCGCCGAGTTTCGCGGCGTTGTCGCGCGCCGCGAGCACATGCTCCTCGGCGAGCGCGAACAGCTTGCGGGACTTCTCGTTCGGCGCCACGAGGAACGCCTCGACGTGGTTGTACTCGGACTTGCCGAGCAGCTTGCGCGCGCGGGGGGAGCGATCGAGGCGCTGGAGCAGCAAGCTCCGCTCGACCGCGGCTGCCAGGCGCCACCAGCTCGCGCGCTCTGCGTGGCGGTCGCGGTCGGCCCGCGTGCTGCGGCTCGAAACGAGCGCTCCGTCGCGCGCTGTGTATTGCAGGGGGAACTGGTTCTCCGAGAGGTCGTTCGGAGTCATCGCGAGCAGCACGACGTCGGGTTCGAAGGCCGCGCCGAACTTCGCGATCCAGCGGGCTTCGTTCACCGTGTTGAAGCCGGGGAAGCCCGCGTTGACGACCTCGACGCGCTCCGCTCCGAGTTCGACGTTCAACCGCACCTCGAGTTGCGCGCTCCAAGTTCCCTCGTAGTCGACCTGATCGCACGCGGTGAACGAATCGCCGACGCACAAGACCCGCGCGACCCCGGCGGGTTTGGGCCCGAAGTCGCGCGGCGCGCGCACACCCTGGGCGTTGCTCGTCCAAAGCGCGCGGAATTCGCGCGACTGGAGCACTTGACGGTGATTCGGAGCGTACACATGGCCCACATCGGGATCGGCGACGTGGCGGCCGGAATTGTCGAGCGGCTCGTAGCTTCCGGAGTCGAACGCTCGCAGCGCGAGCTCGATGCCGAGCAGGCACGCAAAGGTCGAGGCGCCGAGAACGACGGCGAAGCGCCGAGCGGCAGCGAGCGGCCGCGGGAGCGACATGCGGTAGCTCGCGAGCAGCAGGGCGCCGAGCAGGACGCAGGCGAGGAGCGCGGCGGCCCAGGGCTTCGACCAACCGAGGATCCACGGATCGGGCGTGATCTCCGTCGCGAAGTACCACACCGGCACGGCGAGAACGGCGACGGCGAGGCCGAATTCGAGGCGGCGCGATCGAGGGTCTGCGGGCGTCACGGTCAGTCCTCGAAGACCGTTCCGGCCTCGTCGCAGCCGCCGACGCGCGAGCGCGCCCGAGCCGAAGCAAGGCGTTCGTGCAGCAGTTTGTTCGCGTAGGACTTCTGGACTTGCGTCCACGTGTCGGGCGAGAGCCGCTTGAACACCGTGAGCTTCAAGCGCACGCGCTGCGCGCCGTGGGGAAGCTCGAGCTCGCCGAATTCGAGCGCGGAGTGCACATCGCTCGCGAGGACCTCGCGGTCCCGGCTGTCGCCGGGCGCGAGCACCGTGCTCGGCGGCCGTCCCAGCTCGCCGACGCGCAGCGCGGGCACGAGCTCGAGGCGCTCCAGCGCCGCGGTGTAGCCGCGCGTCTCGAGCCTCAGCCGACCCTTCCAGCCGCTTTCGATCTCGATCGCCACGTCGACTTCCTGCGCGAGCCCGTTGGCTTGCACTTCGAACTCGACCTGGCGCTCTCCGGCGACCAGGCGCAGCGGTGCGAGCAGCCAGGAGTCGAGATAGCGCTCGTAGAGCTCGGGCACGGGCGTGTAGTTGCCCGCGGCGAACTCCCTGTCGATGCGCGCGGCCACGCTCGGCCAGTGCGTCGGATGGATCGCGAGCACGCGCTCGTAGGCCTCGCGCGCCAGTGCGTCCTCGCCGAACGCTTGCAGCGCCTCCGCCTGCCGGAAGTGGTTGGCGAAGTTGCGCGGATCGAACTCGACCAGCCGCTCGAGCGTCGCCAGCGTCTTCGCCTTGCGATCCGCGGTCGCGTAGGCCTGGGCGAGCAACGCGAGTGCGCGCTCGTGTTCCTTGTCGTGCTTGTGCTTGACGAAGCTCACGCCGTTCGTGCGCACGACGTGCTCCAGGCGCTCCGTGGCGCGCTCGACCTCTCCGCGCTCGAGTTCCGCGGCCGCGCGCTCGACCTCGCCGATCCAGGCGCTGTCCCAGACGTCCACCGCCCGCTCCGCGCCGTTGAAGACGACGCCCCACACGGCGAGTGCGCCGACCAGCAGCGCGGACGCGCACAACCACGCCGCGATGAGCGCGCGCTCGTGGCGCGCCACCCAGCGCTGCGCCCGATGCTCGACGCCTCTCACCGCGCGTTCCACGGCTCACACGTCGACGTTCTGGGCCCCGGAGAGCAGCACGACCTTGCGGTTGCCGTTCGCCGCGCGCAACGCGCCCATCAGATCGTTCGCGCTCGACTGCGGCTTCATGTGGATCGAATAGACGAGCTCGAGCGCCGCGCCGCCCTGGATCGTCTCGATGGAGAGCAGCGAATGCTGGCTCAAATGCTCGTAGAAAACCTGCTGGAACAGCGTGCGATGGTCCTGGTCGCCCGCGAGCTGCACCTTCAGCAGCACTTCGCTGGTCGGCTGCGAGCCGATCTGGAAGCGGTAGAGGAAATAGACCGCCGGCGCTACGAACAGCGTGAACAGGATCGCGAGGTCGTAGAAGCCCGTGCCGGCCGCCATGCCGACCGCCATGGTCGCGAACAGGAACGCGACGTCGCGCGGCTCCTTGATCGCCGTGCGGAAGCGGATGATCGAGAGCGCGCCGACGAGGCTGAAGGCGCGCGCG
>CALFYL010000089.1 GCA_937952135.1 uncultured Planctomycetia bacterium
TCCTCGCGACGGGGATGATCGTCTGCTACGGCTACGCGATGGAGGCCTTCTTCGCCTGGTACAGCGGCTCGCCGTACGAGCGCTTCATGATGGCGAACCGCATGTTCGGGCCCTACGGCTGGTCGTACTGGGCGCTGATCACCTGCAACCTGCTCATCCCGCAGCTCCTGTGGAGCGCGCGCGTGCGCCGCAGCATCCCCGCGCTCTTCGCCATCGCCATCGTCGTGAACGTCGGCATGTGGCTCGAACGCTTCGTGATCGTCGTCACCAGCTTGCACCGCGACTACCTGCCGTCGTCGTGGGGCATGTACGTGCCGACGGTCTGGGACTGGGCGCTCTACATCGGCACGATCGGGCTGTTCTTCTTCCTCCTGTTCCTCTTCATCCGCTTCCTGCCGATGATCTCGATCTTCGAGATGCGCACGCTGGTCCCGGCCACGGGTGAGGAGCCGCCCAAGCCCGGCCTGAAGATCGGGACGAGCTCGAGCTCGGCGGGGGAGGCGCGCCGGCCGTGAAACCCAAGTTCCCGATCTACGGCTACCTCGCGGAGTTCCACGACGGCGACGAGCTGCTCGCGGCCGCGAAGCGCTCGCGCGCCGAGGGCTACACCGTGATGGAGGCCTACACGCCGGTTCCGATGGAGGAAGTCGCGCACACGCTCGGCTACCGCACTTCGCTGCCGTTCATCGTGCTCGCGGGCGGCATCGTCGGCGCGTGCGTGGGCTTCGGGCTGCAGTACTGGACGAGCGTGATCGACTATCCGCTCAACATCGGCGGGCGGCCCTACAACTCGTGGCCGTCGTTCATCGTCGTCACCTTCGAGATGACGATCCTCTTCGCCGCCGCGTCGGCCGTGCTCGGGATGCTGTGGCTGAACGGACTGCCGCAGCCCTACCACCCGGTGTTCAACGTGCCGGCTTTCGAGCTCGCGAGCCGCAACCGCTTCTTCCTGATGATTCTCTCGCGCGATCCGCGCTTCGACATGCAGTCCACCAAGAGCTTCATGGACGGGCTCGGCGGGCTGTCGGTCAAGGAGGTTCCGCACTGATGGTGCGAAGCACTTCCAAGTGGCGGCGGCGCATCGTCGCGAGCGTCCTCGCGCTGGGCTGCGGCGCCGCGGCGTGCCGTCAGGACATGCACGACCAGCCCAAGGGCGAGCCGCTCGAGGCGAGCGCGTTCTTCGCCGACGGGCGCGTCGCGCGCCCCCTCGTCGAAGGCGTGGTCGCGCGCGGCGAGCTCCAGCTCGACCCGCACCTCACGACGGGCAAGGTCGGCGGCAAGCTGGTCGACAGCTTTCCCTTCGAGATCGATGCGGCGGCGCTCGAACGCGGCCGCCAGCGCTTCGGCATCTATTGCACGCCGTGCCATGACGCCGCCGGTCTGGGCGAGGGCATGATCGTGCAACGCGGGATGAAGCGGCCGCCGTCGCTGCACATCGATCGCTTGCGCGAGGCGCCGGTGGGCTACTTCTTCGACGTGATGACGAACGGCTTCGGCGCGATGTACGACTACTCCGACCGCATCAGTGTCGAGGATCGCTGGAAGATCGCGGCGTACGTGCGCGCGCTCCAGTTGTCGCAGCACGCTTCCCTCGACGACGTTCCGGCCGCCGAGCGCGCCAAGCTGGAGGCCAAATGAGCGCGGGCGACGATTTCTGGCCGCGTCTCGAGCGGCTGCGCCGGCTGGCTTTCGCCGTGGGCGGCCTCGGGCTCGCCGCGAGCGCGTTTGCGTGGTTCAGCGACCGCACCGAGTTCACGCGGATGTGGTTGATCGCGTTCCTGTACTGGATCGCGCTCCCGCTCGGCAGCCTCGCGCTCTCGATGCTGCACAACTTGACCGGCGGCGGCTGGGGCCTCGCGATCCAGCGCTGGATGCAGGCCGCGATGCGCACGCTGCCGCTGTTCGTGCTGCTCTTCTTGCCGATCGGGCTCGGCATCCACGAGCTCTACGAGTGGTCGCACGCAGACGTCGTCGCCGCCGATCCACTGCTCGCGCACAAGGCGCCCTACCTCAACTCGAGCGGCTTCCTGGTGCGAACCGCGGCGTACTTCGCGATCTGGATCGGGCTCGCGACGTGGCTCGGCGCGGGGGCCAAGCGCCTCGACGCGGGCGGCGGTGAAGCCGTCGCCGCGCGGATGCGCTACATCTCGGGACCCGGGCTCGCGCTGTATTTCCTCGCGATGACCTTCGCGGCCATCGACTGGGCCATGTCGCTCGAGCCGCACTGGTTCTCGACCATCTACGGCGTCGTGTTCATCATCGGACAAGGCCTCGCGACGCTCGCCTTCACGATCCTGCTCTCGGCGTGGGCCTCGCGGAGCGCGCCGCTCAAAGGCCGCTTGCTGCCCACGCACCTGCACGATCTCGGCAAGCTGCTGTTCGCGTTCGTGCTGCTGTGGGCCTACGTGAACTACTCGCAGTTCGTGATCATCTGGTCGGCGAATCTGGCCGAGGAAACGCCCTGGTACATCAAGCGCGAGCACGGCGCGTGGCTCGTCATCGCGGTCGTGCTGATCGCGCTGCACTTCGCGCTGCCGTTCCTCGTGCTGCTGTCGAAGACGGTCAAGCACAAGCCGAAAGTGCTCGGAGGCCTCGCCGCCGGCCTGCTCCTCATGCGACTCGTCGACATCGTGTGGTACGTCGCGCCGAGTTTCAGCCACGACATCCACAACCCCGGGTTCCACCTGCACTGGAGCCTCGCCAGCAACTTCCTCGGCATCGGCGGGCTGTGGCTCGGCGTGTTCCTCTCCCAGCTCCGGAACCGGCCGCTCACGTCGCTTCCCGAGCCCGATCCGCAGGCCCTCGCCGCGGCGCACCACTAGCCATGCAGCACGGAAACGACTCCTCCGGCGGCTACGAACGCAGCGACGCGCAGTTCAAGCCCGTCGCCGTGTTCACGGTCGTGTTGACGTTGGTCGTGGCGGCGTCGTTCGCCGCGATGGTCTGGGTGTTCGAGGTCTTCGACGAACGCGAGACGCTCGCCGACCGGCTCCCGCACCCGATGGCGCAGCCGAGCGAGCCGCCGGCGCCGCGCCTGCAGCGCGAGACCTCGGCCGACCTGGTCGCGCACCGCGAGCGCGAGCGACAGCTCACGACGCAGTACGAGTGGATCGACCGGACTTCCGGCGTCGTGCGCATCCCGGTGGAGCGCGCGATGGAGCTCACCTTGGAGCGCGGGCTGCCGACGCGAGGAGCGAGGAAGTGATGGCCAGGGCGTGTCCGTCGGCGCTTGTGTCGCTGCTCGCGCTGTTCGCGCTGCTCGCGGGATCGGTTCAGCCGCTCGCCGCGCAGCGCCTCGACGCCTACCAGCGCTTCGAGGGCGTCGAAGACGTCGGCATCGACCAGAAGCTGGGCGACAAGCTGCCGCTCGAACTCGAGTTCCGCGACGAAGCGGGGCGCGTGTTCGAACTCGCGGACGCCTTCGACGGCCGGCCGGTGGTGTTCGCGCTCGTGTACTACGAGTGCCCGATGCTGTGCACGCTCGTGCTCAACGATCTGGTGAGCGCGATGCGCGCCGTGCAACTCGAGCTCGGGGGCGACTTCCGCGTCGTGACCGTGACCATCGATCCCGCCGAAGACCACGAACTCGCGGCGACGAAGAAGCGGCGCTACCTGGGCGAACTCGATTCCAAGCGCTTCGGCGACGCCGCCGTCGCGACCGACTTCGAGGGCTGGCGCTTTCTGACCGGCGACGAGCCGAATGTCCGCGCGCTCGCCGATGCCCTCGGGTTCCGCTACGCCTACGACGCGGAGCGCGACGAGTACGCGCACGCCGCGGGCGTGATGGTGGCGAGCGAGGACGGCGTGCTCACGCACTACCTCTACGGCATCGGCTACGACCCGCGCGATCTGAAGCTCGCGCTCGTCGACGCGGGCGAGGGCAAGGTCGGGTCCTTCGTCGACCAGATCGTGCTCAAGTGCTTCCACTACGACCCGTGGGAGGGCCGCTACGGCTTCGCGATCATGGTCGTGCTGCGCGCGGCGGCGGTGCTCACGGTCCTTGCGATCGCGGTGTTCGTCGGGCGCAATCTGTGGCGCGACCGTCGCGCGGAGGCGCACGCGTGAAGTTCTTCGCCTCGCTCGTGAGCGCCGCGCAGTCCTACGACGGCAACAGCAACCTGCCGCTCTTCCCGCCGAGCGCGTCGACGATCTCCGGAGAGGTCGATGCGCTCTACTGGTTCCTGATCGGCGTGTCGGTGTTCTTCTCGGCGCTGATCTGCGCGCTCGTGATCGGCTTCACGGTGCGGTTCCGCCGCCGCCCCGGCGTGCACCCGACTCCGATCGAAGGTTCGCTGCCGCTCGAGCTCCTGTGGACGCTCGTGCCGCTCGGCATCGCGATGGTGATCTTCGTGTGGGGCGTGAAGGTCTACTTCCGCACCGTGCGCGTGCCGTCGAACGCGATGCAGATCGACGTCACCGGCAAGCAGTGGATGTGGAAGCTGCAGCATCCGACCGGGCAGCGCGAGATCAACGATCTCCACGTGCCCGTGGGCGTGCCGGTCAAGCTGCGCATGATCAGCGAGGACGTGATCCACTCGTTCTACATCCCGGCCTTCCGCATCAAGCGCGACGTCGTGCCGGGGCGCTACTCCACGACCTGGTTCGAGGCGACGAAGCCCGGCGAGTACCACTTGTTCTGCGCCGAGTACTGCGGCACGAAGCACTCGCAGATGATCGGCCGCGTCTACGCGCTCGATCCGAACGACTACCAGAAGTGGCTCGCGGGCGCGGCGGCGAGCGAATCGCCGCGCGAAGCGGGCGAGAAGCTGTTCACGAGCCTTCGTTGCGACACCTGCCACAACGCGCAGTCGGGCGCGCGCGGGCCGGACCTGGCCGGGCTCTGGGGCCGGCAAGTCGAGATGCGCAGCGGCGGCGCCGTGCCCTTCGACGCGGACTACGTGCGCGAGTCGGTGCTCAACCCGGCCGCCAGGATCGTCAAGGGATATGAGCCGCTCATGCCCAGTTACTCCGGCCAGGTGAGCGAGGAACAATTGCTCGCGCTGGTCGCCTACATCGAGTCGCTCGCCGCGCCGCAGGGCGCCAAGACCAAGCCATGAACGCGACGCCCAACGCGGCCAGTTTGCGCGCGCCGCGCGACAACTACATCACGACCGACTACTCGTGGCGCTCGTGGCTGCTCACGGTCGACCACAAGCGCATCGGGATCCTCTACCTGCTGTCGGTCACCGGCTTCTTCTTCCTCGGCGGACTGTTCGCGGTCCTGCTGCGCCTGGAGCTCGCGACGCCGCAGGGCGACCTCGTGCAGGCGGAGACCTACAACAAGCTCTTCACCATGCACGGCCTGGTGATGATCTTCTTCTTCCTGGTCCCGTCGATCCCCGGCGTGCTCGGGAACTTCTTCGTGCCGATCATGATCGGCGCGAAGGACATGGCGTTTCCGCGCCTGAACCTGCTGTCGTGGTACGTGTACATGATCGGCGGCGCGGTGAGCTTCCTCGCCATCGTGATGGGCGGCGTCGACACGGGCTGGACGTTCTACGCACCGTATTCGAGCACCTACTCGAACTCGAACGTCGCCGTGACCGCCGTGGGCGTGTTCATCACCGGCTTCTCGTCGATCCTCACCGGCCTCAACATCCTCGTCACGGTGCACAAGATGCGCGCGCCGGGCATGACCTGGTTCCGCATGCCGCTGTTCGTGTGGGCGCACTACGCCACCAGCTTGATCATGGTGCTCGGAACGCCGGTGCTCGCGATCACGATCCTGCTGCTCGCGCTCGAGCGGCTGTTCCACATCGGGATCTTCGACCCCAAGCTCGGCGGCGACCCGGTGCTGTTCCAGCACCTGTTCTGGTTCTACAGCCACCCGGCCGTCTACATCATGATCCTGCCCGCGATGGGCGTGATCAGTGAGCTGGTCGCCGCCTTCTCGCGCAAGCGCATCTTCGGCTACTCGTTCGTCGCGTTCAGCTCGCTGGCGATCGCAGTGCTCGGCTTCCTGGTGTGGGGCCACCACATGTTCCTCAGCGGACAGTCGGTGTACGCCGGCGTGGTGTTCAGCGTGCTGAGCTTCCTGGTCGCCATCCCCAGCGCGGTGAAGGTCTTCAACTGGGCCGCGACGCTCTACAAGGGCTCGGTGCAGCTCTCGACGCCGATGATGTACGTGCTCGGCTTCCTGGGCCTGTTCACCATCGGCGGACTGACCGGACTGTTCCTCGCCTGCCTGGGCCTCGACGTGCACGTGCACGACACGTACTTCGTCGTCGCGCACTTCCACTACATCATGGTCGGCGGCGCGGTGATGGCCTTCCTCGGCGGCCTGCACTACTGGTGGCCGAAGATGTTCGGGAAGATGTACCCCGAAGCGCTGGGCAAGTTCTCGGCCGTGGTCGTGTTCATCGGCTTCAACCTGACCTTCTTCCCGCAGTTCCTGCTCGGCTACTTGGGCATGCCGCGGCGCTACCACGCGTACCCGGACGAGTTCGCCGTGCTCAACGTGCTGTCGAGCGCGGGCGCGTCGATCCTCGGCATCGGCTACCTGCTGCCGATGGTCTACCTGATCTGGTCGCTGCGCTACGGCAAGGACGCCGTGCAGAACCCGTGGGGCGCCAAGGGACTCGAGTGGGAGAAGGCGCCGACGCCGCCGCCGACCTTCAATTTCGAATCGACGCCCGTGGTGACGCAGGAGGCGTACGCCTACGCCGACGATCTGCCCGCGGACGAGCGCGCGGAGGTCCGCTATGTCTGATTCGCACGGCGGCGCCCACGTCGCCAACCTCGCGCACCACTTCGAGGACCTCGAGCAGCAGCGCGAAGCCCACACGCTCGGCATGTGGGCCTTCCTGATCACGGAAATCCTGTTCTTCGGCGGCCTGTTCGCGGCGTACGTGGTCTACCGCACCGCTTATCCCGAAGCCTTCGCCAACGCGAGCAACCAGCTCGACGCGCGCCTCGGCGGGATCAACACCGCGGTGCTGATCGGCTCGAGCTTCACGATGGTGCTCGCGGTGCACGCCGCGGAGCGCCGCCGCAAGCGCGCCATCTTCGGCTGGCTGTGGGCGACGGTCGTGCTCGGTGCGGTGTTCCTCGGCGTCAAATACGTCGAGTACAGCCACAAGTGGGAGCACCACCTGATCCCGGGTCCGAACTTCCTCTTCGAAGGAGCGCCCGGCGGCTCGGAACAGCTCTTCTTCGCGCTCTACTTCGCGATGACCGGCCTGCACGCGTTCCACATGGTGATCGGCGCCGGAGTGTTGATCTGGTTGAGCGTGCTGGCGTTGAAAGGCCGCTTCGACCTGCCCGGACGCAACGCGGTCGAAATGGCCGGCTTGTACTGGCACTTCGTCGACCTGGTGTGGATCTTCCTGTTCCCGCTGCTCTACCTGCTCGGGAGGCACGCATGAGTTCGTCGCACGAGTCGCACGAAGCTGGAGGACACGATGGCGGCGAGCACGGCCACGGCCTCGGCGCGTACTTCGCGGTGTTCGGCGCGCTCCTCGTCGGGACGTGGCTGACGGTTTGGATCGCCGAGAAGGACCTCGGCGCATGGAACACGCCCGTGGCGCTCGGCATCGCCTGCACCAAGGCAACCCTGGTGGTGCTGTATTTCATGCACGTGCGCGCGTCGTCGAAGGTCGTGTGGCTCGCGGCGGCGATCGGCTTCGTGTTCCTCGTGATCCTGCTCGGCTTCACGATCAGCGACTACGCCACGCGCGAGTGGCTCGAGATCTACAGCGATCCGCTTCTGTCGCGCTGAGTGAGGCGGTGCGCGAGTTATCCTCGCTCGCCGCCCATGGAACTCCTGCCCCGCCAATCCGACGCCGCGGAGAACGAACGCGCGCTGATGGCGTTGCTCGATTCGGTCGACGGCGTCGTGTTCGAGTACGACCTCGAGCTCGACCGCTATGTCGTCGTGCGGGGCAAGCGCGAGGCGCTGCTCGGATACAGCCCGGCAGAGTGGTGCGAACCGGGCTTCTGGGCCGCCCACGTCCATCCCGAGGACGTCGAGAGCGCGCACGGCTTCTGCGTGTCCGCGATCGACGCGCAGCGCGACCACCAGTTCGAGTACCGCATGCTCGCGCGCGACGGCCGCGCGGTGTGGATGCACGACCACGTGACGCTCGTCCTTCGCGACGGACGTCCGCGTGCGCTGCGCGGCGTGATGCTCGACGTGACCGAGCGGCGCGCGAACGAAGCGCTGCTGCGCACCACGCACGACCGCTTCGCCAGCCTGCTCGACGGATTGTCGGCCGGCTTGCTGTTCGAGGACGAGCAGCGCCGCATCCTGTTCGCGAACCGCGCCTTCAGCGAAGCCTTCGACCTGCCGAAAGCGCTCCTCATCGGACAGGACTGCCGCGTGGTGCTCCAGACGCTGGCGCCGGCCTTCGCCGAGCCGGTCGCCGCCGTGGAGCGCATCGAGGGTTTGATCGCGCGCCGCGAGCCGGTGGCGAGCGAGGACGTGCGTCTGCGCGACGGCCGCGTGCTCGAATGCGGCTACGTGCCGTTCGAAGCGCACGGCAGGGGCCACCTCTGGCAGTTCCAGGACGTCACCGAGCGGCGGCGCGCGGAACGTGCGCTTCGCGCCACGAGCGCGGCGACGGCCTCGCTGACCGGCGAGGCGTTTTGCCGCGAGCTGGTGCGCGAGCTGTCGTTCGCGCTCGGCGTGCGCATCGCCTTCGTCGCCGAGGTCGACGCGCGCGACGAGCGCGACGAGCGCCGGCTGAAGGTGCTCGCGCTGTGGGACGAGACCCGCCGAACACGCATCGCCGAGTGCGAGCTCTCGTGCTCGCCGTGCGAGATCGCGCTCGCGCGCGGCGAGTTCCTCTGCAACGGCCGTCTCGCCGCGGACTTCCCGGACCACTTCGCGGTCGCCGCCATCGGCGCGCGCAGCTACCTCGGCGTCGCGCTGCGCTCCGCGGACGGAGCGACGCGCGGAGTGCTCGCGGTGGTTCACGACGCGCCCTTCGGGAACCCGGGCGGCGCCCGCGACATCCTCGGCGTCTTCGCGGGCCGCGCCGCCGCCGAACTCGAACGCCAGCGCGCGGAAAACGCACTGCGGGCGAGCGAAGCGCGCAACCGCGCGCTGCTCGAGACCTTTCCCGACATGCTGTTCGTGGTCGACTCCGAAGGCGTGTTCCTCGACTACCACGCGCCCGACCCGCGGCTCTTGCTCATGCCCGCCGAGCAGTTCCTCGGCCGCCGGCTCGCCGACGTGCTGCCCGAGCCGCTGGCGACGCCGTTCGGCGAGTTACTGCGCGACACCTTCGCGACGGGCCGCTCGCACCGCAGCGTGCGCGCGCTCGCGGCGCCGATCGGCGAGCGCACCTTCGAATACCGCCTGCTGCCCTTCGGCGACGACCGCGCCCTGATCATCGCGCGCGACATCACCGAACAGCGCCGTCTCGAGGATCGGCAAGTCCAGGCGCAAAAGCTCGAGAGCATCGGCCGCATGGCCGGCGGCGTCGCGCACGACTTCAACAACTTGCTCACGGGCATCCTGAGCTACGCGGAGCTCGGCGCGATCGAGGCCGAGGGCGGAACGCTGGGGGAGTACTTCCGGCGCATCCAGCTCGCGGGCGAGCGCGCGGCCGGCCTCACGAAGCAGTTGCTGGCGTTTGCGCGCGAGGAGCTCGTCGAGCCGCGCGTCGTCGCTCCGAACGACCTCGTCGACGAGATGCTGGCGTTTCTGCGGCGCGTGATCGGAGAGCACGTCCAGCTCGAGACCGACCTCGCGCCCGACGCGTGGCGCACGCGCATCGATCCGACGCAGTTCTACTCCGTGCTGATGAACCTCGTGGTCAACGCGCGCGACGCGCTGCCGAGCGGCGGAGAGGTGCGCATTGCGACGCGCAACTTGCGCCTGGAGGGCGAGGCGTCGGTGCTCCCCGAGGGCGAGTACGTCGAGCTGACCGTGAGCGACGACGGCGTCGGCATGGACGAGCCGACGCGCCAGCGCGTTTTCGAGCCATTTTTCACGACCAAGGGCGCGGGCCGCGGCGTCGGCATGGGCCTCGCGACGTGCTACGGGATCGTGCGTCAGAACGGCGGCGCGATCCAGCTCTCGAGCCGCGAGGGCGCCGGAACCTGCGTGCAGGTGCTCTTGCCGCGCGTCGACCAGCCGGGCGAGTCGCGTCCGGCGCCGCTCGACACCCAGGTGCGCGGCAGCGAGCGCGTGCTGCTCGTCGAAGACGATCGCGTGGTGCGCGACATCGCCGTGGGAGCGCTCGAGAAGCTCGGCTACAGCGTCAGTTTCGCCGGCGACGGCGCCGAAGCGCTCGAGCGCTTCCTCGAACGGCTGGACGAGATCGACGTGCTCGTCACCGACGTCGTGATGCCGCGGCTGGGCGGCGACGCGCTCGCCGCCAAGCTCCGCGAGCGCCGCCGCGATCTGCCCGTGCTCTTCATCTCCGGCTACGCGCCCGCCGGCGACGGCGAACTGCGCGGCTCGGCGCTGCTCCGCAAGCCTTTTTCGCCCGCCGACCTCGCGCGCAAGCTTCGCGAAGTGCTGGCAAGCTCCCCGAGAGCCTGAGCGCGCCGTGCAGCTTCGCAAGCCGCGCTACGGCGACATCGTCGAGGTCGAAGTCGAGCGCCTCGACCCGCGCGGCCGCGCGATCGGCCGCACGGAGCACGAATCGGGTTCCTACAAGGTCGTGGTGCGCAGCGCGCTGCCCGGCGAATTCGTGCGCGCGCAAGTGCTGCGCCGGCGCCGCGCGGAGCTCGACGTGCGCGAGGTCGAGCGCCTGCGCGCGAGCCCCGAACGCGTCGCTCCTCACTGCGAGCACTTCGGCGTGTGCGGCGGCTGCCGCTTCCAGGACCTCGAATATTCCGCGCAACTGCGCACGAAACGCGAGTGGGTCGAGCAGCTCTTCGAGCGCGCGGGCGTCCGCCCCGAACGCGTCGACGAAACCCACGCGTGCGCCTCGCCCTGGCGCTACCGCAACAAGATGGACTTCACGTTCGGCTCGCGGCGCTGGATTGCCGCGGACGAGCCGCAGGGTGTCGAAGCCGGCTTCGCGCTCGGCCTCCACCCGCGCGAGCAGCACCTCAAGGTGCTCTCGATCGAGTCCTGCCCGATCCAGTTCGAAGCCGCGGACGGCATCGTGCGCGACGCGCGGCGCCTGGCGCTCGAGCAGGGCCTGAGCGCCTGGGACGTACGCGCGCACACGGGGCTCCTGCGCCACCTCGTGCTGCGGACGAGCCGCGCGAGCGGCGAAGTGCTCGTGCAGCTCACGACCTCGGCCGAAGCGCGCGAGCTCGTCGAGCCCTACGTGCGAGCGCTGCTCGCGGCTCAACCGTGCATCACCACGTTGGTGCAGGCGGTGAGCGCGCGCCTCGCCGCGGTCGCCGGCGGCGAGCAGGAGCTCGTGTGGAGCGGAAACGGCCGCATTCGCGAGCGGCTCGCGGGCCTCTGGTTCGAGATCTCCGCCGGCGCCTTCTTCCAGACGAACACCGAGCAGGCCGAGAAGCTCGTCGAGCTGGCGCTTGCCGAACTCGATCCGCGCGGCGACGAACGCGTGCTCGACCTGTACTGCGGCGCCGGCGCCTTCTCGCTGCCGCTCGCGCGCCGCGTGCGTTCCGTGCAAGGCGTGGAGCTCGTCGAGGCCGCCGTGCTCGACGCGCGGCGCAACGCGGAGCTCAATGGAATCGAGAACGCGCGCTTCGACGTCGGCGACGCGGCGCAGTGGCTCGGCGCGACTTCCGCCGTCGAGCCCTTCGAACTCGTGCTCGTCGATCCGCCGCGCGCCGGGATCCACGCCAAGGCGCTGGCCGTGCTGCAGAGCGCGCGAGCGAAGCGGATGGTGTACGTGTCGTGCAACCCCGAGTCGGCCGCGCGCGACGTCGCCGTTCTCGCGGCCGGCGGTTGGCGCGCGCGCCGCGTGCAGCCGGTCGACCTCTTCCCGCACACGCCGCATGTCGAGTGCGTCATCAGCCTGGAGCGCGTGCCGTGAACTCGCAGCCGCCGCGTCCGCCGTACGCGCCGCCGCCGCCGCCGCCGCGCGCCACGGGCCGCGAGGGCCTCTGCCCGCATTGCGCGCACGTTCGCGTCCTCACCTCGGCCAAGGGCTCGACGTTCTATCTGTGCGAACGCTCGAAGCACGATCCGCGCTTCGTTCGCTATCCGCCGCAGCCGCGCATGGAGTGCGCTGGCTTCGAGCGCTAGATTCGCGCCTTCCATGGCCGTCGATTGGTCCGTCGCACCCGGTACGTTCCTCGCCGCAGGCCCCGACCTGGCGGATCCGAATTTCCTGCACGCGGTGGTGCTCATGTGCCGCCACACCGACGAAGGTGCGTACGGGTTAGTGATCAATCGGCCGAGCGAACTGGTCGCTCGCGAAGTGCTGCAGGGGCACGTCGAACTCGCCAAGAGCGCCGCGCGCATGTTCGTGGGCGGTCCGGTGAGTCTGGAATCGCTGCAGGTGCTGCACCGCGCCCCCGCGCGCATCCAGGGCGGTGAAGAGCTCGCCGACGGGCTGTGGATCGGCGGCGATCTCGACGACATCGCGCGGTACTTGCTCGAAGCTCCCGCGGATGCCGAGCGCGACGTGCGCCTGTTCATGGGATACTCGGGCTGGGGCCCGGGGCAACTCGAGTTCGAACTGGCCGCCTTGTCGTGGCTGCCCGCGCCGGGCAGCCTCGGCAGCGTGTTCTCGCTCGACCCCAAGGGCGTGTGGCGCGATGTCGTGCGCGGCCTGGGGCCGCGCTTCCGGCCGCTCGCCGACGAGCCGCCCGACCCGAACCTGAACTGACACGCGGGCCGCGGCCCGCTGAACCGGTGTGCGCCTCGCCGCGCTCACGTCCGGGGTGAACGTTCCAGCGCGCCCTTCGAGCGCGCGCGGCCTTTGGAGGATGGACATGAATCAGCCCGAGAATCCCGTCGTCGCGCCGTCGAAGCGCCGCCGCTGGCCGTACGTCGTCGGCGCCTTGCTGCTCGTGCTCGCGGTCTTCGTCGCCCTGGCGCCGTCGATGCTCAGCGGGTTCGCCGCGAGCACCGTCTCCTCGGGTTTCCACGAGGACTTCGAGGGCAAGCTCGAAATCGAGGCGCTCGAGCTCTCGTGGACCGGCCCGCAGTCCGTGCGCGATGCGCGCTTGCTCGACCCCGAGGGGCGCGAGGTTGCGCGCGTGAGCGTCGACCTGCCGTCGCTGATGGACCTCGCTACGAGCGGCGGCGCGAAGCTCGGCAAGATCAGCGTGCGCGCGAACGCGGAGCTCGTTGCGGACGATGCGGGCGTGACGAACCTCGATCGGGCGCTCGCGGCGCGGCCCGGACGCGAAGCGCGCGACACCGAGGACAGCGAGCCGAGCTCCACCGACCTCGGTGAACTGTTGCGCGCGCTGGAACTCGAGCTGGACATCGTCGTGGAGCGGCTCTCCTGGTCCGACGCGACGACGCGCGCGGCCGGCAGTCCCTTCGCGATCGAGAACTTGAAGGTGCTGGTGAAGGCCGAGCCGGGCCAGCCGCTGCGAGTGGACGTCGACGGCGCCCTGACGGGGCTCTCGACCGGGGCGGTGACAGCGAAGGTCGCGTTGCACGACCTGTTCAAGGGCGCCGAGCTCAACCCGGCGGCGCGCTTCGAAGTTCAAGCGGCGCTCGACTCGCTTCCCAGCGCGCTGGTCGACACGCTCGCGCGCCAGGACGGACTCGTCGCACTCGCGCTCGGCCCCGAGTTTCGCGTCACGGCGAACGGAGCGGGCACGCTCACCGAAGGCCAGTTGCAGCTCGAGGTCGCGGGCCGCGACGGCGCCGTCAAGTTCCGCGGAGAGCTCTCCGACGGCGTGCTCGGCGGACGCGAGGCGACGCTCTTGGAAGTCGCGCTGAAGCCGGACGTCGCCGCGCTCGAGCGCTTGACGAAGAGCAAGCTTCCCGAGGGCATCGCGCTCGCGGCGATCGGCGCTCCGTCGCTCGACGTGCGGGTCGAGGACCTGCGCGTCGAGGTCCGGCGCGTGCTCGAAGCCGCGAATTCGGGGGCCGATGTCGCCGCCGCCGCGCTTGCCGCCACGCGGGCCGCCGTGGTCGTTCGCACGGGCGACTGGCGCGTTTCTGGCGCCTTCGCGCCGAACTCCGCGGGCGTCGAAGCGCGCGGACTCGAGGCGCGCGTGTCGCTCCAGCCCACGGACGGCCGCGCCGTGCTCGCACTGTCGAGCCACGTCGACGTCGCGAGCGCCGAGAGCGCGAGCGATGCGAGCCGCGTGACTCTGGACGTCGCGTGCCCGAATCTCGCGCAGGCGCTCGCGCTGAGCGAGAAGGGCGAGCTCGCGCCGACGACGCTCGAAGTGAAGTTGTCGCAGCTTCCGCTGGCGCTCCTGAACACGCTTGCGCCGGACGCGAAGGACACGCTCGCGAAGCTGCCCACGGGCGCCGTGAGGCTCGTGTCGACCGTCGAGTTGCAGCCTTCGAAGCCGGCCGTCATCGACGTCGTCGCATCGCTCGGCGAAGGGGCGAAGCAGCTCGCGCTCACCTCGCGCGTGACGGTCGTCGACCCGCTCGGCCTCGAACGCGAGCGCCCCGAGGGAGCGCTGCCGCCGCTCGAAGCGAACGTCGAGGTCACGGGAACGGAAACGCTGCGCGCGTTCCTGCCGGAGGAGCACGCCGCAACCGTGCTGGAGTTGCTCGGCGAGAAGCTCGCGGCGCAGATCTCCGTTGCGCCCGCGGCCGGCTCCGTCGGCGTCGAGGACGTGAAACTCGCGGCCAAGCTCGACGCCGCGCGAATCCACGTCGCCAGCGCCGTGAAGCTGAAGGCGCAAGTGCTCACGATCGACAGCGCAACGCCGCTCACGGTGACGCTGAGTCCGAGCGCGGCGATGGTCGCTCGCCACGTGGCCGCGAGCCTGCCCGAAGGCGCGAAGCTCGCGTTCACGGCGGCCGAGCCCGCGCTGTCGATCGCGCTCTCGGAGCTCGAGGTCCCGCTCGGCGCCTTCCTGGGCGAGCCGGGCGTCCCTCCGCCGCCGCTGAGCGAGACCGTGCGCGGAACGCACGCGAAGTTGCGCGTCGACGTGCCCGACCTCGTCTACACGCAGCCCGCGGTCGCCGGCGCAGCGAGCGCCGTTCCGATCTCCGTCGAGAAGCTGCACGTGCTCGCGAACCTCGCCGGTGCGAAGCCCGCGGTGTTCCAGGTGCGCGGCGGCATCGCCGGAGCGAAGACGAGCGAGATCAAGCTCGACGCGACGTGCGCGGACCTTGGAGCGTTGCTCGACGCCTTCTCGGCGGCGGGCGAAGGTGCGCCGCAGGTCCCCGCGTCCGCGGCGATCGCCGTGGCGGGCGACATCCAGGGCTTGCCGACGGCGCTGGTCGACGCGCTCGCGTCGCAGGACGGCCTGCTCGTCGATGTGCTCGGCGCCGAGATGAACCTCGAGCTCGCGGGCTCGTGGCCGAGCGGCGGGGGCGAGCCGCTGCGCGCGAAGTTCAACTCTTCGACGGCGAGCTTCCACGTCGAAGCGAGCCTCGACGGTACGGTGCTCCGCAGTGAGGACGGCACGGGCATCGTCGCGAAGCTTCCGCTCTCGCCGATGTTCAGCGAGCGCATCGTCGGCAAGCTGGTGCCGCTGTGCGTGAATGCCTCGAAGGCGCCCGGCGCCGCGCCCGTCGGACTGCGGGTGCAGAACTTCCAGCTCCCCCTCGACGGCGACTTGAGCCGATTGAACGCGCTGGTCGAGCTCGAGCTGGGCGAGTTCAGCTACGACTTGTTGCCGGGCCTGTCGAGCACGCTGGCGCCGCTCGGGCTGTCGAGCACGACCAAGCGCACGACGACGCTCGACAAGCTCTCGCTGCCGATCAAGAACGGCGTCGTGAGCTACGAACGCCTGCCGATCTCGATCGAGGGCCGCGAGTTCGCCTTCCGAGGCGCCTTCGACCTTTCGAAGCTCGAGTACGACCTCTCGACGACCGTGCCGCTCGAGGCGCTCGGCTCGAAGCTCTCTTCCGAGCTCGAGAAGGTGCGCAAGTACCTCGATCCGAAGCTCCAAGTGCCGCTGCAACTCAAGGGAACCTGGAAGAGCCCGAAGCTGCGCATCTCCGACGACTTCACCAAGAAGGTGCTGAAGGACGCGGCGGAGAAGGCCGCGGGCGACGCGCTCAAGGGCGGGCTCGAGGATCTGTTCGGCGGCGGCAAGAAGAAGGACTGAGCGCGCGGACGCGGCGCGCTGCCGCCGTCGCATCCGATCGTCCGCGAGCCGCGAGGGCGGCTTGTCCTTGTGCAGCACGCGTGTTCGCGGACCGCGCCGACCGCGTCGGTGAGCGCCAGGCGCTTGCCCACCTGCTCGATCCGCCGAAGCCCGACGCTTCGCCGGAGCGACTGCATCGGCCGCGACACGGCGGATTGCGTGAGGAACCGAGCTGCTTCGGCGCGGGTGTCGTCACGGTGCTCGGCCACCGCGAGAAACGTGGTCCGCCCAACGGGCTCGAGCGCTTCCCGGCCTCGGCGCACGGCAGCCATGGAAACCGTTCATAATCCGCGTGGCCGCCCGCGGTCCATGCTGCAGCGACGACGGCCCTCCCATGTCGGACAACGATCCCTTCGACCGCTCGGCGCACTGGGAAGCGGTGTACCGGCAGAAGTCGGAGGCGCAGCTCAGTTGGCATCGAGACGCGCCCGGACTCTCCTTCGAGTGGATTCGACGGCGCGTTTCCCGCGGCGATGCGGTGCTCGATGTCGGAGGCGGCGCAGCGCGGCTCGCCGCCGCTCTGTGCACCGAACTGGGCGTCCACGTGACCGTTCTCGACCTCTCACAAGCCGCGCTCGATCGCGCGAAGCACAGCGCGGGCGCGGCGGCGGCGAAGATCCGCTGGCTCACCGGCGATGTGTGCGGAGAGCCGTGGCCCGTATCGGGCGCATTCGACCTCTGGCACGACCGCGCGGTGTTCCACTTCCTGACCGAGGCCGAGCAGCGCCACACGTACGTTCGCCGCGCTGGGGAACACGTTCGGCCGGGCGGCCACGCCGTGGTCGCGACCTTCGCGCTCGACGGCCCAGAGCGTTGCAGCGGTCTCGAAGTCCAGCGCTACGACGCCCCGTCGCTCGAGCGTTGCTTCGCAGCCGACTTCGAACTCGTGGAGTCCCAACGCGAACTCCACCGCACCCCGTGGGGCGGCGAACAACCCTTCACCTACGTGCTGCTGCGCCGCCGCGCGCGCGCTTCACGCCGCGCCGACGCGAAATCACTCGGGCTTCGGCGCCGTTTCGAGCGCGGCGTCGAGCAGCGGGTTGTCGGGCGTGTCCTTGCGCCAGGCGGCCATCACGGGGAACTCGATGGTGGGGGCGCCGAGGGGGAGCGCGGTGACGCCGGGGCGCTTGGGGCCGTCGGGGTGGAGCCAGGGGAGCAGCGAGAAGCCGAGCTCGGCTTCGACGAAGGCGAGGATCGACTCGGCGGAGCTGGCGGAGAGCATCTCGCGCGGCTTGGAGCGGTGCTGGTCGAGGGCGCGCAGTTGCATCTCGTGCGCGACGCCGCCGGGGGTGTAGCTGATGAAGGTCTCGCTCTCGAGCTGCGCGAGCGTGAGGCGCGCCTTCTTCGCGAGCGGATGCTTCGAGGGCAGCACGACGAAGGCGCGCAGCGTTCCGACGCGCATGGTGGCGACGTCGCCCGGCCACTCGGGCAAGTAGTCGATGAGCAAGTCCGCGGAGCCGTCGCGGAGCTTCGCCACGTCGGTCGCCAGGGCCTCCACGAGCTCGACGCGCACGTCCTTGCGCGCGCGAGAGAGGCGCTGGATCCAGCGCGGCATCATGTGCTTGACGAACATCGGCGCGGCGTGGATCACGAGGCTGCCGCCGTAATCGCCGGCCTGCACCGCGCGCACGACGCTCGGCAACGAGTCGAAGAACGGGGCCACGAAGCGGTAGAGGCGCTGGCCGGCGGCCGTGAGCTGCATCGAGTCCTTCGCAACGCGCTCGAACAGCTCGACGCCGAGCTCGCCCTCGAGCTTCTTCACCTGCTGGTGCACCGCGGGCTGCGTGATCGGGTACGGGAAGGCGCGCGCGGCCTTCGCGTATCCGCCGGTCTTGGCGACCCAATAAAAGCCCTCGAGCCGGTGCAGCGTGAGTTGCTGCATCACGGCGCGGCCACCGTGCGTCGGAGCTTGTCGGTCACGACCTGCGCGAGGCGCTCGAACAGCGCGTGTCCGTCGCGGTCGTCGAACCACGCGTCGCGCGCCGCGTCGTAGTCGTAGTGCCAGGCGCGCGCGCCGGCCGCGAACCACATCTGGTTCGTCGCCGATTGGCGGTTGAGCACGAAGCGCACTCCGTCGGCGAACGACAGCGTGACCACGCCGTCGGTCGTCGCGTAATCGAGCTCGTCGGGGTCGAAGGGCTCGAGCCAGCGGGCCACGCGCGCGAGGCACGCGTCGGAGAGCTTGACGAACTGCTGTTTTTCCATTTCGTTCCGTTCGGGGTGGTTCGTTCGCGCGGCGCGCCTCACGCGCCGGCTCGACGCGTCTTCGCGCGCAGGTCCTTGCCCGTTCCGTGTTTCCGCTCGAGGCTCTTGCGCACCTTCGGCGCGGCCCACGAGCAGATCGGACAGCGTTCGAGGTCGTGCGCGCGCGCCGGGCAGTGCTCGCGGCCGAAGAAGATGATCTGCAGGTGGCGGCGATTCCACGTGTCCGCGGGAAACAGCGCCTTGAGGTCGCGCTCGGTGCGTTCGACGCTCGAGCCGTCCGACAAACCCCAGCGCGCCGCGAGCCGATGGATGTGGGTGTCGACAGGAAACGCGGGAACGCCGAAAGCGTGGCTCATCACGACGCTCGCGGTCTTGTGGCCGACACCGGGGAGCGCTTCGAGCTCCTCGAACGTGCGCGGGACCTCGCCCGCGTGGCGCTCGAGCAGCAGCCTCGACAGCCCGAGGATCGCCTTCGACTTCGCGGGCGAGAGCCCGCAGGGCTTGATGATCTCTCGGATCTCGTCGGCGCTCAGCTCGACCATCTCGCGCGGCGTGCGAGCGCGCGCGAACAACTTCGGCGTCGTCAGGTTGACGCGCACGTCCGTGCACTGCGCCGACAGCAGCACCGCGATGAGCAGCGTGTACGCGTCGGTGTGGTCGAGGGGGACCGGCGGGGCCGGGTAGAGCTCGTCGAGGAGCGCGCCGATGCGAGCGGCCTTTTCTTCGCGCTTCATCGCGAGCCTCGCCTCACGCTTCGTCCGCCGTCGGCCCGTAGATCGAGGGCACGGGCACGTCGAGCAGGCGCAGGTAGACGCACAGCTGCGCGCGGTGGTGGACCGTGTGGTGGAAGATCATGGGGCGCAGCACCGCGGCGCGCGGCATCTCGAACACGACTTGCCCGTTCTTCTTCAGCGCCCACTTCACCTGCAAGTCGTCCTCGCTCGCGCCGGCGAGCGCCGCTCGGAACTCGGCGGCGTTCTTGTCGAAGGCCGCGAGCAGCGCGGCGCTGGACTTGTGGTGGATCGACGGCCGCAGCTCGCCGCCGGGCGCGACGTCGAACTCGCGCTCCTTCAGCACGGTCGCGCCCCAGAACAAGATCGTCGCGAGGTGGCTCGCAAGCGCCCCGGCCTCCATCGACTTGGCGTGCGGCCGGAACGCGAACTTCGACTCGGGAAGCCGCGCGAGCACCTTGCGAGTGCTCGCGGCTTCGGAGTCGAACTCCGCGACGAGGGCTTGGGCGAGGGACATGGGCGGCGCAACTCCTTGCGAGGGGCCCGGATTCTAGCCTCGCGCAGCGCTCGAGAACGGCAGACGCCACCCATGCACTTGCACTCGAACGCGCCGCGGCGAATGCTCGAGGCTCGATGGACACCCAGACACGCATCCAGGACTTTCTCGCGGGCGCGCCGCACGCCGTCGTCGGCGCGTCGAAGAACCGCGACAAGTACGGCAACAAGGTGCTGCGCAGCTACCTGCAGCGCGGGATGGTCGTGCACTGCGTGCATCCGACGGAGAGCGAGATCGAGGGCGTGCCGTGCGTGCGCTCGATCGCCGAGCTTCCGGACGATGTGCACGGGCTCAGCATCATCACGCCGCCGCCGGTCACCGAACGCATCGTGCGCGAGGCCGCTGTGAAGGGCATCCGCCGTTTGTGGATGCAACCCGGCGCCGAGAGCCGCGCGGCGCTCGAACTCGCCGAGGAACTGGGGCTCGACGTAATCGCCGGAGGCCCGTGCTTGCTCGTGGTCCTCGGCTACCGCGAGTAGCGGCCGCGCTTCACCTGCCTGGGCTCGCGGTCTCGAAGGTGAGCGACGCCCAGAAGCTCTCCCAATCGGCCGTTTCGCGGTCGGGCGCGCGCTTCATGTGCACGACGGCGAGCATCCACCGCCCCGAGCGCGGCAGCTCGAGCCGCGCGCGTCCCTCCGCGTCGGTGCGCGCGAGCAGCGGCGCCTTGTTCGTCTCGGGATCGGACGGCGCGAGCTCGAGCGCGCCGAGCAAGGCCCCCGCGAGCGGCTCGCCTCGAAAGAACACGCGCACGGGCAGCGCGGCCGCGGAGTCGCGCTCCGCGAACAGCGCGCACGGATTCTGCTCGGGCACGATCTCGAGGGGATAGTCGAGCATGACGGCGAACTCCTGGGGGCCGCCCGAACCCACCTGAACCAGCGCCTTCGCGCACCGCGAATACCGCTCGCGCGCCCTGGCGTCGGACTCGCCCGCGGCGGCGCGTTCGGCGAGCACGCGGTCGAGGCCCTTCTCGCGCAGGTACTCCTCGAACTTCGCGCCTTCGAGTTCGACGGAAGCATGGTTGCTGCGATAGCCGAGCACGTGCAGCCCGCTGGCCTGCGGTCGCACGACGCCAGCGGGCAGAGCGCCGTCGCGGCCGACGATCGTCGCGCGCTGCGCGGGCCCGCGCAGCGTGAAGTCGAGGATGCGCGCGTCGTCCCGCGGCACGTCGTCGCCGACCGCGAAGTCGCCGACCTTCAGCGAGATCCGCAACGCGGACTGCGGCTGCGCCCGAAAGGTCTCGGGTTCGATCCAGAAGTCGTGGGCGAGCAGCGGGGTGCAGGCAAACAGCGCGAGAGCCCCGAAGAGCTGACGAAAGCGGTGCATGTGTGGTTCATCTCGTGCTTCGAGGGGACGCGCGCTGTTCGGCGGTCACGCCGGGGTCATTGGGCGCCGGGCAGCGGCGTGCGCAAGTAGGGGAACTTGTTGTCGAAGAAGCTCGCGTCGACGAACGCACCGTCGGTGTAGGCGAGCTGCCCGGCGGGCGCGAGCGCGGGATCGAGCAGCACGCCCATCACGACGCGCAAGGCCATGTCGACGACGTCGTCGCCCGGTCGGCGGCCGTTCGGAAAGCCCGCGAGGTCGCCGCCGAGCACGCCGAGGTTCGACTGCTGCGCGGCTTGCGTCGGCGCGGTCAGCGTGTTGAGACGGAGCATCTCGCCGAAGCCGCCGTTCGCGTTGAGTCCGGGCACGCCGGTCGCAAACACTTGAACGAGGTCGGAGCGCGGGAACAGCGTGGGCGCGGGCACGCCGAAGAGGGCTTCGAGCAGCGCCGGCAGCGTCGGGTGCGTGATGTAGTCGGCGAACTGCGCGTCGTCGGCGGGGCTCGAGGAGTTGAAGCGGTTCTTGTCCTTGAGCCCGATCACGAGCTCGTTCACGAGCGGGCTCGAGAGCCGGGAAACCTGCACGAAAGCGCCGCTTTCGGTCGTGGGGGCCGCGTAAGTCGGCAGTCCCTTCAGCACGCGCGTCCGCGGCAGGCTCGCGCTTGTCCACGCGCCGATCACGGGCTGGTCCGGACGCACCAGGAAGCTCTTCGGCACTTCGAGGATCAGCGAGGTCACGTTGGCGTCGGCGAGCGTGTCCACCTCGCCGTCGACCGGGCCGAGCGGATTGAGGTTTACGAGGTCGAAGGCTTCGCCGAGATTCACCACGAACGGATCCTTGCGCTGGCCCACGAACATGCGCGCGACCTGCCCGCCGGGGAGCAGCACGTCGTACATGTGCCGGTCGGCGTAGCGCGGGTAGTTCGGGAAGGTCTTCGTGCCCACGTTGTCGTAGGGCTTGCGGAAGCTCGACTCGCCAGTAGCCGCGTCTCGCAACTTCACGACGCTGGCGCCCTGCACGAGTTCGACCGTGTAGCTCTCGGTCTCATTGAGTCCGCTGTCGTCTTGCGCGGTGATCGGAGCGACGTTGCGGAGCGGCACGGAGACGAGCTTCTGGTTGCCGGCGGGGCCGATCGGAAGCGCGATGTCGCGCAGCTCGTTCTCGAAGCGGAAGCGGAACGTGAGGTCGGGCAGCGCGTCGCCGTTGTTGTCGACGTGGATCTCGTAGCGCGCCTCGGGATCCATGGTGAAGTAGTTCGGGCCGCCGTAGGGATCCTGCAGCGGGATGTAGTTCGCGATCAGGGTCACGTAGTCCGAGCGTCCGCTCTCGTAGCTCGTGAACATGTAGAAGTCGGTCGCATCGACCTTGGGCAGTTCCGTGATGAACGGAGCTTCGCGGTGGCTCGAGGGCCTCGACGCGCTCGCGAGCATGACGCAGGCGAGCAGTGCGGCGGCGCCGAGGCTGCAGCGGTGGGTGGAGTTCATGAGGGAGTCCTTGGCGGTGGAAAGGGTGCTGTCGCGGGGCTCGGGCCCGTGCGAGGCGAAGAGGCGTCCGTGCGACGCGACGGGGTGACTACGGCGCTGGGTGCGCGCGCGGATGGGCGGCGCGGCGCGAAATCCGCGCTGGATTCGGGGCGCCCGAAACATGCGAGACTTGGGCCGGAAATTCGCTTCGTCGAAATCCAAACGGGCGCGTGCCCGCGTACCCCTGCCGGGCCGTCTCCCGGGTCGCCCCCTCCATGGACCTGTCACCGAGCGCACTTCGCAGCGCCGCTTCGAGTTCGGCCCGCGCCGAGCGCGACCGGCAGTTGCGAGACACCGTGGGCGCGATCGCCGTCGGCGATCAGCTTGCGTTGGCGGACTTCTACGACCGCACGAACGCGATCGCGTTCGCGCTGATCGTGCGGCTCGTCCCGGACCGAGACCAGGCCGAGGAAGTGCTGCTCGACGTGTACATGCAGATCTGGCGCAAGGCCTCGAGCTTCGACCCCTCGCGCGGAGAGGTCGTGACGTGGCTGCTGACCATCGCGCGCAGCCGCGCTCTCGACCGCCGCCGCGCGCGCGCCGCGCACGAGCGCCGCCACGAGCTGTGGAGCGAAGAGCTCGACGCCACGCTCGCCGATTGCTCGTGCGGGTGCGATCCGCTCGAAGCGCGTGCGGCGGCCGAGCGTTGCCGCGGCGTGCGCGAAGCCATCGCGACGCTGCCCGCCGAACAACGGCGGGCCGTCGAACTCGCCTTTCTCGGCGAACTGACGCACGCGCAGATCGCCGAGCGGACCGCGACGCCGTTGGGCACGGTCAAGACGCGCATCCGACTGGGGATGATCCGACTTCGCGAGCAGCTCGCGAGCTGGGAGAAGCACCTATGAACGGCGCACAACAGCCGCGTTCGAACGCGGGAGACGCCGGACACGGCGCCGGAGGGCCGGATTCGATCCGCGAAGCGCCGCGCGAATGCGAGTGGCGCGAGAGCGCCGTCGCGCACGTGCTCGGCACGTTGCCCGCGGGCGACGCCGCGCGCTTCGCCGAACACGTCGCAGGTTGCGCGGAGTGCGCGGCGGAGGTTGCGCAGGCCGAACTCGACGTCGCGGCGGCGGACGAGGCCTTGGCCTTGGAAGCGTCGAACCGCGCAGACGCGCCGGTTCCTTCGGGCTCGGTGAAGCATCGATTGCTCGCCGCCGTGGCGAGCGAGGCTGCGGACTTCGCCGCCGAACGCGCTGAGAATTCTCGCGCGGAGACTGCTCGTGCGGAGCCTCCGCTCGGCTCGGGCCTCGATCGCTCGTGGGTGCGCTGGGGCTCGGCGCCGCCCGAGGGCGCGTCGACGGAAGGCTTGTCCGCCGGCATGTACGCCGTAGCGCGCGACGCGGGCGAGTGGACTCCGGTCGGCATCCCCGGCATCGAGGTGAAACGTCTCGCGACCGACCCCGCGCGCCGCGAGGTCACGATGCTCGTGCGCATGGCCGCGGGAACCGCGTATCCGGCGCACCGCCACGGCGGAGTCGAAGAGTGCATGGTCCTCTCGGGCGAACTGCTCGTCGGCGATTACCCGATGAAGACCGGCGACTACCAGATCTCGCAGCGCGACTCGGTGCATCCGGTGCAGTCGACTCGCGAAGGCTGCCTGCTCTACATCCGCTCGTCCCAGGACGACGAACTGCTCGGCGCGTGACCCGCCGCGCGGGACTCGCGACGAACGCGAGCTCAACCGCTCTCGCCGACCGCGACCGCCGCCGCAATCCCCGCGTCGTGCGTGATGGTGATGTGGATCTTCGCGATGCCGCGCGCGGCCGCGATTTTCGCCGTGGCGCCGTGCAGCACGACCTGCGGCGCGCTCCCCGGCGCGCGCACGACTTCGATGTCGACCCACCGCACGCCGCGTGTCCAACCCGTGCCCAGCAGCTTCATCACCGACTCCTTGACGGCGAATCGGCCGGCGTAGCTCGAGAATTTGGAGACCGTCCGCCTCTCGCAATAGGCGCGCTCGCCCGCCGTGAAGAGTCGCGCGTAGGCGCGTTCGCCGCGCCGCTCGAGCATCTCGCGCAAGCGCTCGATCTGCGCCAGATCCATTCCGAGTCCGACGATCGCCATGGGGCGTGGCTAGCTGAGGATGTGCTTCAGCGCCGTGTCGATGTCCGGGTACTTGAATTCGAAGCCGGCCTTTTGCGCGACCGCCGGCGTACAGCGCTGGCTCGCGGTGACGACCTCCGCGACTTCACCGAGCATGAGCTTCAGCATCACGGGCGGAAGCGGGAACACGGTCGGCCGGTGCAGCGCGCGACCGAGGGCCTTGGTGTACTCCCTGTTCGTGCATGCGCCGGGCGCGACGCCGTTCACCGGCCCGGAGATCGACTCGTTCTGCACGGCGAAGTGGATCAGCTCCGCGAGATCTTGGATGTGGATCCAACTGAACCATGCCTTGCCCGAGCCGATCGGGCCGCCGAGTCCGAGCTTGAACGGCGGGAGCATGGTCTTCAGCGCGCCGCCGTTGCGGCCGAGCACGACGCCGGTGCGCAGTCGGACGACGCGCACTCCGAGCGACTCGGCGCGTTGCGCTTCTTGCTCCCACACCTGGCAGACCTCCGCGAGGAAGTCGCTGCCGAACTTCGCCGTCTCGGGGAGCGACTGCTCCCCTTGGTCGCCGTAGATGCCGATCGCCGAGGCGTTGACGAGCACCGCCGGCCGTTTCGTCGCGGCCGCGATCGCGTCGACCACCTTCTTCGTGGCCTCGACGCGGCTCGAGCGGATCTCGTCCTTGTACGCCGCGTTCCAGCGCCGACCGAAGATGTTCGCGCCCGCGAGGTTCACGACCGCGTCGTACTTCGACAGATCCGGCAACCACGGAACGTAGTCGACGCCCGCGATGCCGTCGCGGTGGGTCTCGACCGTGCGCGAGGCGATCGAAACCCCGTGACCGTGCGAAGCGAGCACCGAGCGGAGCTTGGTGCCGACGAAGCCCGTGCCGCCCGTGACGAGGATGCGTTTGTCGAACTTCATTGGAGCTTGATCGGAAGGTGCGCGGCGCCGGGAGGGTCGCGCCCGAACGTGGGGAGCGCGGTCGCGGGAAGCGCGGCGCGAGCGACGTTCACGCGCTTTCGAGTTCGAACAGAGGCGTCCTATCCGACACCTCCGCGCCGTCCTCGACAAGCACGCGCGCGATTCGCGCCTTCGCGGGAAGCCCGTCGCGCGCCGCGTAGCTCACGAGAGTGAAGGTTTTCATGACTTCGATGAGGCCGAGCGCGCGGCCGGCTTCGACCACGTCGCCGACGGAGGCGAGCGCCGGTTCGCCGGGGGCCCCGCGTTGCCAGAAGCGGCCTGCGGAGGGCGAGCGGAAGACGAGCGCGCCGTTCGCGGCGCTGCTCGAGCTCGCGGGCGCTGCGCCGAAGGCGGCGGTCGCCAGGGGAGCGAGCTCGTAGAGCTCGGCGCCGAAGTCGACGGGTGCGAGCACGCGTTCGGGCCGCGCGGACACGACGACGCCCGAGACTCCTTCCGGGACCAGCAGCTCGCGACTCGACCCGAGCGTCGTGAGCACGCCCGCGACATCGCCCGCGGTGAGCGTCTGGCCTTCGCCGCGCGCGAGCGAGAACGTCCCGACGCCGGGGCTCAGGAGCTTCACGCGCTCGCCGTCGCGCGCCGCGGCCAGCGTGAGTTTCTCGAGGCTGCTCATCCGCGGAACTCCGAGAGCGCCGCGAGATCGTGCAGCGACCAGATGCGAGGGTTCTTGATGCGCCGGTGGCCGGTCGACTGGTAACTCGTCTCGGCGAACAGCTCGAGCCACGCGCGCAGCTCCGACGTGGACACGATCTCGTCGGTGTCCATCTGCCCCGCCGACTTGTACGGCGACATGTCGCCTTCGATGCGCGCCTCGGTGTCGCGCATGCCGCTCTCGATCTGCGCGCGCTCGGCCGGATCCTGGGCGAGGATCTGGAATTCGTCGTCGAGCTTGGTGTTGAAGGCGGCGATGGCGAGCGTGCGGCCTTCCATCACGCTCTGGCGCGCGAGCACGGTCGAGATCTGCACCACCGGTTCGTAGGGCAGCCCCGCCATCGCGTAGTAGCCCGCGCCCGACGCCTTGCGGAGCAGCACCGTGAACATCGGCGTCGTGTTCGTGCTGTTGGTGTAGATCAGGTTCGACCCGAAACCGAGCAGGCCGAGGCGCTCCGCTTCGACGCCGATGTCGAAGCCCGAGATGTCCTGCAGCCACACGATCGGGATCCCGTCGTCGTTGCACGCGCGGCTGAAGGCGCTGATCTTCGCGATGCCTTCCTTGTAGAGGATGCCGCAGGGCTTCTTCTTGCCGTGGTGCTCGG
>CALFYL010000090.1 GCA_937952135.1 uncultured Planctomycetia bacterium
TTCGACGCTTCGGACGACTCCGCGCGCCGCGGATCAGCCTTTCTTGCGCTCGCTCACGGCCTGGTCGATCAGCTTCTTCACCGCGGATTCCATCTCGTCCACCCACTCGACTCCGAAATCGCGCTCGAGCAGGTCGCGCTCGCTGAACTCGTAACGCCCCGAACGCGGGTCGAAATCGAACTGGTAGTCGTGCTCGCTGCCGTCGTCTTCGGTGACCATCACCATGACGATGTTGTTGGGGGCGTCCAGTTCGCAGCGAAAGGTGGCCATCGGGCAGTCCAGGAGTTTCCGGTCGGGCGCCGCGGTCGCGGTGCGTGGTGAGCGTGGAGAGCGGCGCAGGTTATCCGAGCACGCGAACCCGCGCCAAGGCTGGACAGCTCGGCGCGAACGGTCGACGATGAACGCTGTGACGAGCATCCCCCGATCCACCTCGGCGCTCCGCGCGCTGCTGGCGCTCGTCTTCGCCTGGTTCGCGAGCTCCTGCGCCGCGTGGACTCCGGTGCACCGCGACGCGACCTGGACGCTGTATGTCAAGGACGGCGCCAGCGTCGATGTCGACCTCTTCGGGCGCGCGCTCGCGCCGGCCTTCGAAGCCGTCGAAGCGCGCATGGGCCGCTTCGAGCGCCGCGTCCGCGTGCACGCGTGGGACGGCGAGACGATCGACGGCGTATCCGGCCAGGGCCCGTTCGAAGCGGGACCGCGCAGCGAAGTCCACGAAGTGCCGGGCATCGGGCCGGCGCGCGTGCGCGCTTTCCACGTCAAAGGCGGATCGCTGCTGTTCCACCAGAGCGGCGTGTTCCTCGGCGTCGCCGACGTGGGAACCGCGGTGCACGAGCTCGTGCACGCGCGCGTCGCCGAGACGCGCCTCGACCTGCCGCTGTGGTTCGAAGAGGGCATCGCGTCGTACTGGGGCGACGGCGCGTTCCACGCCGGGCGCTGGGAAGTCGACGGGCTCGCGTGCTGGCCGCTGCGCGAGCTTCGCGACCAGCGCTTGAGCGACTCCGACCTGCGCCGTTTGCTCTCCCTGCACGCGCGCGACGACTACGACGCGCGCGAGAATTTGCTCGTGCACTTCCTCGGCTGGGCGCTCGTGTTCGACCTCGCGAAGGAAGCGCCGGAAGCGGACTGGCTCGAATGGCGCAAGACCTTCGAAGCCGACAGCGAGCGCCTCGGACCGGTTCAGGCCGCGCGCGCCCGGCTCGAGCGTGTGCTCGCGGACACGACGCAGACAGAGTGGTTCGAGCGCCTGAAGTCGGAGGACGCCGGCGAGCGCTTCGCCTCCGCGAAGGGGTTGTGGAAGCTGCGCGACGTGCGCGCGATCGATGCGCTGCTGCTCGCGCTCGAACGCGAGCAGGATCCCGAGCTGCGCGTCGCCTTCGCGCTCAACGTGTTGCTCGCCTCGGGCGAGACGCGCGTCGGCCGCTCGCGCTGGAATCGGCTCGCGTCCGTGGTGTTCCCGACGCTGCGCGAGGCCGTGCTGCCCGACGAACGCGAGAACAAGGCGCTGCGCGACGTGTACGCGAGCATGCGGCGCTGGGATTCGCGCCGCAACCGCTCGACGCAGGAAGCCCTCGAGGATCTCGCGCGCTTCTGGGAAGAGTGAGCGCGGCCCGCGCGGGCTCGCTCAGCCCCACTGCGAGTCGCTGAGGTTCTGGAACACCTGCACCTTGCCGCGGCCGAGCGATTTGGCGCGGTACATCGCCTTGTCGGCGCGGCGCAGGAGCATCTCGGGCTCCGAGCCGTCGCGCGGGAAGAGCGCGATACCGAGCGACGCGCTCGCGTGCATCTGGCGGCCCTCGAACGGAATCGGCGACTCGATCACCGCGATCACCTTCTCGCCCACGCGCCGCGCGTCCTCGGGACCGCCGATCGCCGGCAGCACGATCACGAACTCGTCGCCGCCCAGGCGCGCGATCGTGTCGCCCGCGCGCAGCACGCTGCGCATGCGCTCGGCGAGGGCCTGCAGCAGCGCGTCGCCGGCCGCGTGGCCGAACGTGTCGTTGACCTCCTTGAAGCCGTCGAGGTCGACGTAGGCGATCGCGAGCTGCTCCTTGTTGCGCTTGGCGTGCGCGATCTCGAGCTGCAGCCGGTCGGAAAGCGAGACGCGGTTCGGCAAGCCGGTGAGGTCGTCGCGGTAGGCGAGGCGCTTGATCGCTTCCTCGTGCTCCTTGCGCGCGGAAATGTCGCGAAAAACGATCACCTGGCCGTAGTGCGCGCCGTCGGCGCTCTGCACCGGCGTGCGGTTGTATTCGATCGGCACGCGCCGTCCGCCGATCACGAACAGCACCGCCTCGCGCGTCTCACCGGCGCCGCGCTCGGAGAGCTCGAACACTTCGGGCCGTTGGGCGTCGATGTCGCGCACGATGAACACGTCGCTCGCGCGGCCGCCGACGAGCTCGTGCGAGTTGCGTCCGAGCAGGTCGCACGCGGCGCGGTTGGCGAAGCGCAGCTCGCCTTCGCTGTTGATCGTGATCACCGCCTCGCCGAGGCTGCGCAAGGTGGTCACCGCGAGCTTGCGCACGTAGGCGAGCTCGCGCTCCGTCTTGAGGCGCATCAGGCCGAGGCTCGTCACCATCGCGATCGAGAAGATCGCCGCGGCGCCGTTCGCGAGCGGCTGGTCGGGCGCCGCGCCGCCGCGAAACATGAACACGCCGTGCAGCGTGAGCAGCGCGCTGACCACCGCGAGCGTGATCGTGAAGCGCTCGCGGCCGATCCACAGGCTCACGAGGATCGGGATCGTGTAGAGCATCGACAGCGCCACGACCTGCGGGAAGTTGATGTCCGCGAGGTAGATGCCGGCGGTGAGCGCGAACACCGTGGGGCGCAGGAGGCGCGGCCTGCGCAGAAGCCAGCCGCGTTGCAGCGCGCTCGGATCGACGTCGATGTCGGGCACGGGGACTAGCGAACACTTCCGCGGCGGCCGTGTCGAGGGGTCGAGTGCGTACGGGGAAACCTCGGCCATTTGTTAGAGTCCGCTGGATGGACCCAGCCGCGCTCCGCGGCGGAATTCCAGCTCCGTCCAGGCCCCCGCCGACCCCATGCAGACGATCCCCAAGCCCCACTTCGAATCGCTCAGCCGTCACTTCCACCATTGGGAGAAGGTCGGCGACCTGATCGATCAGTGCATCGACTTGATGCTCAACTTGCGCCAGAGCGGCCACCCCGGCGGCTCGCGCTCGAAAACGCCGCTGCTGGTGGCGGCGACGCTCGGTGTGATGCGCTGGGACGTGCGGCGGCCCGAACTCGCCTTCGGCGACCGTTCGGTGCTCGTCGCGGGCCACTGCAACCCGGTGGTCTACGCGATGCTCGCGGTCTACAACGAGGCTTTGCGCCTGCGCTACAAGCAGACCGGCGACGCGAAGTACCTCGTGCCGCACGCGAGCGAGCGCCAGCTCGTCTGGGAGGACCTGCTCTGGCTGCGCCACAACCAGCACTTGCCCGGCCACGCCGAGATGGAAGGCAAGACGCTGTTCTTCAAGTTCAACA
>CALFYL010000091.1 GCA_937952135.1 uncultured Planctomycetia bacterium
GGGTGCGGCCGGCGTGGGGGTGGGACTTCTCGTAGACGTCGCGCAGGCGTTCGATGGAGACGTGCGTGTAGATCTGCGTGGTGGTGAGGTGCGCGTGGCCGAGCAGTTCTTGGACTGACTTGAGGTCGGCGCCGGCGTCGAGCATGTGCGTGGCGAAGCTGTGGCGCAGCATGTGCGGGTGCACGCGGCGCGCGAGGCCGCTGGCGGAGGCGGCGCGCGCGACGATCAGGCCGATGGCGCGCGTGGTGATGCGGCCGCCGCGTGCGTTCAGGAAGACGGCGCGCGGCGCCTTTGCGGACGGCGTGGGGCGTTTGGGATCCCCGAGGTAGGACCGCAGCGCTTCGCGGGCCTTGCTGCCGATCGCGACGAGCCGGTCCTTGCGGCCTTTGCCGCGAACTCGTCCGACGCCGCGAGCGAGGTCGATCTCGTCGACGTTGAGCGCGGCGGCTTCGGCGGCTCGCGAGCCCGCGGAGTAGAGGAACTCCAGGAGGGCGCGGTCGCGGCGGCCCAGCGGCGTCTCGAGGTCGCAGCCGGTGAGCAATTGCTCGAATTCCGCGGGGGAAAGGGCGCCTGGGAGGCGCCTCGGCGCCTTCGACGGCCGCAGGGAGCGGCCGGGGTGCGTCTGAAGCTTCGAGCGCTCGACGAGCCACTGCAGGAACGAGCGCGCGGCCGAGAGCTTGCGCTGGCTGGAGGTGCGCGCGAGCCCGCGATCGTCGAGGGCGAAGAGAAACCCGCGCAGCGTTCGCGGCGTGATCGCCTCCGCGTCGGAGATCTCCGCGCCCGCGCAGTGCTCGCAGAGCTCGATCAAGTCTCCGCGGTACGCGCGCAGCGTGTGGTCGCTGGCGCCGCGCGTCGCCGCGAGTTCGGTCAGATAGCGGCGCGCCTCGGCGCCGAGCGCGTTGTCCGGAAAGTCCCGCGTCGCGCGCGCGGCCGGGCTCATCCGCGCTCCCAGTACGCGGTGCGCTGCATCTCGACGAGCTCGAACCGCACGCCGCTCGAATCCTCGTGGCGCACGAGAACGTGCATCCACGGCGCCTGCGCTTGCGCCGCGAACCAATAGTCGAACGTCTCGCCCGCGATGCGCGCGCGCAGATGGTGCGCGTCGAGCGAACCGACGCCGAGCTCGAGCGTCTCTTGCGCGACGTATTCGACCTGCGCCACGACGGGCTCGAAGGGAACCTGGCGCGTGCTCTTCTGGCTGCGCACGACGTTCAACTCGAACGAAGGCCGCGCGGCGAAGTCGTAGTCACGCAGCAGCAGCGCGAGTTCGTCGACGAAGTGCAACTCGCTCGCCGCGCCGAGCGTTCCGGAGCGCACGCCGGCGCCGGGGAAGTACACCGAATCCCAGTAGACGAACTCCGCGCCCGCGAGCCACACCTGCTTGAAACTCGCGCCGCAGTCCTCTTGCGTTCCCACGGTGAGCTTCACCGCCGCGAGCGAGTTCGCGTCGCTGTACGTGCACGTCGAGAAGCGGTAGTCGTAGTTCTCGGTCGGCACGTTCTCCGACCAGTGGTGCTTGAACACCTCGCGCCCGCCGCCGGAGGATTTCGTCGTCGTCGAAGCGTCGTAGTGCTCGACGTTCGTGTAGGCGATCGCGCGGTAGCTGCGCGGCGAGCCGTAGATCACGCGCGTCGCGGCGTACACGCACTTCTCCGCCTTGCCGTCGCGCCACAGCTCGCTCGCTCGCCACGCGCCGTCGCCGCCGGGAAAGGCGAGGTTGCGCCGCGACGGAGCGCACGCGCTCAGCAGCGCCGCGAGGCCCACGACGAACGCCCATCGCCGCGCCTGGCTCACGTCGCGCTCGCGCTCAGCAGGTGCTCGGGGATGCGCGCGCGACCGGCGAAGCCCGCGTCGTAAGGGTGGAACCACTCGACGCGCGGCTCGTCGCTCTTCCAGCACAGCAGCACGTCGCGGCCTTCGATCTGGCCGGGGAAGTCCACCAGCCCCTTGTCGAAGGAGAAGTCCTTGTACTCGCAGCCGATGCTCTCGAGCTCGAGGACGAGGTCGCGGATCTGCGCTTCGAGCTGGCCGATGCGGCTTTGGATCTCGGCGATGTGCTGGCGCTTGGCGAGCGAGCGCAGCTCGCGGCCGCGCTCGAGAATGTCGTCGACGATGCGCCGCACCAGCGGCAGCGTCCGATTGGCTTGGAGCGGCGTGAAGTTCTTGCGGACCACGGCGCGATTGTGACGCGCCGCGCGCGCACTGTCACGGACGCTCGCCCGCGCGCGAGCGGGCGGCGGCGCTGCGCGAGTACGAATCAGCGCTGCGCGAGTACGTACTAACGCTGCGCGGGCCGGCCGGCGGGCGCTTTGGCCGGTGTCGCGGCCTTGGGCGCGTTCGATGTGAGCACGAGCGGCGTCTTCATCGCCTTCGTGAGCTCGGCGAAGCCCGCGAGCAGCGCGTTGCGCGAGTCGGGGTTGATTCCGGCGGTGAAGCCCTTGGCGCGCGACTCCTCGAGCGCGGCGTTGAGCGCGTCCGCGGCCTGGCTCTGCGCTTGAATCCAACGCAGCGCCTGCTCGAGGTCGGCCCGCAACGCTTCCTCCGGCGTCGGAACACCGGCGGCCGGCGTCGCCGCCTTGCGGAGCGTCGCGAGCTCGCTCTTGAGCTCGCCGACTTGCTTCTCGAGCGCCTCGAGGCGTTCGAGCGGTTCGCGCTCGTCCTGGACAGGGCGTGCGAGGGTAAGGCCGCAGGCAACGGCCGCGGCGACGGCGATCAGGCTGAGCTTCGACTTCATGGCGCGTCCAGTATCGGTCGCCGCGCGCCCCGCGCCCAAGCACCGCGGGCGCCGCGAAGGAAAAGCCTTCCCGTTTCGTACGCTGGGCCGCTCATGACCGCGCCCACGGCCCCCAAGGCGAGTCGCTCGCCGCTCCTGTTCATCTTCCTCACGGTCTTCATCGACCTGCTCGGCTTCGGAATCGTCATTCCGCTGCTGCCGATCTACTCGGACGCCTACGGAGCGTCGAACACCGAGCTGGGGCTGCTGTTCGCCTCGTTCTCGGGGATGCAGTTCCTGTTCGCGCCGATGTGGGGTCGTCTCTCGGACCGCATCGGACGCCGGCCGGTGCTCATCGGCGGGCTGGTGGGGACGGCGCTCGCCTACCTGCTGTTCGCGTACTTCGACGTCGTCGGCTCGGGGCTCGCCGAGCGCTTCCCCGAACTCGGCTGGACGGCCGAGCGCGGCGCGCTCATGGTCCTGTTCGCCTCGCGGCTGATGGCGGGCTTCTTCGGCGCGAATGTCTCCACCGCCTTCGCGTTCATCGCGGACGTGACGACGCCCGAGAACCGCGCCAAGGGCATGGGCCTGGTCGGCGCCGCCTTCGGACTGGGCTTCACCTTCGGGCCCGCGATGGGCGGCGAGCTCTCGCAGTTCGACCTCCACGCGCCCGGCCTCGCCGCGGCCGGCCTGTCGCTGTGCGCCGCGCTGTTCGGCTACCTCAAATTGCCCGAGCCGCCGCGCGCGGCGCGCTCGAAGGCCCGCGTGTTCAGCCTCGACCAGTTGCGCGGCGCCGCGGCCAACCCGCGCATCGGGCTCGCGCTGCTGCTCTCGTTCCTGGTGATCGTGGCCTTCTCCGCCTTCGAGACGATGTTCCTGCGGCTCGGGTTGCGGCTCTACCCGGACTACTTCGGGCAGCCGACCGGCGTCGGGGAGGAACCCACGCGCGCGCAGATCCTCGTCGCCGCCAAGTACGCCGGCCGCTACCTGTTCGTCGTGGGCCTGATCTCCGCCGCGATCCAGGGCGGCTTCATTCGGCGGCTCGTGCCGCGCTTCGGCGAGACCAAGCTCGCCATCGCGGGCCAGCTCATCCTCGGCGTCGGCCTGTTCATCGTCGGCGCCGCCGGGCACTTCTGGGTGGTCGTGCTCGGGTGCGTGGTGATGCCCTTCGGACTGGGGATCAACAACCCGTCGGTGAACTCGATGATCTCGCGCTCGTCGCCTCCCGATCAACAGGGCGCCTACCTCGGTCTGCAGCAGTCGCTGGCCAGCCTCGCGCGCATGGTCGGGCCGCTCGCGGCGGGCGTGCTGTTCGACTTGCTCGGACCGCGAGCCCCGTTCTACACGTCGGCGCTCGTGCTGGTGGTGGCCGCGCTGGTCGCGTTCCGTTACCACGCGCGCTTCGGCGCCGCGTTCGTGCAGTCGGCGCCGCAAGCGCGGACGTGAGCGCGCGGTTCGTCTTTCGGCCGCAGATTTTCGAGCTCGGCGACGTCGAGCCGGCCCGCGCGCTCGGCGCGCTCCGGGACCACGACCGGCTGTTCCTGCTCGACAGCGCGCGCGGATCGCCGCGGCGCTTCTCGCTGCTCGCCTTCGATCCGCTCCCGGCGCACGTCGCCGGCGCACCGTCGATCGCCGCCGTTCGCGAACTTCTCGAGCAGTTGACGCTCGATCCGGCTTCGGGGGATCGCTCGGCCGCCGTGCCGGGTCCGTTCCATGGCGGACTCCTCGGCGCGCTCGCCTACGACCTCGGCGCGGCGGGCGAGAAGCCTGTGCACGTCGCGCCGGAACCCTGGGGCTTCCCGCTGTTCGTCGGCGGCCTCTACACCGACTTCCTCGTGCGCGACGAAGCGCTGGGCCGCGCGTGGCTCGTGCTCGGCGACGCGCCTGGCGACGGTCGGCCCTCGCTCGACCAGCGCCGCTCGCGAATTCGCGACGAGCTCGCGAGCGAAGTGCGACCGACGGAAACCGTCGCGAGCCGCCTGCAGCGCTGCGTGAGCGCGGCCGAGCACCGCGCGCGCGTCGAGCGTTGCCGCGAGCGGATCGCGGAGGGCGACCTCTACCAGGCGAACCTCGCGCACCGCTTCGTTTGCTCCGCTCGCGGAGCGCCGGTGGATTGGTACGAGCGGCTGCGAAGCGCCAATCCCGCGCCGTACATGGCCTTCGCACAGTGGCCGGCGTCGAGTTCGGCGAGCGTCGCGGGCGCGCTCCTTTCCGCGTCGCCGGAACTGTTGCTCGAGTTCGACGGCCAGCTCGCGCGCACGCGGCCGATCAAGGGCACCGCGCCGCGCCATTCCGATCCACGCGAGGACGCGCGCGCCGCTGAGCGGCTCTTAGGAAGCGCGAAAGACCTCGCGGAGCTCGCGATGATCGTCGACCTCGAACGCAACGACCTCGCGAAGGTGTGCGAGCCGCGCGGCGTGTGGGTCGAGGGCTTTCCGCGCCTCGAGAGCTATGCGCGCGTCCACCACCTCATGGCCGATGTCGTCGGCAAGCCGCGCGCGGGCGTCGGGGCCTTCGACCTGCTCGAGGCGCTCTTTCCAGGCGGTTCGATCACCGGCGCGCCCAAGCTGCGCTCGATGGAGATCCTCGCGGAGCTCGAGGGCGAGGGCCGCGGCTTCTTCTGCGGCTCGGCGGGGTTCGTCGACCTGCGGGGCCGCGCGCTGTGGAACATCCTCATCCGCACGTTGCTGTGGCGCGAGGTCGAGCGCGGCGAGGGGCGCGGCGGCGAGCTCTCGTTCCGCGTGGGCGGCGGCGTCACGTGGTCCTCGGACCCGGCGGCGGAGGAGCGCGAAACCCTCGACAAAGCACGGGGTTTGCTCGACGCGCTCGGACTATGAGTGTCGCAGGCTGGCACGGGGAACCGCGCGTGAGCCGCGTGCATGTCGCCTCACAACCGCCCTTGCGCTAGCGTAGGCGCCGGCGCACCGCGCGCCACCCGACGAACTTGCACGACGAAACCGCACGTCGAGGCGGCACGGCGAACCCACTCGACGTGCTCGCGCGACGACCCCTTCCGACGAGCGGCCGCCGCCCGTCCACAGGAGCCACCATGAATCGAATCTTCACCCTCGCAGTCCTGGCCGCCCTCGCGCCCTCGAGCCTGGCCCAGATCGGCGTCGCGATGCCGAGCGCTCCGCTCGCCGCGTCCGCTCAAGATCCCCAGGATTCCCAGGATCCCAAGCCCGACGAACGCGCCGATGTGAAGGAGTGGATCGCCAAGCTCCACGAGCATGCCGGCAAGCGCGGCAAGGAAGACCAGGAAGCGGTCAAGGTCATCGACGAGCACCTGCTCAAGGAGTTCGAGACCTTCGGGCCGAAGGACCGAGCTTCGGTCGTGAAGGCGCTCGACAAGGTGTTCAACGAGAAGCGCCAGGAGACCGAGGACGGCGTGCGCCAGAACTCGATGTTCATCGCGTCGGCGGTCGCGCTCGGACGCATGGGTCCCGAGAGCGCGCCGGTGCTGATCTCGTGGATCGGCCACAAGGCGCACAAGAAGGACGTGCTGCTGCAGCGCAAGCTCATCGAGAGCCTCGGCCGCACGAAGGTCGAACCCGGGCGCGTCGCGCTCATCAAGCTCATCACCGACGACGAGCCGCAGATCCAGGCCGCGGCGATCCAGGCGCTCGGCGAGTACGAGGGCATCGAGCTGAAGCTCCGCAAGGACACCTTCGAGTCCGTGCTCAAGCACGCGATGGGGCTCTACGGCCAGATGCAGTCGAACCAGCAGGATCCGATCGCGCGCGAGCGCTACGACGCGGTGGTCGGTCCGGCGATCACGACGCTGAAGCGCCTGTCGGGGCACGATGAATCGGCGCTCGACGGCTGGCAGCGCTGGTGGAACAAGAACAAGAAGGAAGACTGGGACAAGGCGTGACGGCTTCGCCGCGGGCATGAACACCAGCGACTCCGAGCGCGGCGGATCCAGCCGCGGCTCCTCGACACTCGACGAACCCCGACGGCGCGACCGGACTTCGGCCGCGCCGTGGTTTTTGGGGCTGGCCGTGCTGCTGCTCGTCGTCGCGGGCGTCGTGACGCTGCTGCGCACGAGCGAGGTCGCACGTTATGCGCCGCCGAGCGCCGGCAATCCCGAGCAACCGATCGAAGCCCTGCGCGGCGAGCTGTCGCTGCCGAGCGGCGGACGAATCGTCGCGCAGCTCACGGCGTTGCGCTCGGACCCGGAGGGCCAGCGTTTCGAGGCCGAGAGCCTGCGGCGCGAGCTGAGCCAAGGCGCGGGAGAGCCGTGGCGCTTGCACCTGCGCTGGGACGCGGCCGCGGCGCCCGGCGGCGGCGCTTCGGCGGTCGGAGCGGACCTCGAGCGGGGCGCGCAGGTCGTGGTCGGAGTGTCCGCGCTCGAGTTGCACGACTCCGAGGGAGTCGCGGCGCGCGCGCTGACGCTGGACGCGACGGCGGGGAGCGGACCCACGGACCCGGTGGCCGCGCTGTTCTCGGCGCCGACCTCGGGCCTTGGCCCGGGCCAGGCTGTGGACGTCGTGTTGTGGGGGCGCAAGGCGAACGGGCGCGTCGAGCTGCGCGGCCTCGCGCTCGGCCCCGAGCTGGGTTCCGGGCTCGGATCCGGCGAGTCGGCGGCGATCGCGCTCGAGGAGACCACGCTCGCGCGCGCCGAACTCGAACTTCCGTTCACGTACCGGACGCGCGGCGACGAAGTCGTACAACCGGGGAAGCCGCGCGCGGCCGGCGCGTCCGATCGGCGCGCCCGAGCGCGCGTCCCCAGCGATGGTTGAGCACGTCCAAGGCCCGCAGGGTCCGACTTCGGGGCGCGTTGGCGCGTCGAGCCCGCTTGGAGACGTCCTCGGCTCGCCCGCCGGTCGGGCCTCCCATCGCGGGGCCGCGGGTCGGCTCGCTTCGGCTGCGTTTTCGGCGCTAGGGGCGCTGCTCGCGCTCGGCGGCGCGGCCTGCTCGCCCTCGCCCTCGTCGCTCGAACGCGAGAACGCCGCGCTTCGCGACGAAGTGCAGCGGTTGGAGGCCCAGCTCGCGGCGCGTGCGGTCGCGTCCGACCCCGCGAGCGATGCGCCGTCCGCGGGCGAAGTCGACGTGCTGCCGGCGGAGAACCTCCGCGATCAGATTGCGCAGTTGCGCGCGGAGCTGGCGCGCGAACAGGAGCTGCGCCTCGAGCGCGAACGCGAATGGCTCCGCTACACGAGCGCCTTCGACGCGCTCGGCGGCGATGCGCTCCCCGAGGGCGCCGAGTTCACGCCGCAGGTGCCCGAGGACGAGTTGCCGAAGCCGCCCGAGCCGGTGAAGCTCGACGAAACGCTCCTCGCGCGCGCCGATGCGGTCGAGCGCTCGCTTCGCGCGCTGCTGCAAGTCGAAGGCGTGCGCGGCATCGATCTGCTCGAAGCGGGCGAACTCGACGGCGGCGCCATCGGGCCGGTCGTGTTCCGCGTGCTCGACGCGCGCGGCCGGCTGGCGGGCTCGCTCACGGCGGCTCGGCTGCGGCTCGTCGGCAGCCGCACGGCGCGCTCGCTCACGATCGTGCTGGAAGACGGCTACGAATCGCGCGGCGGCGTGCGGCTCGACTTCGAAGCGGGCACGACCGCCGAAGGCGAGCGCGAACCCTTCGGAGTGCGGCGCATCGAACTCGAGGACGTCGATCCGATGCCGTGGGTCTCGGCCGTGCCGGAGCTCTTCGGCGGAGTCGAGCTCGCGGCGCCGAAGGACGATGGGCTCTGGAACCTCACCTACGTGCGCGCGAGCCTCAACCGCCTGCTGCGCATCGACGTGGAGCGCGGGTACTGGCGGCTCAAGACCCTCGGCGGAGTGGTCGCGGGCGTGTTGCACGACGTGCACTTCGAGCAGTTCGGTCCCGAAGGGAAGCTCGAACGCCGGCTGTTCGCCGACCGTCTGCGGATCGAGCGCAAGGAGCGCGGAGTGGCGCTGGTGCTCGAGGACGGCGCGACGCTGCGCGGCGACGAGAAGACGCCGTTCCTGGACGGGCGCTTCCGGATCTACCTGCCGCGCGCGGAGCAGGCCGAGTGGAACGCGGCCGGATTGCCGGGGCTTTCGTCGGCGCCGAGCGGCGCGGCGAGCACCGGCGGGCCCGCGCTGGACGGCGATTGAGCGTCGATCCAGCTCCGCTGGAGCTTCGGGGCGGGCGCTGCGGCGGCCCGACGCGCTGCTAAGCTCCCCGCGATGTCCGGCAGAGCGTTCGAAGGGCCCGCGTTCGAAGGGCGAGCTGGCGAAACGCAGGGGCGCGACGACGAGCGCGCTTCCCTGGCGCGGCCGCTCTCGGTCACCGCGCTCACGCGCCGCATCGCCTCCGCCCTCGAGTCGCTCGGCCGCGTGAGCGTCGAAGGCGAGGTTTCGCGCATCCAGCGCGCGGCCTCGGGCCACGTCTACTTCGAGCTCAAGGACCTCGACGCCAAGCTCTCGTGCGCGATCTGGCGCAGTCAGTTGCCGACGGCGCTGCGCTTCGAGCTCCGCGAGGGCGCGCAAGTCGTCGCGCACGGCAAGCTCGACGTGTACGCGCCGAGGGGCGGTTACAGCTTGATCGTGCAGCGCGTCGAGCCCGCTGGCATCGGCGCCTTGCTGGCGCAGTTCGAGGCGCTGAAGGACGAGCTTCGCAAGCGCGGCTGGTTCGAGCGCAAGCGCGCGCTGCCCAGCCTGCCGCGCGTGATCGGCGTGGCGACGAGCCGCGACGGCGCGGCCTTGCAGGATTTCTTGCGCACGCGCACCCAGAGGTGGCCCGGCTATCCGCTGCGCTTCGTGCACACGCAGGTCCAAGGCGCCGGCGCGGCCGCGCAGATCGCGCGCGCCATCGACAGCCTCGACCGCAGCGGTGTCGACGTGATCTGCGTCGTGCGCGGCGGAGGCTCGCTCGAGGACCTGTGGGCCTTCAACGAATTGCCCGTGGCCGAAGCGATCTGGCGCTCGAAGACACCGGTCGTTTCCGGCGTCGGGCACGAGACGGACACCACGCTGTGCGACCTCGTCGCGGACTTGCGCGCGCACACGCCCACCGACGCGGCGCAGCGCGTGATCCCCGACCGCGCGGCGCTCGACGAACGGCTCGAGCGCGCGAGCGGGCACCTCGCGCAAGCTCTCGACGTGCTGTTTTCGCGGGCGGACGAGCGATTGACGCGCCTCGAGCGCTCGCGCCTGCTCACCGAACCGAAGGCGCTCGTCGAGGCGCCCGAACGCCGGCTCGCCGCCGCCCAGGCGCGTCTGCGCAGCGGCGTCGAACGGCGCTTCGACGCGGCGCGCGCGCGCCTCGAGCTCGCGCACCGCAAGCTCGGCCGCGCGAGCCCCGCGGAACATCTCGCGGCGCGCCGCACGCGGCTCGCGCTGGCCGAAGCCGCGTTGCCGCGTGCGGCTCGAACGCTCGGCGACCGCGAGTTGCAGCGCGCCGAACGCGCCGGCGCGCGCCTGCACGCGCTGTCGCCGCTCGCGGTGCTCGAGCGCGGCTACTCGATCACCTTCGTGAAGGGTTCGGCCGCGCCGTTGGTCGCCGCGAGCGGCGCGCGCGCCGGCGACGAGCTCCACACCCGCACGGCGGACGGCGTCGTGCTGTCGCGCGTGCTCGACACTCCGCCGGCGCCGAAGAAGAAGTAGCGAAGGGCGAACGCGCGCGTGCGGACGATTGCGGTGGTCGTGAACTGGAACGGCGGTGCGGAGAACCTGCGCTGCCTGGAGTCGCTCGTCGAGCAGGGCGCGGCGCTCGAAGGCGTGATCTTCGTCGACAACGCTTCGAGCGACGGCTCGTGCGAAGCGGTGGAGCGGCGTTTTCCGGCCGTGGAGGTGCTGCGAAACGCGGAGAACCTCGGCTACGGCGGCGGCAACAACCGTGGCATCGCGCGAGCGCTCGAGCGCGGCGCCGAGGCGGTGCTCGTGGTGAACAACGACCTCACGTTCGAGCGCGGCTGCGTCGCGGCGCTGCAGCGCGAGCTCGCCGAGGATGCGACCGTGGGCATCGTCGGGCCGCGCGTGCTCACGCGCGGCTCGCCGACGATCTGGGCCGCGGGCGGCGTGCTCACCTGGCGCCAGAACCTCACGACCTTGCGCGGTTTCGGCGAGCGCGATGGCGAAGAGTTCCGCCGCACGCTCGACGTCGATTACTTGCCCGGCTGCGCGCTGCTCGTGCGCCGCCAGGTGTTCGAGAAGATCGGCGCCTTCGACGACGCCTACTTTGCCTACACCGAAGACGTCGACTTCGGCTTGCGCGCCTCGCGCGCGGGATTTCGTTCGCGCTGCCTCGGCGCCGTCGCGGCCTTTCACGCGCCGTCGACTTCGACCGGCGGCGGCTACAACCCGCGCCGCAAATACATGATGGCCGTCAACTCGATCTGGTTCCTGCGCCGCTACGCGGGGACTCGCGAGTGGCTGCGCTTTGCGCTCTACGACGTGTGCACTCTGCCCTTCGTGCTCGTCGACGGTCTGTGCCGCGGCTACGGCAAAGCCGCCCTCGCGAAGGCGCTCGGCCTGCTCGACGGTCTGCGCGGAAAACGCATCACCGGCGCCGTCGTGCAACCCGGCGCGCACTGGCTGTGGTGAACGGCGCGGCGGCGCTCACTCGAGCGCGGTGAGGCGCTCGGCAAACTGGTCCTTCGCGGTCTTGAACCAGGCGCGCCACTGCGAGGCGGCGCCGAGCGGCGGGGTGGGGGTCGCGGCGACGTCCTTGCGCGCGGCGAAGCGTGAGACGGCGGCGAGCAGCTCTTCGACGTGCGGCGTCTGCGCGTTGTCGATGGCGGGCAGGAGGGCGCTGAGCAGGCCGGCGCCCGCGGTGAAGCGCAGCGGGACGCGCTCGGCCAGCAACTCCGCCTCCAGCGAGAGCGCGAAGTCGAGGATCGTTTCGATGCCCTTGCGCGAATCGGCGCGGAGCGCGGCGCGCGCCGCCGCGACGTAGAAGCGGCCCGGCGTGCGGTCGAGCGGCCACTTGAAGACGGCGAGCAACTCGCGGTGCGCGCGTTCGTCCTCGAGGCCGCCGAGGGCCGCGAGCACTTCCTCCAGGTAGGCGGGCCAGTCCTCGAGCTCCTGGCGCGTCATGATCGACGAACCCTTCGCGGTGTCGGTGGCCATCGCCACGAGCCGCGCGTCGATCTCCTTCCACGCGCGCTGCGCGGCCTTCCAACCGTCGATGACGCCGCGCACCGTCTCCTCGCGGTGCTGGCCGTCGATGAGCAGGCTCAGGGCGCGGCGCCGCACGCCCAGCGCGTCGTCGTGCAGCCCGTCGGCCAGGAAGCGCGCGACGTTCGGCGACGGCGCGTTCGAGTGCGTGTCCGTGAGTTGGGCGACGCGTTCGAGGGCGCCGATGCGCTCGTCGCGCTCCTTCGAGCGCGCCATGATCGAACGTTCCTCGCGCAGCGCCACGAGCTCCTCGCCCAGGTGCGTCGAGCACAGCACCGTGCGGCGCGGCTCGGCGCGGCACTGGCTGCATTCCTCGCCGGCGAGCAGCGTCAGCGCCGCGCCGGCCAGGGCCGCGAGGATGGGGGCGAAGAGCATGAGAACCGACGCTCGCCACGAGCGCCGGGGGCAACTCTAGACCGCTCGCCGCCGCCGCGGAAGCATCCGCGCGCGAGCTACTTGCGCGCGGGCCGCTTGCGGGGCGCGGAGCGAGACCTGCGCGCCGCGGCGGCGGGCGCGACGCTCGGCTCGGGGGCGGGCGTCTGCGCGAGCGAAGTCGCGGCCAGCGGGTACTTGGAGCTGCGCTCGATCGCCTTGTGGCGCCGCTCGACCTCCTTCGCGAGCTTCGCGACGAGTTCGTCGCGGCGCGCGAAGAGCTGGTAGCCGGCGCGCTCGCGCAGGTAGCCGCGCGCGGCCGGGTGCTTCTCGAACAGCGCCTCGCGGCCCATGCGCTCGGCCCAGCGCTCGAAGCGCGCGCGCTTGTCGAGCAGTGCGCGCACGAGGAACGGCATCACGATCGAGTAGTCGCACTGCATCGACTCGGTCGTCTTCTTGTAGACGTTCTTGTCGACCTTGCCCCACGTCACGGCTTCCGCGGGCGGGCACGACGAGAGCGAGCCGTCGGTGATCGGCGCGGTCGTGATCTGGATGTCGTACTGGTAGCCCTCGACTTCGTGGAAGCCGAGCACCTGGCTGAGCGCGGGCTCGGGCTGCAGGTTGAAGTTCTTCGGCACTCCGCCGCCGAGGATCAGCGTGCCGAGCTGCCGCGTGTCCGATTCGCGGATGCCCCACCAGTGGTAGGCGCAGCTCTCGAACACCTCGCCGTGCAGATCGAGATCGAAGCGGTGCTTCGCGCCGCCCGCGCGCTCGAGCGCCCACAGCGCCATCGAGTTGAGGAACACGCTGCCGTCCCCGGGCGCGCCGACGAAGATCGGAATCGACTTGCGCGAGCACAGCGCGAGCAGGCCTTCGGCGGCGCCGTTCTTCTTCTCCTGCGCGGCGTAGAAGCGGCCGAGCAGGTGGCGGAATTCGACGCCCGTCATGCGGCGCTGGAACTCCGGCAGCTTGAGCAACGCGCGGAGGAAGCGGTCCTGCTCGAGGAGCACCTCTTCGTCGAAACCGACGTCGGTGACGCGGATCGTCGCCTCGTCGCGCAGGGCGCCGTCATCGCCGAAGATCGGCACTTCGTGGAACGGACGCTTGCGCGCGCCGTCGAGCGCGCGGTGGCCGTCGTGGTAGCAGACCGCGTCGGTGGTCGACAGCAGGCAGAACCAGCCGGTCTCGAGCAGCGGGCCGAGCCACGTGAAGTGCTGGCCCGACACGGTGACCGGCCCCGACACCGCGAGCGTCATGGGCAGGCCCTTGCCGACCGCTTCGTCGAGCAGCGTCCAGATGCGGCGCAGGTACGCGGCGCCGAAGGACGGCAGGCTGCGCTCGAAAAGCGCGTCCAATTCGCCGGCCTCTTGCACCGGGCTTGTGACCAGCTCCCGGCGCTCGGAGAAGGCGCAGGCGGAACGTTCGTCGCGGCGGGTGGGGGACATGGCGGGGATCTTCCGGCGTTCGGTCGAGGGACGTGCGAGAGCGGGGGAGTGTACGGGGGGGCTGCGCGGCGCTCCACGTCGCGTGAGCGCGCGGCGAAGGCTCCGTGGAGCGGCGGTTCTTTTTGGGGGCCTCAACAGGGTTGCGCGGAATGCGCCGCGCGCCGATGCTCTCCGCCCGCTCGCGCTGCCGATGAGTCCTCGCGAGAGGCTCGTCCGTCGAGCGGGCGTCCGCGCTCCCCGCCCCGCCACCCTCCGACACTGCCACCTTTCGACGCTGCCGCCGTCCGACATTGCCGCCGCCATGACGAAGTTCAACGCCTCCGCCAACGAACGCTACGGTCTACAGGACTACAGTCCGCGCAAACGCATCGAAGGCGTGGAGATCGTCGAGCTCAAGCGCTTCAACGACGACGGCGGCTCGATGACCGAACTGGGCCGCTTGAACGAGGGCGTGCACCAGCAGTTGCCCGGATTCGTCGCGCGCCAGATGAACTACAGCACGATGGAGCCGCTGGCCATCAAGGCCTTCCATCTCCACAAGCGCCAGACGGACGTGTGGTTCGTGCCTCCGAGCGACAAGATCCTGCTCGTGCTCGCCGACGTGCGCGCGGGCTCGCCGACCGAGGGGCAGGTGATGCGCATCGTGCTCGGCGACGGCAATTCGCGGCTCGTGCGTATCCCGCCCGGCGTCGCCCACGGCTGCCGGAACCTGCGCACGGCGGCCTCGTCGGCGATCATCTACTTCGTCGACGTGCAGTTCTCGACCGACGAGCAGTGCGACGAAGGCCGCATCCCGTGGGATCACTTCGGCGCACAGGTCTGGGAGATGGAGCGCGGCTAAGGCGCGCTCGGCGCACGCGCGACCCGCTGCCGTCGTTTCTCAGACCTGCGCGTCGCGGAAGCGGTAGCCGACGCCGCGGATCGTCTCGATCAACTCGCGGTACGCGCCGAGCTTGCGGCGGATCGCTCCGATGTGCACGTCGATGTTGCGGTCGATCACCACGGCGTGGTCGCCGATGGCGCGCGAGAGCAACTGGTCGCGCGTGAACACGCGCCCGGGGTGCGCGCCGAGGAAGTGCAGGAGGCGCATCTCGGTCGCCGTCAGCGTGATCGGCTCGCCGTCGACCGTGGCGATGTGCTTGGTGATGTCGATCACCAGTCCGTCGCGCACGATGCGGTCGCCCACGGCGCGCTGTTCGCGCACCGGGCCGCGGCGCAGCACGGCTTTCACGCGCGCGAGCAGCTCCTTCGGTGAGAAGGGCTTCGTCACGTAGTCGTCGGCGCCGATCTGCAAACCGCTCACGACGTCGGTTTCCTCGCCCTTCGCCGTGACCATGATCACCGGCACGTTGGCGGTGACCGGGTCGGCCTGCAGGCGCTTGCACACCTCGAGTCCGTCGAGGCCGGGGAGCATCAAGTCGAGCAGCACGAGGTCGGGATTCTCCCGCCGCACGCTGTCGAGGCCCTCCTCGCCGTCGCGGCTGGCGATGACCGTGTAGCCCTCGCGCTTGAGGTTGTACTGCAGCACTTCGAGGATGTCGGCCTCGTCCTCGATGACGACGATCTTTTCGCGTTTGCTCATGCGTCGATCCGGAGCAGGCTCTCGTTGGGCGCTCAGCATTGTTTTCTTCTTTGGTTGAGGAGCCTAGGCAAACCGAGAGCCGTGAAGCGCGCATAAAGGGAGCGCCCGGAACTCCGTGCTTCCGAGTTGGGCGGCGTTCATACTCCGGGCGGCCCCACGGCCCTCGAAACCTCGCCATGCCCCCCGCCTGGATCGAAATCGGCGTGCTCGCACCCCTGGAGTGGCACGAACTGGTCGCCGACGCGCTGGCCCTCGGCCCGTGCACCTCGGTGGCGTTCGGCCGGCCGTCGCTGGGCTCCGAAGCGCCGCCGCCGGGTTGGGACTGGGTGCGGACCTTCGTCATCGAGGCGCAGGACAGCGACGCGTTGCGCGCGAAGGTCGCCGAGCAGCTCGGCCAACTCGCCCAAGCGACGGGTGCGCCCGAGCTCGCGGGCCTGACGCCGCGCTTCCGGCGCCTGCCGCCCGAGGACTACGCGAATTCGTGGCGCAAGAGCTGGAAAGCGCTGCGCGTCGGCGGCTTCGCGATCACGCCGTACGACTGGCGCGGAACGCTGCGGCCGGGCGATGTCCCGCTGTTGCTCGAGCCCGGCGGCGCCTTCGGCACCGGACGTCACGCGACGACGCGCGCATGCTTGCGAGCCGTTCGCGAACGCGTGAAGCCGGGGCAGCGCGTGCTCGACGCGGGCACGGGCAACGGAGTCCTGTGCGTCGCGGCGGCGTTGCTCGGCGCCGAGCACGCGCTCGGCTTCGACATCGATCCGTCGGCTCTGCCCTACGCGCACGAACTCGCCGAGCGCAACGGTGTCAGCGCGCGCTGCGAGTTCCGCGTCGGCGGCTTCGAGTGCCTGGCGGAGAGCGAGCGCGGCTTCGACGGCGTGCTCGCCAACATCTTCGCGGACCTGATCGCCGCGCACGCCGCCGAGATGGCGCGGCGTCTCGCGCCACGCGGCTGGTTCGCGTTCAGCGGCTGCGTGAACTCGAAGCGTCCGGCCACGCTCGCGGCCATCGACGCGGCGGGGCTGGAGGTCGAGCGCCTCGCGACTCGCGGGCGCTGGGACACCTACGTGGGGCGCGCACGCTGAGCGGCTGACGCGCTGCGGGTGGGCGGCGCGGCCGCCCCGAAAAGCGTTTTCCTTCAAGAAGCGCTGAGAAAAGCCTCGATGGGGTGGGCGGGGAAAGACGAACACCATGATCGAGACGTCTCGGACGGGACGCCGCGCGCTGGTCGCGTCGGCGTTGGGGGGAATGATCTGGGCGGGCCTGTGCAGCTTCGGCGGCACGAGCGAGCCCAAACCGGCAAGCGCGACGAGTGCGCCGAGCGGCGCGGAAGCCGCGGCGCCCGCGCCACTCGAGTGGAGCGTCTCGCCCGACGGCGAGTGGCTCGCCGTGAGTTCCGCGCGCGGCCGCCGGGACCAGTACGACGCGTGGGTCGTCGCGGTCGCCGACGGCGCGCAACGCGAGCTCGAGGAAGTCGAGCGCGCCGCGCCGCAGCTCTCGTTCGACGACCAGGGCCGCCTGCGTCTGTACACGCTCGACTCCGCGCGCGGCACGCCGGCGCTGCTATGGATCGATCCGGGCGCGGGTTCGGTGCTCGAGTCGACGCGCGACCGCGCGCGCATCAAGACCGAGCTCGAGCCCTTGACTCACGGTTGGGCGCGCGTCGACGAGCGCCGGACCGGCGACAGCACTTCGCCGCGGCGCGTCGAATGGCCGGCGCAGCGCGCGCGCTTCGAGCTCGATCCCAAGCGCGACGTCGAGCTCGCGCTGAGCGAGGTCGAAGGCGTCGTCTACTACTCGCGGCGCGTCGGCGACCAGTTGCGGCTCGTGCGCCGCGAGCTGCGCAGCGGCGACGAGACCACGCTGGTCGTCGAAGGCCGCGGCCTGCAGATGTGGCGGCTGACGGCCGACGGTCGCTCGGTGGCGCTGGTCGAGCGCGGCATCGAGAGCCGCGTGCGCGTGATCGACGCCCAGAGCGGCGCGCTCGTCGCGGGTCCGTGGCTCGGAGACGGCATCGAATGGGCGCCGGGCGGCGGCTCGCGCCACCTCGTGCTCACGAGCGGCGGTCAACGGCGGCTGGTCGACACGCTGCTCGACAAGACGCACACCGCTGGCGCGTGGGAGCACTTCGCGGTGCTGGACGACGGGAGGATCGTCGCCGAGGTCGAACACGAAATCGTGCTGCTGGACGCGGAGTTGCGCGAAGTGCGCGTGCTGTTCCAGCGCCCGGTCGACGCCGCGCAGGCGGCGCGCGAGCGATGAAACGCCTCGGGCGGGCGCGGATCGCGGCGATCGCCGCCGTGCTCGGCGCGGCGGGGCTGACCGGCGTGGTCTGGTTCTCGCCGCTGCGCCGCGGCGAACCCGCCGCGCCTTCGCCGTGGGAGCAGCTGCGCGGCGAGAGCGATGCGCCGGTCGACCCGCTCGATCCGCTCGCGATCCTCGTGCAGTGCGAGCCTTCGCCCGACGGGCGCTGGCTCGTGTTCGGGCTCGATCTCGAGCGCGTGGCGGGCGCGCAGTCGCTGTACGTCGTGTCGCTCGCCCAGGGCGAACGCCTGCACCTCGCCGAAGGCGTGCTCGCGCCGCAGCCGTGGGACGAGGACGGCCGCCTCGTGTTCGTCGATCGCTCGACCGAGGCGCCGCGCGCGGTGTGGTTCGACGTCGCGCGCTTCGAGATCGAGCGCACCGCTCCGGCGCGCGAGCTCGCGGGCGCCGAGAGTCGCGCCCTGCTCGGCCCGCAGTGGGCGCAGCGCACGCAGTCGCGCCGCGCCGAAGGCGGTTACCTCGAGCGCATCACGTGGCGCGACCGCGAGGCGCACCTCGAGCTCTCGACCCACTCGCTGTTCGACGTCGAGCTCAGCCCCGCACCGGGCATCCTGTTCGAGCTGCGCCGCAAGCAGGACTCGCGCGCGCTTCTGCGCCACGATCTGCGCGCGCCGCAGCGCGAAGTCGTGCTGCTCGAAGCGCAGGATCTCGCGCTGTTCCGGGTTTCGCCCGACGGCGAGCGGCTCGTCACCAGCGAGCGTGCGAAGGGCGTCGTGACGAGCGCCGTGCGCGACAGCCGCGACGGACGAGTGCTCGCGGGCCCGTGGTCGGCGGAGAACCTCAGCGTCGCGTGGCTCGCGCGCAACGACAGCCAGTACGTGCTCGTGAACCGCGGCGGGGCGGCGGAGCTCGTGCAACTCGACACCGGCCGCGTGACGCCGCTCGGGGAACACTCGCCGAGCGCGCTGGACGTCCGCGTGCTCGACGACGGCCGCATCGTGCGGCGCACGGAGCGCGCGATCGACGTGCTCGACGCGAGCGGCGCGGTCGCGCTCAACGTCTTCCCGGCGCACTGAGCGCTCGCGCGCGCGCCGACGGACTTCGCTAGCCGTGGCGCGCCGCGGCCGCGAGGGCTTGCGCGCGCCGCGGGTGGCGTGCGAGGAACGCGTCGAGGCGTTCCATGGCGCCGCGGATCTTCTCGAGCGAGAGCGCGTACGAGAGCCGCACGTGCGTGTCGACGCCGAAGGCGGTGCCGGGCACGAGCGCCAGGCCATGCTGCTCGAGGAGGTCCTCGCAGAAGCCGCGCGTGCCGCGCTCGTCGAGGTAGGCGCGCACGTCGGGGAAGGCGTAAAAGGCGCCGCGCGGCCAGGGCGTCGTCAGGCCCATGTCGCGCAGCGCGGCAACCAGCACGCGGCGGCGCGCGTCGAATTCGGCGGCCATTTTCGCGACTTCCGGCGGCTCGCCGTTCGCGAGCGCCGCGAGGTAGCCGGCTTGCGAGACGGAGTTCGGAGCGCCGACCAGATGCGAGTGCAGGCGCTCGATCGCGCTCGTGACCTCGCGCGGCGCGGCGGCGAAGCCGATGCGGTAGCCGGTCATCGCGTAGGACTTGCTCGCGCCGTCGAGGATCACGGTGCGCGCGCGCACCTGCGGGCTCAGGCTCGCGGGGCTCGTGAAGGGCTCGCCCTCGTACACGAGGCGCTGGTAGATCTCGTCCGAGAGCAGCCAGAGCCCGTGCTTCGCGCAGAGCTCGGATAGGCGTCGAACTTCGTCGGGCGTCCACACGTAGCCCGTCGGATTGCTCGGGCTGTTGAGCAACACGCACTTCGTGCGCGGCGTGATCGCGCGCTCGAGGGCGTCGAAGTCGGGGCCGCAGTCCTCGCGCGAAGGAACGTCGACCGGCACGCCGCCGGCGATGCGCACGATCTCGACGTAGCTCACCCACGCCGGCAGGAGGAGCAGGACTTCGTCGCCGGGGTCGACGAGGGCCAGCACCGCGCCGCTGAGCGCGTGCTTCGTGCTGTGGCACACGCAGATCTCGTCGGGCGTGTACTCGACGCCGCGCACGCGCGACACGTGGTCGGCGACCGCTTTGCGCAGCGCGCGCGTGCCGGCCGCCGGCGTGTACTTCACGTCGCCCGAGCGGATCTTCGCGCAGGCGGCGTCCTGCACCGCGGCCGGAGCGGCGAAGTCGGGCTCGCCGACGGACATGTTGATCACGTCGCGGCCGGAGTCGGCGAGCGCCTTGGCGCGCGCGTCGAGCGCCAGGGTCACGGAGAGGGAGATCGATTCCGCGCGCTTGGAGAGGCTCATGGGGATTCCAAAACGTACCCTGCGCGAGCGCATTTTTCGCCCCGCGGCCCGCTTCGAGCGTCCGCGAAACATCCTCGCTCGCCACGGATGCGGCGCGAATCCGCCGCGAACCCCGGGGAAGCGCGCCCCATGAGCGGCGTCCTATTCCGCTCCAGGTGGAAAAAGCCCCGCCCCCTCGTCACCGTACCCGTCCGACTCGCTGGCCCAACTCGCCGGCCCGACACCGCCCGCTCCCGCCCCTCCGTCCATGGCGATCCGCTCCCGCTTTCTCCGCATCACCCTGATCGTCCTGGGCGTGCTCGCCTTCGCCGGCTACTTCGCCTTCTCGACCTTCTTCTTCAGCCCGACCGAGAGCGACTACCCGGCCGACATCTCGACGCTCGCGCCCCGCGACATCGATTTCTTCGCCGCCAAGGCGCGCTTGCGCGCGGACTTCGCCGAACCGCCGCGGCTCGCGGTCCAGGGCGAGCTCGAGAAGACCGTCGCCTGGCAGACCTGGGTCACCTCGCCGGAGTACGCGGAGCTGCAGAGCGAGTACGGCTTCGAGGAGCACCTCGACCGCCTGCGCGCGGAGCTGAAGAAGCTGCCGATCGACCCGTTCGCCGCGGTCGCGGCGCGCGACATCGCCGTCGCGGGCTATTTCCGCGGCGCGACGCTCGAGAGCGCGGACTGGGCCGTGTACGCGCGCGCGAATTGGATCGGGAAGTTCGGCGCGTCCGCGCTGCAGTACCCCGCGCTGCTCGGACTCGACAAGCAGGGCATCCTCGCGGAGGAATCCGGCGCGGTCGTTTCGCTCTCCGGCGGCCAGCTCGCGCGCCCTTTGCACGTCGCTCGCGTCGCGGATGTGGTGATCGTCGGCACGTCGCGCGATCTCGTCGCGAAGGCGCTCGAGTTGAACGCGCGCGGCGGCCAGGAATCCTTCGGCTTGAGCGCGCGCTACAACGACTACATCCACAACCAGCGCCACACGATCGAGGGGAACGACCTCGAATTCAGCGTCGACTGGCGCGTGGCGATGGAGAAGCTCGGGCTGAGCGGCCGCTGGCCCCAGGCGGACTCCTACGACCTCGGTCCGCGGCTCGCGGCGCGGCTGTTCCAGCTCGGATCGGTTCGAACGCTGAACGGCGTGCTCGGCTTCGATTCGGGCTTCGTGCTTCACGCGCACGCCGACCTGTCGGGCGAGGTCATGACCCCGGTGCAGAAGAGCCTGTACCGCATCCGCGGCCGCGATTCGGCGCACATCACGCGCGATCTCGGCTTCATCACGCCGGCCGACGCACACCTGTGCGCGCACTTCGAGACCGATCTGGGCGAGCTCTTGAGCGAGGTCTACCAGGCGCTCGATCCGGCGACGCGCCAGTTGCTCGACGACACGCTTCGCAGCACGGGGCAGTTCACCGGGACTCCGGCGCTGATCGACGAGCTCGAGGCGCTGTTCAAGGGCCGCATCGGTCTGATCCTGCGCGACAACGACTACCCCTACAACGCCGAGAAGGATCCGCCGAACAACGGAGTGACGGTGCCGGCGATCACGGTCGTGCTGTGGACCGAGAACACCGACAAGGCGCACCGGCGCATCCAGCAGTTGCAGCAGCTCGTCAGCGACAACCAGGCGCGCTTCGGCCTGCGTGGCCGCACCGGACAGCGCGCGGTGTTCACGAACACGCTCAAGGGCGGCAACGAAGTGTGGGAGTTCTGGGCGCCGACCATCGACGGCACCGGACACGTGGCCGTGTCGCGCAACGGCGACATGTACTTCCTGTCGAACACCTACGCGATGCTCGCCGACGTCCTGCGGCGCTTCAGTCGGGACGAGCAGGTGCGGCGGCTGTCGGAGCGCCCCGACTTCCTCCAGGTGGTCTCGGAGGCGCGCGCGTCGTCGAACCTCTTCGCGTGGTTCGATCCGCGCTCGATGGCGCCGATGATGCGCCGCGTCGCGGAACAGAACGCGCTCGACGAAGTGAAGTCGCGCATCAACTGGGACCGCGAGCGAGCGCTGGCCGAGGACCAGGCGCTGCGCGAGAACTTCCCGGGCAAGGTGCGCGGGCAGCTCGATCAGGCGACGCAAGCGCAGCTCGACGCGATCGTGGGCCCGAAGCTGCTGGAGATCGAGAGCCGCCTGCTGCGCGAACAGGTGCCGGCGATGAAGGCCGCGATGGAGCGCCAGATCACCTACCTCGAAGCCTGCAGCGGCGCGCTGCTGACCGTCGCGCTCGACCCGAAGTCGATCGACCTCTCGCTCTCCGCGATCTTCCCCTTGGACAAGTAGGGGGCGGAAGGCGCGCTGCGCGCGCGAGGACGGAACGACGCTTTGGCGTCGTTCCGAGGGGACCCCTGAGCAGCTTTAGCTGCGAAGCCACGCGTGGTGGTTCGCGAGGCCGTTGGCCGCAACCGCCGGTTCCGCGCCCGGATGGCGG
>CALFYL010000092.1 GCA_937952135.1 uncultured Planctomycetia bacterium
AGATCCACTGCCCGCAGTGCGATGGAGAGCTGGCCTTCCAGGAGGGCTGTGTGAAGTGCCACGGGTGTGGGTTTAGTCAGTGCTGAATAGGCCGTAATAGAACAGTTGTCAGCGGTCAATGTTGGTACCCCGCTCGGTTCAGGAGATTGTCTCCAGCCCATGTACTCGAGTTCAATGTTGTGACGAGTGTTGAAGCACACTGCCGCCAGTGAGCGGTGAATCAGCATCAACTGGAATCTGCAGCACACTTCCTCCCACCCGTTTCGCCATGAACACAGACAGACTCTTGCACGCATGTACCCTGGCCAATGAGTTGATTGCACGCACCGAAGCCCAGTCTCAGCTGGACACGATGATCGATGCGCTACAACGCATAATCCAGCGGCCGCAAGATAACGGAGCACAACAGAATCGATTGGCGGCCGCACTGAAAGAACTAGCGCGGCGCATTGAATCCATCGAGACGGAACCAATTGCGCCAGCGGACCGACGGCTATTGGCTGCTCTGGGTGTTGACAGTGTCATCGGGCAGAAACTAGCCAGCAGAGTCCAGGCCGCGACCTCCGGTAGTTCCGTGACTCCCGCCCTCGCACTAGAGCAGCTGAAAGCCATCAACACAGAGCTGGCCAGCCTTACCAGCGCTGTAACGAGCACTCTGAACGGCTTGCGTCGGCTGGGCCTCCACCCGATATCCATGGAGGCTGATAGGTGCGAGATCGCCGTGACCATTCCCAGGGTTGCAGTGAATCATCGGCTAGCAGACTTTGCGAGTGAGGTCAAGTACCTGGGTCGTTTGACAGATTGTCTCTCGGAACTTGTTGGAGTCGAATCCAGCGATACTCGAATCGCCGCCGTCTCATCAAGCGAACTGGAGGTTTACATTTCTGTGGGGGCGGCGGTGGCGGCCGCGGTGGGTGCAGCGATCGATAGAATCCTCGGTCTCTATAAGAACGTCTTGGAAATCAAGAAGCTGAGGGAGGGAATGACGAGTCGGAATGTCCCCGAAGAGGCTCTGAGAGATGTTGATCGGCACGCGGACACCGAGATGGAGCGTGGTATCGACGAACTGTTGACTGAGTTGCTCAATGAGTTTCAAGCGGCAGACCCAAGCGGTCGCCGGAACGAACTGCGAACCCTTCTGAAGGACGTGCTCAACGGTATCGCCAATCGACTTGATCGCGGGTTCAATTTCGAAATTCGAGTTGAGCTGCCTGCAGAAACTGAAGAGGGTGCGGCAACACCAAACAAGGAACTGCTTGAGCGTGCGTATCGTGCGGCTGAGCGTATCCAGTTCATCGATGCCGAACGAGCTCGCATTCTTCATCTGCCCGAACAGCAGTCAGATGGGAGCGGCTCCGCGTCTCGCTACTAGGAGTGCGATCATGGAATCGCGCAAGACAATCTACCTGCGCAGTACGGTGCCACGCTCTACCGACCGCGGTTCGGCGTCGCGCCGGAACCGCCGCGCGGAGTCCGCCTACACAAACCGTGAAGCGGCGAGCCTGGCGCTGCCGCTCCCAATCGAGAGTTAGCGGCGGAGCACAACGCGGAACGGCGCGGACCGCCGGCGAGTCGAAGACTGGCGTTCTACGGACGAAGCAATCGGCGCAGCTTCTCGCGTAGCGGTGGAACTTTGTTCGCCACGACGTCCCAGACGAGGTGGTGATCCGTACTGAAGTAGCCGTGGATCAGACGGTCGCGCATGCCGGCCATTGCGCGCCACTCGACATCGGGATGCGCCGCGCGGAAGTCATCGGGCAACTGCTTCGTGGCCTCGCCGATGATCTCGATGCTGCGCTCGAAAGCACGTTGCAGCGTGGGATCTGCGAGGAACTGGTCCTCGGTCATCGCAGCGCCTCGCTCCACTAGGAAGTCCAGCTCGGCCACGATGTGCCGCACATACTCAAGCGGCTCGAAGGACATCGACGGCCTCGGCGAGGATGTGCGGGCCGAGGA
>CALFYL010000093.1 GCA_937952135.1 uncultured Planctomycetia bacterium
CGATGGGCATCCCCACGAACATGTTCACGGTGATGTTCGCGCTCGGCCGCCTGCCGGGCTGGATCGCGCAGTGGCTCGAGATGCGCCGCGACCCCGACTTCAAGATCGGCCGCCCGCGGCAGGTCTATGTCGGCGCGAACATCCGCTGAGCCGCGCTGCGGGCGCGCTGCGCTCCGAGGCTGGCTAGCGGCGGCGCCCTAGGCGCGCGTCGTCCGCGGCGCTGCGACGGCGACCTCGACCGCGCCGTCGACCACGCGAACCTCGTGGCGGCGCACGTCGCGGCACAGGAACTCGCCGACGCTTCGACCGCTCGCGAGTTCGAAGCGCGCGCCGTGCCAGGGACACATCACGCATCCGTCCTCGACCTGGCCCTCGGACAACGGGCCCCCCGAGTGCGGACACATGTCGTCGAGCGCGTGCACCTCGCCGTCGACCAGGAACAACGCGACCGAGGTGCGGCCGGCTTCGACCGCGAGGCCCTGGCCGGGGATCAGCTGGTCGAGCCGCGCGACGGGTAGGTGCTCGGACATGGGAGAACCTTCGAGGGAAGTCCTTCGTGGGCGGTCCTGGGATTCCGCGCCGTTCGCGGACGGCGCGCGGGTGCGTACCGTAGCGAGCCCTTGAAGATTTGAAGAGGAGGAACCCGTGAGCAGACATCGAATCGCCGAAGTGGGCCTCGCGTGCATCGCCCTCGGTCTGGCCGGCGCCTGCGTGTCGGCGCCGAGCCTCGACGAGTCGCGCCTCGTCGACCTCACGCACAACCTCGACGCGAAAGCGCCGGTGCCGCAGCTCGTGGCGCCCTTCGCCTACGAGAAGACGCAGGCGCCTCCGGGCGAGCGCTGGAGCGTGACCGCGAGGATCGACAGCCCCGGCCGCGGCGGCGCCTACCTGCAGGCGCCGCTGGCCTTCGCCGAGGGCCGCCGCGCCGTCGACGAGCTCACGCCCGCGCAGTGGATCGCCTCGATCCGAGTGATGGACGTCACGCGCGCCTGCGACAAGGACCGCGACTACCTCGCGACGGTCGAGGACCTGCGCCGCCACGAACGTTCGCACGGACGCGTGCCGCCGGGTTCGGCGATGCTCGTGCGCACCGGCTGGGACGGGCGCTGGTCGACGCGCGAGCGCTACTTCGGCCTCGGCCAGGACGACCGCCCGCACCACCCCGGGATCGAGCCCGCGCTCGCCCGCGAATTCGCCGCGCGGCGCGTGGAGCTCGTCGGCATCGACGCGCCCGACATCGACGGCGGCTTCGGCACGGATCAAGGCGCCTCGCGCGTGCTCGCGGCCGCGAACATTCCGGTGCTCGGCAACCTCGCGGGCCTCGCCGCGCTTCCGCCGCGCGGCGCGACGATCCTCGCGGCGCCGCTCAAGGTGCGCGGCGGCGCCACGGTTCCCGCGCGCGTGTTCGCCGTGCTTCCCTAGGAGCTCCGCAGAGCCGTTGCGTCCTCGGGCCTCGCCCCGCGTTCACTTGCGCGGCGGTTCGAAATCCGCGGGCGCGAGCTTCGCGCGGAGCGTTCCCTTCGAGAGCCAAAGTTGGAGGTTCTGGCGCTCCTGGAAGCGCCACGCGCCGTTCACGGTCTCGGGCGGGAACGTGCGCACGCTCTTCGGCGCCTGCAGGCCGTCGAGGACGGTCCAATTCACGAGCTCGAGCAGCAGCGCGGACTCGGGAACCAGCGTCCCGCGATCGTCCTCGGCGACCACCGCGAGCATCGGCAAGCTCGTCGCGCCGTCGACGGCGATCCACACGCGCACGTCGCGCTCGCTCGCCGTTCCGTCGTGGCGCGCCAGCGCGAAGTCGGGGCTCACGATCGACAGCCAGGTCTTGCCCGCGGCGCGTTCGGCGACCGACTCGGGGAGCTTGAAGGGCGGGACCGCGATCAGCTCGAGCTTGCGCAGGCGCAGGCTGCGCACGTTGACGAGGTTCGCGAAGGTGCGCGCGACGTGCACGATTTGGTCGAGCTCGCGGCGGTCTTGCGCGAGCTCGAGGCCCTGCAGGCGCTGCGCCTGGCCCTTGGAGTCGACGATCCAATCGCCGCGCGGGCCGCGCATGCGCCGCCGGCCGCTCTCGAGCGAGGAGTCGACGAAGTTCGGCGCGAGGAAGCGCAGTTGTGCGTTCTTGAGCGTCTTCTCGCCCTCGCCGTTCGGCTGCCACACGCGCGCTTCGAAACCCAGATCGAAGGCCGTCACTCGCTCACCGGTCGGCGCGGGCGAGATCTTCGTGCTCACGGCCTTCCACATCGCGACCGCCTGCGGAGCGGCGTCGGCCGGCATCGCGCCGGGCACGAGTTCCTGGGGCACGAGTTCCTGGGGTGCGGGCGCCTGCGGGACAACGGGCGGCGCGTCCTTGCGCTCCGCCGGCGCCGGCGCGGGATCCTGAGGTGCACGCGCACCCGCCGCGGCGAGAAGTTGCGGCGCAGCGAAGCTGCCGAACAGGATGCCGAGCGCGGCGGTGAAGGCGCCGAACACGGTGGCGGGCGCTCGCGCAGCGCTTCGAGACGTCGGGTTCCTCATGCGCAGAAAGCTAGCACGGAGCGCGCGGCGCTTCGTGTCACGAGTCGGTTGAGGAAGGCGCTCGCGCGCGAACGGGCGCCGGAGCGCCTCGGATACGCTCTTGGGACTCGCCATGGATGAGCCGCTCCAATTTCTCGTCGGCCCGACCGCCAGCGGCAAGACCGCGGTGGCGCTCGAGGTCGCCGAGCGCGCGGGGGCCGAGCTGATCTCGATGGATTCGATGCTCGTCTACCGCGGGCTCGACATCGGAGTCGCCAAGCCCGACGCGAGCGAACGCGCGCGCGTCCCGCACCACGCGCTGGACCTGGTGGCGCCCAGCGAGCCCTTCTCCGTCAACGACTACCTCGCCGAGGCGCGGAGCGCGCTCGCGCGCATCGCGGGGCGCGGCCGGCGCGCGTTGTTCGTCGGCGGCACGTCGTTCTATCTCAAAGCGCTCGTGCAAGGCCTGTTCGAAGGTCCGGACGTCGACCCGGCCGTGCGCGCGCAGCTCGAGGCGCGCTACGAGAACGAAGGCGCCGAGCGCTTGCACGCCGAGCTCGAGCGCGTCGACCCGCGGCTCGCAGCGCGCATCCACCGCAACGACCGCAAGCGTGTCGTCCGCGCGCTCGAGGTGTTCGCGCAAACGGGCAAGCCCCTGAGCGAGTGGCAGACCGAGTGGGGCTGGCACGGCGCGGAGGCGGCGCGCGCGCAACCGGCGAGGCTCGTCGGGCTCGCCCTGGAAACCGCGGAGCTCGACGCGCGGATCGCACGCCGGGCGGCGCGCATGCTCGAGGCGGGTTGGGTCGAGGAAGCGCTGGCGGTGCGCGCGGGTTGCGGGTTCGGACCGACGGCGTCGCAGGCGCTGGGCTACGGCGACGTGCTCGAATTCGCCGACGGCCGGATCTCGCGCGCCGAATGCGAGGCGCGGATCGTGCTCCGCACGAGGCAGTTCGCGCGCAAGCAGCGCACGTGGTTGCGCAAGTTCGAGGCGGTGCAGTGGACCGCGGCGCCGGGCGACGGGACGCCCGGAAAAGGAAAAGACCCCGCCAGCGTGGCTGGCGAGGTCTCGAGCTTGCTCGGCTGGTCCTGAGAACCGGCTCTGGATCTCGGTGCTGCGGGCGCGGCGCCTCCGACCTGCGAAGCGCGCCACGGACCCGAGCTCGGGTCAGGGGTTCTTGACTTCGAACTCGACCTGCGGCGGCTGCGGGCGGTACGGCGGACGAGCCGGCTGAGGCAGCATCGGGTTGTCCGGGTTGTCGTTGATGAAGTGGCGGCGCAGCGTGAGCG
>CALFYL010000094.1 GCA_937952135.1 uncultured Planctomycetia bacterium
GGAGCAAGGGCACGAACAACGTCGCGCGCATCCTGTACCGCGCGCTCGAACGGGCGGGCATCGAGCGACTCGACGCCGCCGGGCAGAAGCTCGACCTGCATGCGCTGCGCCACGCCGCCGCCACGCGATGGGCACGCGCGGGCGTACCGATCGTGCACGCGCAGGCGTTGCTCGGACACTCGGACGTGCGGCTCACGAGCAAGGTCTACACGCACGTCGCGGTCGAGGAGCTGCGCGGGGCGGTCGAGGCGGTGGGTGGGTAGGCGTGGTGGGGGTAGGCCCGCCGCCGCATCAAGCACAACCCAAGCACGCCGCGCCTTCCTTTTCAGCGCCTCGCGAGCCCTGATGCACCCGCTGGGCCGACCCAAGACGAGTTCGCCGCGCGCCTCCGTCTGCCGCAGACGTGGGACTCGAAGTGTGAGCTGGGCGAGCGCCGCGTTGACATCGTGGAGCTGGGCGGACTGGGCCGCCACGTGCGGGGAGTCGCTCGACTGGTTCGGGGCGAAGCGCGGGCGTTGACCTGGGCCGCGATCCACCCCGCCGTCCGGCGCTTGCGGGCACCAGAACGATGCCCCTCGCAGGCGCTCCCTGCGCGTCCCGGCCGCGCCAGGAAGCTGTTTCGACCCTGGGCAGCCGGTCGCCTGCCGGTCGCAGCACGGACCAGTCGAGGGCTGCTCGCGAGGTCACGCGTTCCGTCTGCCGGACCCGACCGAGCCGGGCTCGACGCAAATCCTGGCCGCGCTGGGACTTGCGACGCCAGAGCCGGGGCTTGATGGAGACGGAATCTGCGCCTCTAGTCGAGCTTGCTCGCTCGCTAGGCGTCTCATACTCTCCTGCATGCGCTCGCCCAAGACTCAAAGCTCCGGCCCTCAGCCCGGCCTTGAAGCGAGCCGCGTGAGTGCCCACCAAGGTCGGCTCGAACTCACGTGGACGAACAAGCACCGACGGCTCCTGGCCCACGAGCAGGGCTCGTACGAGTGGGTTGACCCCGCCGACTACCGCGTGTCTGAGGTCCGCCTCCTTCATGACGCGGCGAAAGTAGGCGACACGCGGAGCAGCCGTGCGAAGGACAACCTCCTGATCCGGGGCGATGCGCTGTGCGCGCTCACGAGCCTCCTTGAATTGCCGGAGTTCGCGAACGAGTACGCGGAGAAGGTTCGACTCGTTTACATCGACCCGCCGTTCAACACTGGTCAAGCGTTCGCGCAGTACGACGACGGCCTAGAGCATTCCGTCTGGTTGACGATGCTTAGGGACCGACTTGAGCAGACACGAAAGCTCCTCTCCTCGATCGGCTCCGTCTGGCTTCATCTCGATGACGTCGAAGTTCACCGCGCACGGTGCGTCATGGATGAGGTCTTCGGTCCCGCTAACTTTGTGGCGACGGTCATCTGGGAGAAAGACGCTGGACGAAGGAACGACGCGGCGATCTCCACCGCGCACGATTACCTGCTCGTCTACGCACGGGACGTTGCCCAGTGGAAGAAGGCTCGGAACCTCTTGCCTCGATCTGACGCACAGATCGGCAGGTACCAGAATCCCGACAATGATCCGCGTGGCCCGTGGCTGCAAGGCGATAATGGAACGGCCAAGAGCGGATCGGAGAACGCGCGCTTCAAGGTGACGCTCCCTTCGGGACGCGTGGTCACACCTCCTTCGGGCAACTACTGGCGCTTCTCTCCCGCCAACTTGAAAACTGCCAGAGCGGAAGGACGCGTTTGGTTTGGGCGGAACGGTGACAGCCTCCCCGTCATCAAGAGATACGTGACCGACGTTCAAGATGGCGTGGTTCCGCGAACGTGGTGGCCGACTACAGAAGTGGGTTCAAACCAATCGGCAAAACGCGACCACCTCCGCAAGTTACTTCCTCACGAAGCGCCATTTGCGACGCCGAAGCCGGAACAGTTGCTTGAGCGGATTATTCACATCTCGACTAATCCCGGTGACATCGTTCTGGACTGCTTTCTTGGCTCCGGTACTACGGCGGCGGTAGCCACGAAGACAGGACGCCGCTGGGTCGGCATTGAACGGTCTCCAGAGACCATTGCGAAGTATGCCCTGCCTAGGCTTTCAAAGGTGATCGCGGGAAGCGATCCGGGAGGCATAACCGAGGCGTTTGGTTGGAGCGGCGGCGGTGGATTCCGAATCCTGGACGTAGCTCCGTCGATGTTCGAGGACGTGGGCGGACGCATCGTCCTCGCCAAGTGGGCGACGAACGGAAAGCTGGCCGAAGCCGCTGCGGCGCAACTAGGTTTCGAACATCATAACGACCCGCCTTTTGCCGGCACAAAGGGACGTGTACGGCTCGCCGTAGTGGACGGTCTAGTCAACGAGGACGTGGTAAGGGTGCTGGTCGGAGCGCTCCCCGAGCGCGAGCGACTGGTCATCTGCGGAACGAGTGTCGATCCGGCGTCACGTGCAGTGCTAAAGGACCTCCGCAAGGGCTCGACGATGCGCAAGGTGCCAGCTTCGATCCTTGAGGAGTATCGCAGGAAGCGAAAGACGCAGCTGAACGGAACGCTCGCCTGGGATGAAGCGCTCCGCGCGATGGATGAGGAGGCGCTGTAATGTCAGCCGACGAGGAGCTGCTTGATGCTGTCTCATCTCGGCTCGACCTCCGCGAGCCCAACGAAGAGGCTGTACGCTCGGTCGTGATCGAGCTTGCGAACCACTACGACATTGCGGGATCCGCGACCCCGTTCGAGGCTGTCGTGGATTCCGCGACGGGCATGGGCAAGACCTATGTCATCGCGGGCCTGATCGAGTACCTCGCGGAAGGTCGCGCGGTTCGGAACTTCGCGATTGTGACACCGGGCAGAACTATCCTCGCGAAGACCATTAGCAACTTCACCGTCGGGCACGCGAAGTCCCTTCTTCCCGGCATGGAGGTAGAGCCTCTCGTCATCACGGCCGAGAACTTCGCTTCGCCCACCACGCGCGCCGCGATGGAGGATGAGTCCCGGGTCAAGCTCTACATCTTCACGGTGCAATCCCTGCTCAAGCCGACTGCGAAGGCGGACCGGAAGACGCACGAGTTTCAAGAGGGTCTCGGCGGAGGCTTCTACGAACACTTGAAGGCCTGCGATGACCTCGTCGTCCTCGCTGACGAGCACCACTGCTATTACGGTGACGCCTTCTCGGATGCGGTTCGGGATCTTGCTCCTTGGGCTCTCATCGGCCTCACCGCGACTCCTCATCCACGGACGCCGGAAGACAGCGTCGTCTTCCGGTACCCGCTTGCGGCCGCAATCGCCGATCACTTCGTCAAGACGCCCGTCATCGTCGGTCGGAAAGACAACCGAGAGGACGTTGCGACCAAACTCCTCGACGGCGTGACACTGCTTCGAGCGAAGGCCGCTGCGGTGGAGCGCTACTGCTTGGAGGCAGGAAGCGCGCCTGTCTCACCAATGATGCTCGTCGTCGCCCAGAGCATCGAAGAGGCGAAGGAGATCCAGGACATCATTTGCTCCAAGGCGTTCGACGGCGGGTCTTGGTCCGAGTCGGTCTTGACCGTCAACTCGAAGTCGAACGAGGAGGCGCTTGAAGCCCTTGGGCAAGTTGAGGACCCGGGCTCACCTGTTCGGATCATCATCGCGGTCGGAATGCTCAAGGAGGGCTGGGACGTCAAGAGCGTCTACGTCATCGCGTCTCTTCGCGCGTCGGTGTCGAGCATCCTGACGGAGCAAACGCTCGGGCGTGGCATGCGGCTACCCTGGGGTAAGTACACTGGCGTTGAGATGCTCGACACTCTGGAGGTGCTGGCTCACGAGCGGTACGAGCTACTCCTCAAGAAGAAGGACGTGCTGCAAGAGGCGTTCATCGATCACAGGACGCGAGCGGTGGTCAAGCGCGACGCAGAAGGAAAACCCGTCGTCGAGCGCGAGACAAGCGATGTGGGCGTGGATACGTGGAGTGCCGACGAAGTTCACGGGACCCCGGATGAGACGACTATCGGGGGCCTTCGCATTGTCGATGCCGACAGGCGAAAAGCGCAAGCGGATCCGCAGTGGCCCATCCAGACCTTCCATCCGCGCTCCGGGTTTCCGGAGATCGGCGTTCCTCGATTGCGCATGACATCGGTGAAGGCCGAGTTCTCCCTGGCCGACGTTACCGACTATGGCGAGTTCTTGGCCTTAGGGCGGCGGATTGCCGCCGATCCCGATGGAGAGTTGCGAAGAACGCGCGTGTCCGCGCGCGTCATCAAAGAACAGGATGGCTTGCGTCGAACCGAGCTTGTGCGCGCGCCCGCCGAGGACAAGGTGGAGTCGGCCGCGCAGCTGTTCCCTCTCAAGGCGAGCCGAGAGAAGCTCGCGGATGCAGTCCTGAGTTCGGACATCGTTCCTTCTCGTGACTACGCCCACGAACAGCGTGCACTTGGGCCGATCCTCGATGCATTCATCGGGGGGCTCGGGTCGGACGCGGAGAAGGTGCTCTCAGCCTTCGGCGACAAAGCAAGCGCGCGACTTGTTCGGCTCGTGACCGAAGAGGCTCGGCGCTTCGCAACTCCTCCCAAGATGGAAGAGGTGGCGGAGATCGTTCCCTTGACGAAGGAGCGCTCCGCCGCGCGTGAGTTCACAGACGATCGGCGAGGTCCATTCGACAAGAAGAAGGGCTACCGAGGGTGGGCAAAGTCGGTGTACGCCGCCGAGTGGTTCGACTCGACGCCCGAGCGGGACATGGCGAACCTGTTGGACGGAGCGGCTGAGATCCACTTCTGGACCCGCCTTCACCCCGGCGACTTGCCGATCCTTTGGCGGGATGGTCGCGAGTACCACCCGGACTTCATCGCCGTCGAGACCGATGGCACGCACTGGGTCGTCGAGGTCAAGGCTGACCGCGACATGGCGTCGGCCGATGTGAAGGGCAAGCGCGAGGCGGCCCGACGGTGGGCGGGCCACGTGAATGCGGCGGACAACGTGTCCGTCACCTGGAAGTACCTTCTCGTCTCGGAGGCCGACCTCAAGGACGCGAAAGATTCATGGAACGCGGTCCGAGCCCACGCCTCGTAGTGGTGCGCCCGGCGGGATGTGAACCTGCGACCTGTCCGTTAGGAACCGACGCTGGGGAAGTGAGAACCCATCCCCAGTTCCCTTCCCCTTTGCAGAATTCACTTCGCTTCCACCTGAACCCGGGTGTCCGAGGGACCCCGGAAGGCCGTAGTCTGGCGGGCGACCGCTACTGGGCCTAGAGCGAGCGTCCCCAAAGCCCGGCACAACCTCACGCGCCGGTCCTACACATGGCTAGCCCGCAGATCACCCCGCCGCACCTTCCGGAGATCGCGTTTTACTACCCCAACCCGTTCTGGATGAACGGAGACTGGATCAAGAACTTGATCCTGTTCTTCGACGGAGTGGGCCTACTCGTGCCCGACTACATGAAGGATAGCATCGAGATGAGCGATCCGGCTATCGTCGTCGGGTTGCGCGAGCATCGACTCCTCCACATATTCGAGCCCGAGAAGTTGGTGGACAAGGCCGCAACGAGTCGACTCGCAGAGGCGATGGTGGACATTCTCGTCTCGGGGGCGCTGGACTCCTTGGCCAAGGACGGCTCTGAATTCGCGGAACTGTCCTACTCACGCCTCGGGGGTTACGGCGACGAAGGGCTGGCCGCTATGATCCGAGATGAGTTGATTCGACGGGGCTTGGCGGGGAAGTCGGCGGACGGCAAGTCGATCCCGATGCACCCGATGGTTCGTTCGCTCGTGCTCGTGCTTCTCGCGCAGATACTCCGTGAGCCAGGTCGAACCCTCGGCTTTGATCTCGCTCCGGCCACCGATCAGCCCGCTCTCGTCAATGCCCTACGCGAACTACTCTCGTTGCCGCAGTCTGCTTCGACCGGTCGCGTGGTCGCGTTCGACTTGAACACCGTCGGCGTCGATGTAGGTGCCATTCCTCTGGATGAGGTGCTCGCGTTCCGGCGGGAGCATCTCGAACAGCACCGGAAGTACCTGAGATCCGTCCGCCTCTTCGTGCACGAACTCAGCACGATGCCGCCAGAAGTTCAGGCCCTCGCATTTCAGGAGCGGCAAGAGGAGTTGAAGTCGGGCGCGTACGATCTGCTCAAGCTCTCCCGACAGGCTTGGAAGCAACCGGCGTCGTTCGCGCTCACGATGGTGGGCGCGGGGTGGACGGTGCTGAACGGCGACCTTCTCGGCGGTTTGTTAGCCGGAGGCGGCGGCCTGCTCGGGCTCGGATCCAGCAAGCCCGCAGACACAGGGGCGTACTCCTATCTGTTCAGCGCCAGATCCAAGTACCCAAGTTGAATTGCGATGCCTCGCAACCCTTTCCGATAACCTTCCGCGCCGAACCACCGATCACGTAACCCTGGACTCATCCCACGACTTCCGTGCGTAGAAGCGTTCCTACCTAATTTGCAGCACGAGTCGCGTCGGATGTAGTCCGCTGGACGGCCTGGACCTCGCTGCGGAACGCGGCGCTCAGGCGCGCGCACGGCGGCGGGGGAGCGGCGCGGCGCGCGGGCGAACCGGGCGCGACAGATCGCGGCGTGGGCGGCGGGGCACTGCGCAACCTACGCCGCGAGTCGAGCGCTGCTAGGTGCGCACCATGAACCAACCGATCGCAAGCACGAGTCCGGTCACCTCCCCGACGACTGCGCTTCCGTGCGCCGTAGAGGAAACGTCGCGTAGCCGATCAAGGGTGGCTGAATCATTTGAGTCGCCGAGCTGGTCGAGCATTTGCTTACGAGCGTCGCGCACCAGCAGGAAGCGACGGACGTCGTTCGAGATCGGCACGAGGAGCGGCACGGTTGAGGCGGCAAGCACCCCGGCACCGTACGAGTCCTCGCCCACGAGCAGTTGGAACACCCAGTACCCGAAGGCGACTGCCACGGCGACGCCCGCCGCGCCACCGAGGAAGCCTGCAACGGTCGTGCGGAACGACGTGGATGCCCATGCAAGCAGGAGTGCCACAGCGAAGCCCGCCACAAGGACTCCGAGCGTCAGGCAGAACTGGACCAGCGCGATGACGGCGATGTAGGCGACTATGGTCATCACGAAGCGCGGCGCGATCGAAGGGTGTCTTGGGGCATCGCCTGGAGTTCGGTCTGGGGCGCACGGGCGGAGGCTCGTCGCGGCTGGGGCTGACAACGCAGAGGTGGAGTATCAGCTTCCACGCGATCCTACGTGCCACCGCGTCCACGAAGCCCCGACGCAACCCTGCTAGCTCCAACGCCAGCACGACGGACCGCGGCGCATGGACGCTCACGACGGCCGCGCGCTCGCCGTCGTAACCCAGCTCCTTCCCGGCGCTTAGGTGGAGCGGGCGATGGGGATCGAACCCACGACAACAGCGTTGGGAACGCTGTGCTCTACCACTGAGCTACGCCCGCACGGAAGGAGACCGTCGGCGTTGGATCACCTCGGAGGCAGGTGCGCCGCACGTGGCTGCGACATTACCGCGACCGGCGACGGGGCCACCGGACGGTTTGCGCAGGAACCGCTAGTTTTCTCGGACAAAACCGCGAGGGCCGGGGGGTAGTAACTCAGCTTGGGAAGCTGACGCTCTACCAACTGAGCTACGCCCGCGGAGTTGCCGCGCGGCATCGTAGCGCGTGGCGTTGGGGCGTCAAACCGGGCTGGGCGCGCGCGGCGGCGCGGCGGAGAGAACGCGAGCGCGCGCGAGAGGCGGTGCGAGCCCGAGCGGCGCCGGGACGGGGGAGCTCACGCGAGGGGAGCGAGGGGCGAGCTGGCGATCGAGTTCAACGTCTGCGTTCTCGGCCTCGCCGCGCCGGGCTCGCTGGCGCGAATTCGACGCGGCGCGGCGGATCACGCGCGGATGTGTTCGAGGAAGCCGTTGGCTGCGGTGTGCAGGTCGCCCGAGTGTTTTTGGAGCGCGGACGAGGCGCGCGTGAGTTCCTCGATGGCCGAGGAGGTCTGGCCGGCGGCGTGGGAGACGTGTTCGACGTTCTGCGCGACGGCTTCGGTGCGTTGGGAGGCGCGCTGCATCGAGGCGGAGATCTCCTTGGTCGCGAGGGCCTGTTGCTCGACCGCGGAGAAGATCTCGGAGGCGCCGGTGTCGAGGGTCTCGATGGTCTGCGAGATGCGCGCGATGTCGGCCGCGGCTTCGGTGGCGGCCAGTTGAAGCGCCTGCACGTGGCCGCCGATCCCCTCGGTCGACTCGGGATCGCCCTGCGCCGCGCGCTCGCCCACGCTCGTCAAGTTCTCGATCCAACGCTCGTGGCGCGCGAACGGTGTGCGCAGTCGGAGCGGCGCGGCGAGGTCGGTGCGAGCTCGCGCGGCGCGTTGACGAGAGAAAGTTCGAGTCGCGATAGTGGTGCGCGTGGCGAAACGAGCGCTTCGAGCGAAGTCCGCGGAAGGGTCGAACCACCTGACCGTTCAAGTCGTGCGTCCATCGGATTGGGCGCGCGTCGAGGCGCTGTTCGGAGCGAACGGGGCGTGCGGCGGCTGTTGGTGCATGTGGGCGCGGCTGCCGCGCGGCGGAAAGCTGTGGGAGGACTCGAAGGGCGAGCCGAACAAGCGCGCGTTGCGCGAGTTGGTGCGCGGCGGCGAAGTGCATGCGCTGCTCGCGTTCGACGGCGAGCAAGCCGTGGGCTGGTGCGCTCTCGGACCGCGCGCGGACTTTCCGAGGCTCGAGCGAGTGCGTGCGGCGCGCTCGGAGTGGGACGCGGACACGTGGTCGGTCGTGTGCTTCTACATGCCCGCGAAGCAGCGCGGGAAAGGCGTGGCTTCGGCGCTGCTCGATGCAGCGATCGTCCACGCGCGCGAGCACGGGGCGCGTGCGCTCGAGGGCTACCCGGTGCGCGCCGCGGACCCGACGCAGCAGCTTCCGGCGGCTTTCGCCTGGACCGGGGTCGTCGCGATGTTCGAAGCGCGCGGCTTCGAGCGCCGTTCGCCGCCCGGCGCGCGCGAGCTGTGGACGCTCGAGCTCGGCGCGAAACGCGCGAAACCCGCCAAGCGCGCGCGCAAGGGCAGGGCCTGAACGAGCGAGCCGAGAAGCGAGCCAGCCCAGAAGCAAGCCAGGCCCCCCTCGCACCCGCGAGGAAGGCCTGGCACTCGCAGCGAAGCTACGCGAGCGGCGGCAGTCAGGGTTCAGCCTCTCGCGCGGCGGCGCCGCGCAGCGTCATGAAGGGCTAGTTGACGGTGATGAAGTCGATCACGTCGATCGGAGTTCCGTCGTTCAAGTTGCCCGTCAGACGCACTTGCACCGCGGTGCCCGTCGGCAGCGAGCTCAGGCCGAAGGCGCGCTTGAGCATCCAATTCGGCACGCTGATGTTGGCGTCGGTGTACGCCTCGGGACCCGAGGTGTTGCAGCCGCCCGCCGGGCCGTAGTACGGCCGCGTGACGTCCTGGTACGACAGCGGCAGATTGTTGAGGCGCAGCGTGTTGCCCGCGCCGTCGACGCGTGCGAGCACGAGGCTCGTGCGGTCGACATTGTTCGCGAGGCTGTTCGCCCAGGTGCCGACGAGCGTGATGCGCGTCGTGCCGGGAGCGTTCACCGCGACGACGTTCGGGCACTGGCCCGGGTTGACGTCGAGCGTGAGCGCGCCGGTGAGGCCCGCGGGCGACAAGAACGTGATGATCTGGTCGCAGCTCAGGTTCGTTCCGCAAGCGTCCGTCAGCGTCCAGCGGCGGGTGATGATCGCCTCGGGAGCATGCGGGTTCTGCGGCGTGTTGGTCACGATGCTGATGTCGGAGTAGGTCAGCACGCCGCCCGAGGTGCAGTTCGTGCTGAAGGTCGCCGTGCCGGTGCGCGACGGGTCGGCCTGGCCGGCGGGGATGCCGCCGTTCCAGATCTCGACGAAGTCCGGCGGGCAGTCGAGCGTCGCCGCCGAGCAGCAGTCGACCGTCAGGTCGAACAGCACCGGCGAGACCTGCGTCGAGGGAGAGCGCGTGAACGTCGTGCGCACCTCGAAGTAGCGGCCGGTGAGGCCCGTGCCGCACAGCGATTGACCGTTCCCCACAGGGACGAACGTCGCACTGGGCAGATTGACCGTGCTGTCCGCGGCGCGCGCTTCGACCGTGATGCTCGTGCCGGCGGGCTCTTGGCTCGTCCAGCTCACCGTGCCCCAGTCCTGTCCGACCACGCCGCTGTCCTGAACGACGTTCCACGTGCCCGTCGGCGACGTCGTGGCGTTCACGAAGCCGGTCATGTCCGAGTAGTTGTAGGGGAACGCGCTCGGCCCGAGGTCGACGATCAAGTCGACCGCGCCGATCGGGAACCCGCCGCCGCCCAGCGCGCCGGCCGTCGGGTCGATGCGCATCGCCTGGTGGGTGTTGTAGCAGGTGACCCACACCTTGCCGTTGGCGTCGACCGCCACACCCGTCGGGCTGTTGCCGTTCGTGCCGCCGAAGGAGAGCTGAACGTTGCCGACGAACGTGCCGTCCGTGCGCAGGTGGCCGACCGTCGTCGCGCCGAACAGCGCGTGCGCGACCCACACGCTGCCGTTGGCGTCGACGGCGCAACCCTGGGCGTTGGCCGAGCCGTAGGAGAACGTGCCCAAGCACGCGCCGGCCGGATCGCGCACCGCGATCAGGCCGCCGCTCAAGAACGTGTGCCAGATGTTGCCCGTCGCCGGGTCGATGCCGATGCCGTAGTCGCCGCAACTGTTGCCGAGCGTGACGCCGGTGCCGGTCGACGGGTCGTAGCGCAACAGGCCGCTGCCGCCGCGCGCGGACCACAGAATCCCGTTCGCGTCGACGAGGCCGCCGTAGCCGCCCGCGCCGAGATTGAACTGCGTGCCGGCGACGGGTTGGCCCGTCACGCCGTCGAGCTTCTCGTGGTCCTGGTCGCCCAGGCCGCCGGTCCACACGTCGTTGTTCGCGTCGATTGCGACCGTGCGCGCGTTCGCTCCGGTGATGCGCGTGTAGTTGATGATGCACTCGTCGTCGGCCGTGCTCACGCCGCCCGCCGAGTCGGCGCTTCCGGCGTTCGACCAGGCGAGGACGTTGCCGAGGCCGCGCGACGTGCGGATCAAGCCGTCGCCGTCGCGGTCCGTGCAGGTCGAGTACGCGAACGGCCCCTGGAGGTACTCGCCGTTCGGATTCGGCGTGAACGCGCCGGTGATCGGATCCTTGTCGCCGCGTGTGCCGCCGATCACCAGGCCGACGCGCGTGACCGAACCGCGCGCTTGTCCGTTGAGGAAGCCGCCTTCGGCGCGGTTCGAAACCCACACGTTGCCCTGCTGGTCGACGGTGGTGCGCGACGGATCGCGGCCCATGTTGTTCGGCGCGGTGAAATACTCGCCGAGGATCACCCCGGTGTTCACGTCGATGCGCACGAGCGTGCCGCGGTTCGAGCACGCGACATTGACGAAGGGCAGCGACGCGGTGCCGATGTTGAGCTGAAGCTGGTCGTTGTTCGGGCTCTGGTGGTTGACGTTGAAGAGCAGGCCGAGGTCGAAATCAGCGTCCGTCGTGTAGGTGTATGAGCAGACGGAGGCTCCTTGGGGAGCGGCGAATACCGATGTGGGGGCCGCGACGAAGAGTGCGAGTGCGCTCATTCGGATCGCGAAACGCTTGCGACGAATGGGATTCATAAGGGCGCCTTCCGCAGGCAGCGCTTTCATAGGGGGGGGTGCGAGGGCACGCCGAAGGGCGCGGGAGTGCGCCGAACACGTGCAGTGCGTGGGGTAGATGCTTTCACAATTCCGTGGGGCGTCAATTCGGACACCCGAGCAGAGGCCGCCAAGCCGATGTGAGTAGGTCGAATCCGGGAGAACGAGCCCTCGCGCTCGCCACCCCTGGTCGACTCACCCTCTCGGCTCGTGCGGCGCACGTTGCACCGGCGTCCACCAATCGACGGTCAACGGATCTCCACGCACTCTGTGACCGCGGGAGATCAAGAAAGCCCCCGAAAGCCCTGCGCGGCGGGAGCTCCGGTCGCCGCGGACCGAGACCGCTCGCTCCGCGGCCGATACCGGTCGCTCCCGCGCGCGCTCGGCGCCGGGCGGCGGGCCGGAGCACCGGGATATACTTCGCCACTTGTTCGCGCCTGGCGGCCCGCCGCGGCATCGGTGCGGGCCGTTCCGGCCGCGCGGGGGCGCGCCGGCGACCTTCCGAGCCCTTTCAGCCCGCTTCGAGCCTTGTCCTGGGCCCCTGTCGCCCCCCTTTTCGAGTCACGGATGCACCGCACGAGCCCCTCTCGCCCGCACCTCGCAGCCCCCCGCGCCGCGGCCTGGATCGCCGTCTGGGCCCTGGGCGCCGCCAGCTGCGGCGACGCGCCCCCGAAGCCGCGGGTCGAGCGCCCGAACATCGTTCTCGTGACGATCGACACGCTGCGCGCCGACCACCTGGGCTGCTACGGCTACTTCCGCGACACCAGCCCGAACATCGACGCGCTCGCCAAGGAGTCGGTGGTGTTCGACCAGGCTTATGCGGTGATGGCGACCACGCTGCCGAGCCACGCCTCGATGCTGACGGCGCGTTACCCGCTCGAGCACGGGATCCTCGCCAACCTGATGCACGGCGGCAACGCCTTCGGTTGGAAGGAAGGGATGGTGTCCTTCGCCCAGGTCGCGAAGGACGCGGGCTACACGACGGCGGGCTTCGTGAGCGCCGCGCCGCTCAAGAAGCAGTCGGGCATCTCGGCGGGCTTCGACGTGTGGACCGAGCCCGAAGGCGTCGAGCGCCAGGCCGAAGCGACGATGGGCGACGTGCTCGGATGGCTCGAGAGCAAGCCGAAGGAGCCGTACTTCCTGTGGGTGCACTTCTACGATCCGCATTGGAAGCACAAGGCGCCGGCGCCCTTCGACACGCTGTTCCACAGCGACGAACCCGACCCGAAGCTGGACGCGTGGCTCGCGGAGCGCCACATCGGCGACGAAGCGCTGCGCTCGAACTCGCGCAAGACCACGAAGACGCGCAAGGCGATCAACGATTACTGCGGCGAGGTGCGCTACACCGACTCGCAAGTGGGCGTGTTGGTCGACCGTCTGCGCAAGTCGGGCGAGCTCGACCGCAGCGTGTTCGTGCTCACCGCCGATCACGGCGAGGGCTTGAATCAACATGACTGGACCGCCCACGGCCTCGTGTGGGACGAGCAGTTGCACGTGCCGCTCGTGATGCGCTTCCCACCGGCCGCGAAGGTTGCGCCCGCGCGCGTGGGGCATCTTGTGTCGCTCGTCGATCTCTTCCCGACGGTGCTCGCGCGGCTCGAGCCGTGGGAGGCGCCGTCGCGGCGCGAGTTCCTGAAGCTCGCGACGGGCACGGACGTGCTCGCTCCCGCGTTCGTCGAGCGGCCGATCTTCGCGCAGCGCACGGGCCGCGAACTCGCCGAGGACCCCGGCGAGATGTACGCGCTCACGACTCGCGAGTGGAAGTACATCCACGAACCCGAGGTCGGCGACAAGCTGTTCGACCGGCGCAAGGATCCGCACGAGCTCGAGAACCTCGCCGAGCGCGACACGAAGACCGCCGAGCGCGTGCACGGCATGACGATGTTGCTGATCCGCGGGCAGACGGCGCGCGGCGCGGCGCTCGGAACCGCGGAAGCGGGCGAGATGGACCCTGAAACCCTGCGGCAGTTGCGCGAGCTCGGCTACTTGGGCGGCGACGACGGGCGCTCGGAGTTCGGCGCCGCCGAGACGCAGGATCCCGCCAAGTCCGAGCCGGACGGTGACGAGCCGAAGGCGCCGGGAGACGCGCCGCGCAAGGAGCCCTGAGCGCGGTGGACGCGCCGGCCGCGCAGCAGCGGACGCCCGGAGTCTGGGCGGTGGTGGTGCTCGTGCTGGCGGCGTTCGGCGCGCGCGCCGGAGCGCTGTGGTTCGGGCGCGACGCGGAGCCGTGGAACGACCAGATCACCTACGTGCAGCGCGCGGAGGACCTGCTCGACGGCAAGGGTTACACGGGCTCGTACCAGTCGTGGGTGCGGCACAAGGGCGAGCGTCAGTTGCGCAGCCTGCCGCGCTACCTCGGTGCGTACCAGGCGCCGGGTTTTCCGGCATTCGTCGCGCTCGTGATGAAGGTCGCGGGCCGCGACCTGTTCTGGGTCAAGCTCGCGCAAGTGGTTCTCGGCGCGGCGACGGCGTGGTTCGTGTATGCGATCGGACGCGACGCGGTCTCGCACGCCGCAGGTCTGTGCGCCGGTTGGCTGTACGCGCTCGATCCGACGTTCGTGGCCTTCACGCACTTCGTGTTCACCGAGACGCTGTTCGTTTTCCTGTTCACGGCGGCGCTGTGGCTGTGGATGCGCACGAGCGCGCTGTCGATGGGGCGCGCCGTCGTCGCGGGCGTGCTCTTCGCCGCGGCGGCCTACGTGAAGTCGTCCGTGCTCTACCTGTTGCCGCTGCTCGGCGCGTGGCTCGTGTGGCGCGAACGCGCGCGCTACCGCGCCGCGCTGCGCTTCTGCCTCGTCGCGGCCGTGGCGTGGGCCGCGTGCGTCGCGCCGTGGACCGCGCGCAACTACCGAGTGCACGGCGGTCTCGTGCTCATCGATTCGAGCGGGCCGTTCAATCTCTGGCGCGGCCACAATCCCGGCGCCTACCGGCGGCGCGCGGCCGGCTCCGACTGGAACGTGCGTTTTGAGCCGCCTTTCGAGGTGTTTTCGATCGCGCCGGTGTCCGAGGCGGGCGGCAGCGCGGTGGCGGATGTCGCGCGCGAGCGCTTCGACACGGAGCTGCCCAGCGACCTGCAGGTGATGCGCGCGGCGCAGGAGGCAGCGGTCGAGTTCGCGCTCGACGATCCCGTCTGGACCGCGCGGCGCGCCTGGTACAAGGTCGTGGACCTGTGGAACCCGACCTCGTTCGTGATGCGGCACCTCGAGCGCGACGGCTACGGCGAACTTCCGCGCTGGCTCTCGCGCGCGCTGAGCTGGAGCTGCGTCTTGAGCTACCTGTTCGTGTGGGCCGCTGCGGCCCCGGCGCTGTGGCGCTATCGCCGCACCGCGCTCGGCGGCATGGTGCTGCTGCTCGTCTACTACTACACGTTCGTGCACGCGGCGACGTTCGGTTTGACGCGCTTTCGTCTGCCGGTGATGCCGATGGTGATGGTCCTCGCGGGCGCGACGCTCGCAAGTTGGTGGGGGCGCCGCGCGACGGCGCGCATGCAAAGCCGATGATGACTTCGAAGATCGTGATGGGGGCGCTCGCGGGCGCGACGGCGCTGGCGCTCGGCGCGTGCGGCGGCGAGTCGTCGAAGCCGGAGGCGCCGCGGCCGAACGTGCTGTGGATCGTGTGGGACACGGTGCGCGCCGACCGCCTCGGCGTGTACGGCTACGACCGGCCGACGACGCCGAACTTGGATGCGTGGGCGAAGGACGCGCGCGTGTTCGACGACTGCATCTCGCCCGGCAGTTGGACCGTTCCGTCGCACGCTTCGATGTTCACCGGGTTGCTTCCGAGCGAGCATGGTGCGGAGCATGGCGCGGAGACGCTCGACGACAAGCTCGTGACGATTGCGGAGCTTCTGTCGGCCGACGGCTACCGGACCTTCAGTTGGACGGCGAATCCGCACATCTCCAGCGCGGAGAACGCGACTCAGGGCTTCCAGGTGCAGCAGCACCCGTGGGACAAAGCCGTGGAGGAGCGCGCGAGAGAGATCTACGACGCGAAGCTCGCGACGTTTCCCGCCGACTCCGAACAGCGCCGGCGCGGCGAGCGGGAAGCGAACTCCGCCTGGGTGTTGAAGGCCGCCGGCGAGCTCGCGAAGGAGGGGCTCGTCGAGTGGCTGGGCAAGCGCGACGAGAAGCGGCCCTACTTCGCGTTCCTGAACTACATGGAGGCCCATCGTCCGCTGATCTCCGCTCGCGAGCATCGCGAGGCGGTGATGACTCCGGAGGAAGTCGAGGCGTCCTACAACAGCGAGATCGATTGGAAAGAGACGTGGGGTTATTGCTTCAACCTCGTCGACGTGCCCGAGCGTGACCTCGAGTTGCTGGCGCGCAGCTACGACGCGGGCATTCGCGAACTGGACGCGCTGTTCGGCGAACTCATGCGCTCGCTGGAGGCGGCCGGCGCGCTCGAGAACACGATCGTCGTGCTCACGGCGGACCACGGCGAGCATCTGACGGAGCACCACCTGCTCGACCACCAGTACTCGGTCGCACAGGTGCTCGTGCGCGTGCCGTTGATCGTGCGCTATCCGGCGCGCTTCGCACCAGGGCGCGAGCCGCGACCCGTGATGAGCATGGATCTTTTTCCGACGTTGCTCGAGCTCGTGGGCATCGACGCTCCGCGCGCAGGCGTGGGTCACGCGCGAAGCCTTCTCGACCCGGCTGCGAAGCGCGCGCGCATCACCCAGTACACGAAGCCCTTCGAACGCCCGCTGATCTCGGCGCGCAAGGAGCACCCCGATCACGACCTTTCCTCGCGCGAACGCGGCCTGCTCTCGATCGTCGACCAGCCGTGGAAGCTCGTGCAGGAAATCGGCGGCGTCGCGAGGTTGTACGAGCTCTCCCAGGATCCCTACGAAACACGCGACGTAGGCGAGCTGCATCCGGACGTGTTGGCGCGCATGCGCAAGCAGTTGGCCGGCGTGCTCAAGTCGATCCGTCCGATCGGCGCCGCCGATGCGCGCGAGAAATCCCTGGAGCACTTGCGCATGCTGGCCGACCTCGGCTACGCGGACGTCGAAGAAGACGAGGCGGCGCCCCAAGCGCCCGCGAAGAGCGGCGAAGCCGCCGATCCCAAGCGCCCCGAAACGCCGCCGAAGCGCTAGGATCGTCCGTCGGAGCGCGCGCCATCATTTGTCGGCGCCTGTTCGCCAGCGGGCGCGCGGCTCTTCGCACTTTGGCTCTTTCTCCCGCTGAATACAGTGAACTTCCAGCACCTCCACGGCGCCGGCTATTCCACCGGTGCTCCCGGCAGCTCGATCCTGCTCATCGACCTAGAGAACTTCTACCTCGCACGCGAACACAACATCGGCCTCTACGCCGCGACGGAACTCTCCGCGGACCTCGAAGCGCTTTCGAAGTTCGTGATGGAGGTCTCCGGCGACCGGCGCGTCACCGTGCGGCGCGCCTACGCGAACTACAACACCGCGCGTCAATCCAGCGAGTTCGGCCGCTGGGACTTCTTCCTCCAGAAGGCGCCCAAAGCTCTGATGGAGCGCGGGATCGAGCCCGTGCAGGTGTTCCGCTTCCCCGGCGGCGGCAACAAGAACGCGGCCGACATGCGCATGGCGATGGACGCCTCCGTGCTGGTCGCCGAGAACCACCGCATCGAGCAGTGCATCCTCGTCACCGGCGACGCGGACTTCATCCCGCTGATCCTCGACCTCAAGCGCCGCGGCATCGAAGTGGTCGTGATCGGCGTGCGCGCGCACACCAAGACCGTGCTGCTGCGCTACTGCGATCGCTTCGAGTATTTCGAGGACCTGATCGTCGCGTCCGAGATCGAAGGCGACACCACGACCAACCTCGACGAGACGCGCGCCGCGTTGCACGCGATCCTCGCGCGGCGCCTGCGCCTGCCGTTCGCGGCCGTGAAGCCGTTGCTCAGCCGCCACTTGCGCCGACCCTTCGATCCGACGCGCTTCGACTGCGAGAACACCGGCGATTTCCTGCGCACGTTCTCCGAGCGCTTGGGCGTGCTCATCGCCGAGGGCCAGAGCGACTGGGAAGTGCGCTTGCCCGGCGTCGATCCGCCGTCGCCGCCGCTGAATCCGCCTGCCGCCGCGCTGGCGGCGGGCGAAGCGCTGGCCGGGAGCGCGAACGGCGCCGCGACCTTGGCGACGGTCGAGCTCTCGCCGCCCGCGGAGCACTCCGTGGCCGTGTACCACAAGCTGCTGCGCTTCCGCCGCCCGAACCTGCACATCATCCCGCTGCACGAGTGGGAGACGATCACGCAGGCGATCTACGACATGGCGGTCGACGAGGACGGCGCGCGGCGCGATGTCGACCACCAGAAGCTGCTCGACGGCACGACGGATCTGTGCGAGAGCGCGGGGTACGAGATGGCGTACCACAAGGTGAACGGATCGCTGTTCCAGCTCTTCAAGTCAGGCTGCTTCATCTGCACCGCGGAAGGCGCCGAGAAGGGCCGCACGGACTTCCACTGGACGCTTTCGGCGCGCCTCGCGCCGGATCTGACCGATGTCGAGTCGATGCGCCGGCGCGTGCGCTTGTTCGTGGTGCGCGCGCTGAAGGCGCGGCTCGAGTCGATCGGGGTCGCGACGCCCATCGACGCGCGGGTGCTGTCGGAGGTGCTCGACGGCCGCGACGCGCCGCCCGAGAAGAAGGCGGAGCTCGCGGCGGTGATCGAGGAAGCGCTGGGCGCGTCCGCCGAGAGCGCCGAGCCAAGGACCTTCGCGTCGGGCGTCTGAGCACGAGCCGCGCGGCGCTCGCGGCGAGACCGAACGCCGCGCCTACTCCGGAACGACTTCGATCGTGAGTGCCGCGGTCTCGGGCGCCGTTCTCGCGCTGTCGTACATGCGAAGGAACGCGTCCGCCTCCGGCACGGTCGAGGCGCGCAGCGCGTCGGCCCAGTGCGGCGGGATCGGCTGGTAGTGCAGCCACACCGTGATCACGAGCTCGGCGGCGTCGGGCGGCAGCGCGACGCGGTAGGTGACCGTGTCGCCGCCGTCGCCGAAATCGTCGTCGTCGACGCCCACGGGCGCGGTCTCATCCGCGTGCGGCCCGTCGCGCTTCCAGCCGCGCGGCAGCAGCCGGTTGTCCTTGAGCGCCCGCGCCATCGCGCCGAGGGACTGCGTCGCTCGGCCGGAAGCGTCGGCGGCGACGAGCTCGTACACCTGCACGTCCTGGGGGCGCTCGATCGTGTCGAAGTGCGCGAGCGCGAGCTCGTCGACGACGCCCTCGAGGCGGCCGCGCTCGTCGAAGGCGCCCGAGTCGAACAGCGACGCGCCGCCCGAGCGCACGGTCGTGCGCAGCCACGCGCGGCGCGAGGGGTAGCCGCTCGGGAACTTGTGGCCGGCGAGGTTCTCGACGCGCACGTCGAACTCGAGCGTCGCGCCGTCGCGGCGCGCGTTCTGCACCGTGACGCGGGCCGTGGCGTGCGCGAGCTGCGCGCGCGTGGCGTTGAGCACGCGCTCGAGCGCCGGCTTCGAGGCCGTGACTCCGAGCTCCTCGGCGTTGTCGCGCAGCATCTCGATGAGTAGCGCGTTGCCGCCGACGAAGCTGTGCGCGCGCACGTCCGGCCGCACCGCGATGTTGAAATCCAGCCCGCGCGGGTTGCGCGCGATCTTCATCGAGCCGACGTCGGGCATGTGGCACTCCTGGCAGCTCTTCGAGCGGCTCGTCGCGCCCTGCTCGTCGGAGTACACGCTGTTGCGCCACTCGAGGTACGGCGCCTGCTCGAGGAACGGCTCGCCCGATCCCGAGTGCGTGTAGAGCGTGTGGCACGAGCCGCACAGCGCCGACGAGCTGATGTGCGCGCCGTGCGTCGGAGTGAAGCCGGTGTGGGCGCGCATCGGGCCGGTCGCGGGATCCTTGTAGGGCCCGAAGATCACGCCCTCGCGGCCGACCGGCAGCGCGCCGCTGAAGGTCGAAGGCTTGCCGAGCTCGCCCGGCGTCGTGCGGTGGCACACCGTGCACGACACGCCGTCGCGCGCGAGCTCGTCCTGGCTCGCGTGTTCGAAGGTCAGCGGCTGGTCGCCGACGAGCCGCGCGCCGTGGTGGCTCATCGGCGCGTGGCAGGTGAGGCACAGCGCTTCGATCTCGCCGCGCCTCTCGGGCGCGAGCTCGACTTCGCGCGCCAGTTGCGCGCGCCAGTACGGATCGCGGAACGAGTTCGCCATCGGCGTTGCGCGCCAGGTCTCGAAGGGCGAGACGTCGTCGCCGGTCGCGGCGGTGAGCGCGCGGGCGGTGGGCGCGGCGCTGTGGCAGAGCGCGCAGCGCTCGGACGGCAGGAACGGTGTGAGAGCGCCGTGCGCGCTCGTCGTGTCCGCGGCCGCGGCGGAGCTCGCGGCGGCGCTCGCGGGCTGAGCGGGCGCCGAACTGGAAGAGGTCACGGCTTCGCAGGCCCAAACCGCGGCAACGGCGAGGGCGGCGAGAACGACGAGGGCGTGGCGCGGTCGGCTCATGGAGCTTCGAAACCTAGCGCGCCGCGCGACTCGCCCGCAATCCGCACGAAGGCCAGGCCCCCGCAATTCTGTCGAGAAACAAAGCCGCCCGGCGCGCGATCGCTCGCGGCGCCGGGCGGCTCGTGTCGTGAAACGTGCGTGGGTCAGACGCGCGCCGCCGAGCGGCTCGCGCGCTTGCGCTCGACCTCGGTCAGCACGCGCTTGCGCAGCCGCAGGTTCTTCGGCGTGATCTCGCACAGCTCGTCGTCTTCGATGTACTCGAGCGACTCTTCGAGCGACATCACGCGCGGCGGCGGCAGCGAGACGTTCTCGTCGGCGCCGGCGGAGCGGATGTTGGTCAGCTTCTTCTCGCGGCAGACGTTCAGCTCGAGGTCCGAGTCCTTGTTGTTCTGGCCGACGATCATGCCCTCGTACACGGGCGTGCCCGGCGCGATGAAGAACTCGCCGCGGTCGAGCAGGTTGAACATGCCGTAGGGCACCGAATCGCCCGAGCGGTCGGCGATGAGCACGCCGTTCGTGCGGCGCGGGATGTTGCCCTGGTCGGGGCGCCAGGAGTCGAACACGTGGCTGAGGATCGCCTCGCCGCGCGAGAGCGTCATCATCGCCGTGCGCGCGCCGATCAGGCCGCGCGAAGGCACCAGGAACTCGAGCCGCACCGAGGCGCCGAAGGGCTCCATGTGCAGCATCTCGCCGCGCCGGCGGCCGAGGTACTCGATGATGCGGCCGGCGGCGTCGCTCGGCAGCTCGATCACCGTGCGCTCGACGGGCTCGCAGCGCACGCCGTCGATCTCCTTCAAGATCACGCGCGGCTTGCCGACCGAGAACTCGTAGCCCTCGCGGCGCATGTTCTCGGCGAGCACGCCCAGGTGCATCACGCCGCGGCCCTTGACCTCGAACGTGTCCGCGCTCGCGGTGGGGGCGATCTGCAGCGCTACGTCGCGCATGGCCGCCGCCTCCAGGCGCGCCCAGATCTGGCGGCTGGTGACGAACTTGCCTTCCTTGCCGGCGAAGGGCGAGGTGTTGACGCCGAAGGTCATCGAGATCGTCGGCTCTTCGAGCTTGATCCCGGGCAGCGGATCCTGCGCGTCGGGCGGGCAGAGCGTGTCGCCGATCATCAGCTCGTCGATGCCGCCGACGATGGCGATGTCACCAGCGTAGACCGCGTCGGTCTGCACGCGGTTGAGGCCCTCGAAGCGCAGCAGCTGCTTGATCGCGCCCAGCGTCGCGCCTTCGCGGTCGGGGTGGCACACGGCGACGCGCTGGCCCGCGCGGATCGTGCCGCGGCGCACGCGCCCGATGCCGATGCGGCCCACGTAGTCGTCGTGGTCGATCGTCGCGCACTGGAACTGCAGCGGAGCTTCGTTCTCCTGCGGCGGCGCCGGCACGTGCGCGAGGATCATGTCGAACAGGGGCTTCATGTCCTTCGGCCCGTCCTCGAACGCCTCGTCGTACTTGGCGACCGCGAAGCCCGAGCGGCCCGAGCCGTACACCACCTGGAAGTCGAGCTGCTCGTCGTGCGCGCCGAGCTCGATGAACAGGTCGAAGATCTCGTTGAGCACCTCGTGCGAGCGCTGGTCGGGGCGGTCGATCTTGTTGATCATCACCAGCACCTTGAGCCCGCGCTCGAAGGCCTTGCGCAGCACGAAGCGCGTCTGCGGCATCGGCCCCTCGTGCGAGTCGACCAGCAGCAGCGCCGCGTCGGCCATGTTCAGCGTGCGCTCGACCTGGCCGCCGAAGTCGGCGTGTCCGGGCGTGTCGACGACGTTGATGCGCGTGTCGCCGTACTGGATCGAGGTGTTCTTGGCGAGGATCGTGATGCCGCGCTCGCGCTCCTGCGCGTCCGAGTCCATCGCGCACACATCGACCTTCTGGTTCGAGCGGAAGGTCCCCGCGAACTTGAACATCGCATCGACCAGGGTGGTCTTGCCGTGGTCGACGTGGGCGATGATCGCGATGTTCTTGATCGCTTGCTTTTCTCTAGCCATGACGGTCTTCGTGCTCGGGAGGGAGTGAATCCAGGCGGGCGGCTCCCGCGCAAAAAAGGGCGAAAGAGTGTAGAGGCAAGCGCCCGTTCTCTCAACCGCGACGCGGCGCGGCGCCGGCCTCGAGCGCCGCCGGGTACTGCTGCGGATTGTGAGCGCCGCGGCGCGGCTGTAGCCTCCTTTGTCCCCCATGTCGGCGGGGAAGGACGCGACTTTAGTGACCCCCGCCTACCTGATCGTCGTGCCGGCGCCCTTCTGGCGCGTCGACGACCGGCGCGCCGCGGTCGAATCGGCCTTTGCGCGCCATCTGGTGGCGCTTCTGGCCTCCCTGCAGCCGCACTACCGCGAGGTCGTGGTGGCCGCGCCGGTCATGGACGCGGCGGGGTACGAGCAGGTGAAGTCCCGTTGCCTGCAACTCGACCGCGAGCGCGACGGCGTGCGCTTCGTGGCGCTGCGGCCGGAGTCCGTCGGCGTCGGCGGCGTTGTGCTCCGAATTCCGTCGATGTTGCGAATCCTGTGGCGCGAGATCGGCCGCGCGGGCGTCGTCCACGCCGGTCCGTCGCAGCTCCTGACCCCGATGGAGAACCTCGCGCTGGCGCTCGGCTACCTCCGCGGCCGCCGCCGCGTGTTCGTGGTCGACATCGACTGGCGCGAGTCGGCGCGGATGAACCTCGCCACGGGCCAGTGGTCGCGCGGCGTGTACCTGCGCGCGCGCTGGGTGCACCATGCCTGGCTCGCCTTCCAGACGCGCATCGCGAGCCGCACCTGCCATGTGCTGCTGCTCAAGGGCCGCAAGTTGATCGCCGACTTCGCGCGCGGCGCGCCGAACGCGCACACGTTCCTCGACGCGGTGCACTCCGAGGAGATGGTGCTCGACGCCGACGCCGCGGCCAGCAAGCGCGAACGCGTCGCGCGCTCGGATGGACCGCTGCGCTGTCTCTACTTCGGCCGCTTGACGCACTACAAAGGCGTGACGGCGATGATCGAGGCCGTGGCGCTCGCTCGCACGCGCGGTGCGGCGCTGACCTTCGACATCCTCGGCGAGGGCGATCAGGAGGCCGAGTTGCGCGCGCTCGTCGCGGCGAAAGGGCTCGAGGGGTGCGTCAAATTCCATTCGCCGCGGCCCTACGGCGTCGAATTCCTGAGCTCGCTCGACGAATTCGACCTGATGCTCGCCGCCCCGCTCGCCGAGGACACGCCGCGCAGCGCGGTCGACGTCCAGTCGCGCGGGATCCCGCTGCTCGCCTTCGACACGTACTACTACGTCGAGCTCGCGGCCGCCGGGGCGTCCGTGCTGTGCACGCCGTGGCGCGACATCGAGGCCTTCGCGCAGCGCCTCGTCGATCTCGCATCGAACCGCGCGCCGCTCGCGGAACTCGTCCCTCCGGCGGTCGAATTCGCCCGCCAGAACACGCAGGAAATCTGGCTCGCGCGCCGCGCCGCGTGGACCCTGGACGCCCCCTGAGCGACGCCGCCGCCGCCTCCGCGGAACCCTTGCACGCCCTCGCGAGCGCCGCTAGAGTCTCCGCCCCGCTGGGCCGCTAACTCAATCGGCAGAGTGCCATGTTCACAGCGTGGAAGTTACTGGTTCGACTCCAGTGCGGCCCACCACGTACAACCCGTTCGATCGCCCGTCGCCGACCGCGGACTGCCGCTAGTCGCGCGACGCGAGCGCCAGAGCGCCCGCTCGCGTGCGCGCAGCCTCCCCGCGATCGACCCGCGGAAAGCGCGGGAAATCGGGGCGTTTCGCTGGCTCGGCGAGCGCGTCGCCGGGCGGAATTCGAATCGAACCCGGTGCGCGGGCGGTGGCTCGCAGTCGCGTTGTCGTTGGCCCTCGCGAGTTGCTCGGGCGACGGTGGAGCGCCGGGAGCGTCCGACATCGCAGCGCTCGTCAAGGATGTCGCTGCGGAGGAGGCTGCCGCGAACGAGTCCGCCGCGGAGGGGGCCGCGACGCGCGCGGATGGATCGCCCGCGCGGCGCGCCGTTCGCGATTCGATTCGGCAGGTGCTCGTCGCGAGCGATCGGCTCGGGGCGGAAGTCGGGAGGTACTTTCGGCGGCCGCAGCTCAGCGCCTATCTGCTGCTCGACGACTCGTATGTCGGCGGCACGTTCCCGGCGGGAATCGCGGAGTCGTTGCGCGAGGTCGAAGCACTCGAGGACGCGTATCTGGCGGAAACGCGCGGCTTCTCCGGGTTGCTTGCGAGCAAGTTCACCGACGCGGGCGTGTCGGCGGAGCAGGCCGAGGTCGACGAGCTGGCCGCTGCGTTCGCCGCCGAGCGGAAGCCCATCGTCGTCGCCGTCGAAGCGCACCGCGAGTTCGTCGTGGCGGCGGCCGAGCTCTACGAACTGGTCGCCTCGCAGCCGGAGTCCATCCGGTCGATGCGCGATGGACTCGAGATTTCCGATCCGGCCCTGCTGGAGCGCTTCAACTCGCGAGTCGACGCCGTGAACAGCGCCATCGATGCGACGAATTCCGCGCTTCGAGCGCTGGATTCCGAACAGCGAAAGAGCGTGCACTGGATGGGGCTGGCGAAACGGGTCGAGCGCTGAAGCGCGACGGGGCCGCCGCGCACGACTCGGCGCGGACGCTCGCGCCCCGTTGTGGGTGAAACTCGCCGGCGCACCTTGTTCCGCGGGAAAACGGCGCCGGCGGACCGGCGAGCGGGTGCGAGCGAGGATTCCGGGCCGAGCTGCGGAAGAATCGCATTCGCTGGCGGCGGCGGGGCCAAAACGACGTTCGTTGTGAGGTTCCGAGGACCCTCGTATGCTCCTTCGCTTCCCCCGCCCGATAGCAGCCCGAACCGCGAGAGGAGAACGCGGCATGAGCGATCGCGCGTCCAATTCGCACTCGGCCGACGCTTCCCCGTCGGTGACCCGAGTGCTCGCTCGCCTGCGCGACGGAGATCGCGACGCCTTCGACGAACTCGTCCCGCTCGTCTACGACGAGTTGCGCCGAATTGCACAGCGTCAGATGTCCGGGCAGCCGACGGGACACACGCTTCAAGCGACGGCGCTCGTCCACGAAGCCGTCGCCCGCTTGAGCGCGGGAGCGGACGATTCGTGGCAGAACCGGGTCCACTTCTTCTCGGCGGCCGCGCGCGCGATGCGCTGCGTCCTCGTCGACCACGCCAGGAGCAAGGCGCGCGTCCGGCGGCGCGGCAACGGAGAGCGCGTGCCGTTCGACGACATCGTCGCCGCCTACGAGGAACGCAGCTTCAACCTCGTCGAGCTCGACGACGCGCTCGACCGGCTCGCGACGTTCGATCCGCGGCTGGCGCGCGCCGTGGAGCTGCGCTTCTTCGCCGGGCTGGGGCTCGACGAAGTGGCGGAAGTGCTCGGGATCTCGCGGCGCTCCGTCGAACGCGAACTCACCTGCGCGAAGGCCTGGCTTCGAAAGGCGCTCATGTGAACGGCGAGCGGTGGGCGCGGATCAAGTCGCTGCTGGCGCGCGCACTCGAACTCGCTCCCGGGGAGCGCGCCGCGTTCCTCGAGCGGGAGTGCGCCGGCGATCTCGGACTGCGCAGGGAGGTCGAGGCGCTGCTCCAGGTCGCCGACGCGGATTCGGGCTTCCTCGAGCCGCCGATCGACCTCAACGCTCCGCGCGCAGCGTCGCCGAGCGTAGCTCCGGCGCAGTTGGGCGAGTTCGAGCTCCACGAGGAGCTCGGCCGCGGCGGAATGGGCGTCGTCTACCGCGCGCGGCAGGCGTCGCTCGATCGGTGGGTGGCGCTCAAGGTGCTCGACAAGGAACGCGTCTCGTCGGCGCGCCGCGTCGGCGGCTTCCAGGACGAGGCGCGAAAGGCCGCCAAGTTGCGGCACGCGGGGATCGCCGCGGTCCACGCCTTCGGCGAAAGCGCGGGCACGCACTACTTCGCGATGGAGTGGGTGCCCGGGCGCGATCTGGGGCGCGAACTCGAGCGCTTGCGCCGCGCGCGCGAGGGCGCCGCACCGGCCCCCGGTGAGCGCGCCATCCTCCCGGCCTTCGACGCCGCCGGCTACTACCGGCGAGTGGCGGAGTTCTGCGCGGAGGTTGCGCGCGCGCTGCAGCACGCCCACGAGAACGGGCTCGTGCACCGCGACGTCAAGCCGCAGAACATCCTGTTGCGCTGGGATGCGGGCGCGGTGGTGGTCGACTTCGGCATCGCGCGCGACGAGAGCTTCGGCCGCACGCCGTCGCCCGAGCTGCTCGAGGGCACGCCCTACTACATGAGCCCCGAGCAGGTCGACCGCGCGCGCCACAAGCTCGACCACCGCACCGACGTCTATTCGCTGGGCGTGGTGCTCTACGAGTGCCTGACGCTCGCGCGGCCCTTCGACGGCCAGACGTCGCACGAGGTCCTCGACAAGATCGCGCGCTTCGACCCGCGGCCCGTGCGCCTGATCAACCGCCGCGCGCCGCGCGACCTCGCGACGATCTGTTCCAAAGCGATGTCGCGCGCGCCGAGCGACCGCTACGCGAGCGCCCGCCACTTCAGCGACGACCTCGAGCGCTTTCTGGATCACCGGGCGATCCTCGCGACTCAGCCGACTTGGGCGGCGAGAGCCGGCGGCTTCCTGCGCCGCCACCGCGGCCGCTTCGTCGTCGCGGCGGCGGTGCTCGCGGCGCTCTCGCTCGGCGCCTTGGAGCAGGCGCGCCGGCAGCAGCGGGAGCGCGAGAACGAACTCACGGCGCGCCTCGCGCAGCACGTGAGCGAGTTTCGCGAGGCCGCGCAGGATCCGTGGCGCCTCGACTCCGAGCGCGCGGCGCGCCTGGCGGCGGCGTCGCTCGACCTCGCGCGCCGCGCCGCGGAGCTGCCCGCCGAGTCCGAGGCCGTGCGCAAGCTCGTGGAGGAGTTGGAGCTCGTGCGAGGGCGCGCGAAGGACGCGCTCACGGACGCCGCGCTGCGGGAGCTCGACGCAGCGGCCACGCAAGTCGACGCGACGGAGCGCTTCACCGGAGTCGCCCGCGGGTTGATCCTGCTCGTCGCGGCGAGCCACGCCTTTCCCGAGGACGCGGCGGTCGCGCGTCTGGCGGGCGGCGACGCCGTGCTGCCGCGCCTGAGCGTACGCACGCCGCCCGGTGTGGCGGCGCGGGTGTCGGTGCGGCGCGTCGATCCGCTGACCGGGTTGTTCGGCGAGCGGATCGATTTGGGCGCGGCGCCACTGGAGGGCGCGCGCATGTTGCCGGGTTTCCAGCGCGTGATCGTCGAGTTCGACGATGGCCGCTTCGTCGAGTGCCTGCGCGAGCTGCCGTGGCGGCCGGCGACGGTCGAGCTGGACGTCGTTCCGCCGCCGCACGACTCCGTTCTGCTCGCGAACATGGTGCTCATCGACGGGGCGACGACGTGCTTTCCCGACCCGGCTTTCGGCTGCCCGAACACGGGGAACGCGACGGCGGTGCCGAGCTTCTACGTCGATCGCTTCGAGGTTTCGAACGGCGAGTACGCCGAGTTCCTCGCCGCGACGGGCGCGACCGCGCCGAATTTCTGGTCGGAGGCCGGCGAAGCGCAGGCGCTCGAGGTCTGGCGCGCGCTGCCGGTGACCGACGTGAGCTGGCACGACGCGGTGCGCTACTCCGAGTGGGCCGGCAAGCGGCTGGTGACGCACCCGGAGTGGGAGCTCGTCGCGCGCGGCGAGCGCGGGCGGCGCGCGCCGTGGCCGGGCGACGACGCCGACGCGCTACGCGGCAACGTCGCGCAGCCGTCTCCGCCGCGCATGGATTCGCAACTCGAGCGGCTCTCGTACTACCTCGCCTCCGCGCAGACCGTCGACAGCCACCTCGACGCCGGCACTCCGCTGCCGCACGGCGTCCTGCACTTGTATGGAAACGCGAGCGAGTTCACCGAGAGCGTTTTCGTTCACCGCGTGCGCGACTCGTGGATCGTCGAACCCGACGAGCGTTTCGTGCTCGGCTGCGCGTGGAGCGCCAGCTCGCTCGGCGACCCGATGATCACGCACGAGTTCGCGTCGGTGCACGCCGCCGCGAGCTCCGTTTCGCGCGGCTTCCGCTGCGCGAGAAGCGTAGTTCCCTGACGGCTTCCCCAAGGATCGCGATCCGCTTCCCATGACGACGTTTACCATCGATGTCTGCCTTCGCACGGTGTCCGCTCTCCCGTCCGAGCCGACGACGGCGCCCGGCGTGGCGGTGCTTCTCGCCGAAACCCCCGCGCCCATCCGTGCGTGCCTCGCGTCGAACGTGATCGAGGCGACGGTCGCCGGCACGGACGACGCCGCGCGAACCCGAGCGCTCGAGTCGCTCCTGATCCCGTTGCCCGCGGCGGATGGCTGGGGCTTCGACGTGCGCCAGCTCGGACACCGGATCAACATCTACACCGGCGAGTGGACCCCGATGGCCGGCGCCACGTCGTTCGTGCTCACGAAGGACGACGCGCCGTACCGGCAAACGCTCATCGTTCAGGGCGCGCGCTGCGTCGTCGAGTACGAAGTCTGCGTCACGGGTTGAGCGCGAGCGACGCCGGCGCCTCGACTTCCAAGAGCATGACTGCACCTCTCGGACTGGAGCCCTTGACGCCCGGCGCAGCGGCGCTCGAGACCGCGGCGGAGTTCTTCGAACGCCGTCTCGCGAGCGCATCGGCCACGCCGGAGCGGCGCCTGCGCGAAGACCGGCTCTATTTCTGCGACCTCGACCGCTGCACGAACGTCCGCGTGCTCGCGGCCGCGACGGCCGACGCGGAAGCCGCCCGCCTGCTCGCGGCGATCGTCGAGCTCGCGCCGAGGCTCGAGCAGCGGATCGTCGAGCGCGCGCGCACGTTTCAGCCGGAGCATGGTGCGCGCCTCCCGCACGAGCTCCGCGGCGGCCCGCTCGAAGCCGTGAAACTCATCTCGCAAGCTCAGCTCGGCTGCGCGCGCCGCGCGTGGGGCGATCTCGGAGTCCCCGCGACGCGTGAGCGCATCGCCCGCGCCTTTGAGCGCTTCGCGTCCGGACAACTGCGGCACACGCTCGGCGAGCTCGCCGTGTGCGAGCCCGACAGCGCGTACTACTTCATGTTCGCCGAGTTCGCCCTGCTCGCGCGCGAGCTCGACGTCGACCGAGCCGAGTGGGACGGACTCTTGTGCGGGCTCGTGCGCTCGCAACTCCTCTACGCCTACGTGTACGGTCCCAACGAGACCGCGCCCCGGCCCTTCGGCGCGTTTCACCGACCCTACGTCGGCGACCGCAGCGTGCCCGAACGCAGCCTCGCGCTCCTGCGACTGCGCTTCGCGAACCTCGGCGTTCGCGAGCTCGAGTTCGAGATGAGCCGCCACTGCGCGATGTTCTTCCGCGGCGACGCGCCGCTCGACCTCGCGCCGCCGCGCGTGTACTCGTAGCCGACCCCGTCACGGGTCGCTCGCCGCCCGCAACGCGCGGCAGGAGCAGAACGCGTCGCCGAGCTCGCGGGACGAGCCGGAGCGTAGACGTGGGGCGCGATCTCTCCGAGTCCTCTCCGGACGTCCACACCGAGCAGAGCGCCATGAATTCACGACTGTCTTGGGTGCGATCGGCCCATGGGCCTGGACCTCGTGACCGCCGTGAATGCGTCGCCGCAGCGCGTGCCTGACTCGGAGCAGCTCCTCGCGGAGGTCGAAGCCCTTCGCCACGAGGGCCTCGCACCGGTCACGAACTACTTCGCCCACCTCGGATCGCGAGCGCGACGGACGCCCTCGAGCTCGGGCGCCCGCGGTCAGCTCTGCGGCCGGCGGCGGTTCAGCAGCAGCGCGCGGCGGTCGGCGCCTTCCTGGCGCGCCTTTGCGCGAGCGTCGGTCTGCTCGTCGAGCGCCTGATTCTCGGCCTTCTGCTGTTCGCCGACGTCGATCGAGAGGAATTGCGCCAGCGTGCGGACGGTGGGGAAGCGGAAGAGGTCGGTGAGCGCGACCGTGCGGTTCATTTGGCGGCGAAGGCGGCCCTGGACCTGCACGGTGAGCAGCGAGTGGCCGCCGAGGTCGAAGAAGTTCTCGTCGCGGCCGATCTCGGGCGCAGCGAGCACGTCGCGCCAAATCGCGGCGATCTGGCGTTCGAGCTCGTTCTCCGGCGGCTGCGCCGTGCGGCGCGGAGCGACGGCGACGTCCTCGGGCGCGGGCAGCGCCTTGCGGTCGATCTTCGCGTTCGGCGTTTTCGGGAGCACCGCGAGCTCGACCCACGCGGTGGGCAGCATGAACTCCGGCAGGCGCTCCGAGAGGAACGCGCGCAACTGTGCGCGCTCGAGCTTGCGGCCTTCGCGCGGCGCGAGGTACGCGACGAGCCGCGGCTCGGCGCCGTTGTCCGCGCGCACGATCACGGCGCATTCGCGCACATCTTCGTGCTCGCCGAGGCGCGCTTCGATCTCGCCGAGCTCGATGCGGTAGCCGCGCAGCTTCACCTGGCCGTCGTTGCGGCCGAGGAACT
>CALFYL010000095.1 GCA_937952135.1 uncultured Planctomycetia bacterium
ACCGCCGAGCGGGTCGTGCGCACGACACGGCGCACGCGGTGGTCCGCCGTGAGGCGCAGCGACGCTCCTTCGACGGTCTCGAGGCGCACGACGTCCTTCGTGCCCGTGCGGAAGAAGCCCTCGGGGCCGCTCGCGTGGTCGCCGCCGTCGAGGCGCGCAACGAAAGGACGGCCGAGCAGCTCGCTCACCTGGCGCGGGCCCGCATCGGTGTGCACCCAGGTGTCCGCGGTGACGCACGGATTCGTGGCCTCGATCAGGCCGACGTTCTTGATCGGGTTGCGGGCGTTGATGCGGTCGATGAAGACGACGCCCGGTTCGCCGGTGCGCCAGGCGTGCGCGATGATCAGGTTCCAGACCTGGCCGACGGTCCAGAACTCGCCCGTGCCCTTGCCGGCGGCGTCGCGCTTCTCGAGCTTGCTCCAGGCCTTCGTGCGCGGGTTCTGGACGAGGTGGTCCTGGGAGGGGTTCGAGCGCAGGTCGTCGATGAACTTGTCGGTGACGGTGATCGAGATGTTGTAGTTCTGGAGCTTCGAGAGGTCGTCCTTGAACTCGATGAAGCGGATCACGTCGGGGTGGTCGACGCGCAGGATGCCCATGTTCGCGCCGCGGCGGAACGCGCCCTGCTGGATGGCGTCGGTGGCCTTCGAGAAGACCTGGATGAACGACAGCGGGCCTTCGGTGGTGCCGCCGGAGCTCGCGACGACGTCGCCCTGAGGGCGCAAGCGCGAGAAGGAGAAGCCCGTGCCGCCGCCGGACTTCTGGATCAGCGCGGTCGCCTTGATCGAATCGAAGATGCCTTCGATCGAATCCTCCACCGGCAGCACGAAGCACGCCGACAACATGCCCATCTCGCGGCCGGCGTTCATGAGCGTCGGGCTGTTGGGCATGAACAGCTTGCGCGCCATGAGGTCGTAGAACTCGGCCGCCACCGCCAGCGCCTTCTGCGGCGTTCCGCCGGGGAAGGTGAGCTCGGGCTTGGCGATGTGCGCCGCCACGCGCCAGAAGAGCTGGCGCGGGGTCTCGACCGGCTTGCCGTTCTCGAGGTCCTTCTTGAGGTAGCGCTGGCGCAGCACCTTGAGCGCGTTCTCGGTGAGCTGCGGATCGCCGAGCTCCGAGGGCGGTTCGACGCCTTCGAGCACCGCCAGCGCCTCGCTCGCCTTCATCGCGGCCACCGCCGCGACGTAGTTCGCACTCGTGGTCAGGTTCGTCATCGCGGTGATCGTCGAAGCCGTTTGGGACTTGGTCTTGCTCGCTGCGATACCCGGGTTCACGTCGTTCCTCCGCGCCTGTGGACTGACCTTCGCCGGTTGCGTGGGAACGCCCTCGAGGCGCGCCCTTGGGCGAAGCACTCTTTGACGCGCGGGTTTCGGGCGCCGACACGGCTCGCAAGTCCCCTCGCGAGCACCGCGTCGCGCTTCTCGCGCGCACGGGCCGAAAGTAGCTCGCGGCCTCGCACGGGTCCGAGGTTTTCTCTTCCTGTCGTTCGGCAGTTGTTGTCGGTCAACGACTTACCGCCCTCCCAGTGAATGCGATTTTGTAGCCCGTGGCGCGCGGAGTTTCTGCGTCGAGAAGCACGACGCCCGGCGGCCGCCAATCCGGGGCGCCGAGCGGCCCGCGGCGGGACCCCTTCGACGGGCGGGCGGTCGGATCGAAGTGCCTGCTCTGTAAGCCTTTAGAGTCGTTCGACTGGGCGCCTCCGGAGCTCGAGGTCGGTCGGAGGGAGCGGGGTTGAAACGACCGAGCGCGCGGCGCCACCAGGGCTCCGCCCTGAAGACGGTGCAGATCGGTGCAACTCCGAGCGGCGTCGCGCGGGCCAACGGCGCCGGATCCCGCCTTCGCACACCGCGACCGCGTCGGTTCGACCACCCACCACACGAACACCCTCCATGCAGACTCTCCGTCTCCAATCCAGGCTCACTCGACGACTCATCGCGCTCGGATCGATCGCGTGGCTGTGCGCGTTCACGCCGCAGAACGGAACCCAGAAGCTCGGCATCACCTTGCCGGCGGGCCCCACCCAGACCAATCCGGGCGGGAACCCCATCCAGGACTACGGGATCGTCGACGCGGCGGGGAATGAGACGGTTCTCCACGAACAACCGCTGCCGTGGGGAGACACGGACTACAACGGCGACGGCGTGAACGACCGGGCCGACACGTTGGAAGAGGACGCCGCTGGGAACAAGCTGGTCCGGGTCTGCGTGCGAAAGTCAGCCGCCGTGCCTGCCCAGTACATCGCCTACGGGTACCAGGCCGCGGGCCAGACGAACGTCCAGTTCTTCGGCAAGTGCGCGTACAAGAAGGCCAGCAACGTGGTGAACGTCGAGGCCTCGGACACGGACGGCGACGGAAAGGGAGACTACGAGAAGGACGGCGCTGGAAAGTCCAAGCCGAAGAAGATCAAGTCCGTAACGCACGACAACATCGATGCGAAAGAGAGCCCCGGCGGGGCCCCGGTCGGGACCGAGGATCGGCACTATCGAATCGATCTCGAAGGGCCCAACGCTGGCAAGTGCCAGACCTCGAAGACGAAGGGACAGTGGGTCGAGGAGCCGTCGGGGAGGTTCAAGTACGTGACGGACGGCACGCAGACGCAGCCGGGTCCGTGGGGGCCGCCGGCGACGGATTGCGACCTGGTCCAAACCTACATGGGCGCGAGCTCGGCGCCGCTCGCCGACGACGCGCAGGCCGCGACCCCGCCCTGCTATCTCGCCGCGACCCCTCCGGCGGCGGGCCAATCGGCCTGGAACTTCGGCGCGTGCGTGAACCCGGGCATCTCCTTGGGCGGGGCAGGTTCGCCGCCGTTCGCGAGACAAGCCGAGCTTTCGGTGAACGCGGGCGACGAGCTGATGTTCTTCGGCTACGGACTCAACAACGCGCGCGTCGTGCCCCCGGCGAGCCTCCCCGAGTACGGCGAGTGGACCGTGAAGGAGTCGAGCGATCGGCACGTCGTGTTCGAGGCCAAGTCGACGGTGCAGTTCCACTCGCCGACGCTGCCGGTTCCGAACGCCTACACCGGGTTCATCAGCGGGCTGCTCGTCGACAGCGACTATCCGGTCGGCGCCTGCCAGGCCGGCTACGGCGGCGCGGAGATCAGCTCGAGCACGCTGATCGCCGCCCCCAGCCCGTGGGACACGCTCGGCTTCGACGCGGACGGCGCCGGTGTGACCGCCCCCACGCTGGTCGCCGACGGAGACTTCGCTCCCGGCGGCAGCATGGAACTGCACGTGTTCGGCGCGCCGGCGTCGAGCGTGATCTGGCTCGTGGTCGGCGCGAGTCGAGTCGACCTTCCCTTCCTCGGCGCCGTGGTCGTGCCGGCGCTCGATCTGCTCGTGCCGCTGACCGTCGACGCGAGCGGACGCGCGCACCACACGCTCGCGCTGCCCGCGAACGCCGCGCCGGGCTCGCAACTGTTCGTTCAGGCGAGCTACCTGAACGACGACCTCACCGCGACCGCGCTCTCGAACGCGCTCGTGTTGACCGTCGTCCCGTAGTTCGAACGAGTCGCCGCGCACGCGCCGAAGGAGAGAGTTCGGCGCGTTTGGCCCATACTCTCCGCCATGGAACCGAAGAACGGCAAAACGGCGGCGAAGGGTCTGGCGACGGTGCTGCGCAACGCGGGGGCGCACTGGGTGGGCGACGGCTTCCCGGTGCGCTCGCTGTTCAACTACATGGAGCACGCCGAGCTGCTGAGCCCGTTTCTGCTGCTCGATTACGGCGGCCCGGCGAAGTTCCCGCCGACCGAGAAGCGCCTCGGCGTCGGCGCGCATCCGCACCGCGGGTTCGAGACCGTGACCGTGGTGTTCGACGGCGAGGTCGAGCACCGCGACTCGTCGGGCGCCGGCGGGCGCATCGGGCCGGGCGACGTGCAGTGGATGACCGCGGGCCGCGGCCTCGTGCACGAGGAGTTCCACGGGCGCGAGTTCGCGAGGCGCGGCGGCGTGTTCGAGATGGTGCAGTTGTGGGTGAACCTGCCCAAGCGCGACAAGCTCACGGCGCCGCGCTATCAGGAGCTGCGCGACGCGCAGTTCCCGGTGGTCGAACTCGGCGGCGCGCACGTGCGGGTGATCGCGGGCGAGCTCGGTGGGAAGCGCGGGCCGGCGCACACGTTCACGCCGCTCGACGTTTGGGACGTGCGTGTCGAGAACGGCGGCGAGCTCGAGCTGCCGTCCGTCGACGGCTACACGGCGGCGCTGGTCGTGCTCGGCGGCGAGGTGCGCGTGGGCGGCGAAACGCTTTCGCCCGCGGAAGTCGCGGTGTTCGAGCGCGGCGGAGGCGACGCGGTGCGCGTCGACGCGGCGGCGGGCTCGCACGTGCTGTTTCTCGGCGGCGCGCCGATCTCCGAGCCGGTCGTGGGCCGCGGCCCGTTCGTGATGAACACCGAACAGGAGATCTGGCAGGCCATCGCCGACTTCCAGGCGGGGCGCATGGGCGAGCTGACGACGACCGGCTGACAGCGCGCGTCGAGACTGCGTGCGTTTCGCGACCTGCGCACTTCGCGCGCGTCACGTCGTTCGAACTACGCCGTTCTTTCCTTCGCGGGGGGCTCGTAGCCGCATGGCGGCTGCGCCCCTCCGTCGGCGACTCTTTCGAGCGTCGACTGAGTTCTCCAAAAGCCCTCCCGGGGAGGAGTCGCGCGATGAAAGCCTGGTTCGGTGTGCTTCTGGCGGCGAGTGGAAGCAGTGTGGCGCTCGGACAACAAGCGGACCTGCGAGTGACCGACGTGGACGTCGCGGGAGTCGTCGGCGACTTCCAAGCGCTGACGATCGCGGGCAGCGTCGCGGTGAGCGTCGAGAACCTCGGCGCGGGCGCGACCGGCGGCGCGTTCGACGTGCTCCTGTTCGAGGACGGGAACGCAAACGGCGTCTTCGACCCCGCGAGCGATCTCGTGCTCGGCCTCGCGAGCTCCGCGGCGCTCGGCGCGGGCGCGACGAACCTCGTCAACGTCGCGGTCTCCGGTCCGGTGCAGTTCCGCGAGAACCTGATCTACGCCTTCGTCGACGCGGCGAATGCAGTCGGAGAGTCGGACGAGAACAACAACTACCGAAGCACGGGCCTCGAGTGCTCGATCGCCACGCCCCCGGGCGCGGTGCTCGCGACGCTGCAGTGGTCGTGGACTTCGACGGCGAACGCGCCGACCTCGCTCAACGTGATGATGACGCCGGCGGTGGTCGACCTCGACGGCGACGGCGTGCCGGAGGTGGTCTTCGGTTCGACGAGCTCGACGGGCGGCGGGCTGGTGGAAGTCGGCGTGCTCCGCGCCTTGAACGGAGCGACGGGCGCCGAGGTCTTCACGCAGGCCGACCCGACACTGCAGATCAACACCGCGTCGTCGGTCGCGGTCGGCGACCTCGACGGAGACGGGCGGCCGGAGATCGTGGCGTGCGACTCGACGGGCGCGCGCTTGATCTGCTTCGAGCACGACGGAGCGTTCAAGTGGCGCTCGGGGACGCTCGAGCCGATCAACTGGGGCGCGCCGTCGATCGCGGACCTCGACGGCGACGGCTCGCCGGAGATCGTGATGGGACGTCAGGTGCTCGACGCGACCGGCGCGCTGCTGTGGACGGGAACGGGCGGCGCCGGCAACCAAGGCGTCGGCGGGATCTCGTGCGTCGCCGATGTCGACAACGACGGCACGCCGAACGTCGTCACCGGCAATACGGTCTACTCGAGCAGCGGCGCGATCCTGTTCCAGAACGCGGGGCTCGCCGACGGGCTCGTCGCGGTCGCGAACTTCGACGCGGACGACCAGGCCGAGATCGTGGTCGTGCAGAGCGGCGTCGTGCGCCTGGTGAAGCTCGGACCGGGTGCGTCGATGACGCAGGTGTGGTCGACGGCGATCCCCGGCGGCGGCACGGGCGGGCCGCCCACGATCGCGGATTACGACGGCGACGGCTTGCCGGAGATCGGCGTCGCGGGTGCGGTGCGCTACGCGGTGTTCGAGCACACCGGCGCGCTCAAGTGGCAGGCGACGACGCAGGACAGCAGCTCGAACCGCACGGGTTCGTCGGTGTTCGACTTCAACGGCGACGGCGCCGCCGAGGTCGTGTACCGCGACGAGCTCTTCCTGCGCATCTACGAGGGCGCGACGGGCGCGGTGTTGTTCCAGACGCCGATGAGCTCGTGCACCTGGTACGAGTACGTGCTCGTGGCCGATGTCGACGCGGACGCTCAGGCGGAGATCGTCGCCGTTGCGAACAACAACTGCGGCTTCGGCGTGCAGCGCGGCGTGTTCGTGTTCGGCGCGACGAACGGCGACTGGGTGCCGACGCGGCGCGTGTGGAACCAGCACACGTACCACATCACGAACGTCGGCGAGAGTGGTTCGATTCCGTCAGTCGAAGCGAACAACTGGCTCACTCCCGCGGGCGGAGCGTTCAACAACTACCGCCAGAACGTGCTGAATCCGTTGAACCCGGGAGCGGCGGCGGACCTCACCGCGTCGTTCCTGCGCAGCAACCCGTCGAGCGTTCCGCCGACGATCACCGCGCGCATCGGCAACGGCGGCGACGCGACGGTCGGCGCCGGTCTGCCGGTGGCGTTCTACGACGGCGATCCGAACGCCGGCGGGAACCTGCTCGGCGTCGCGAACACGTCGCTCGCGCTCGCGCCGGGCGAGTTCGAGGACGTGACGGTGAGCGTCGCTCTGTTGCCGCAAACTCCCTGGGTCGTCGCGGACGACGCGGGCGGCGGCGTGTCGACGGTCACCGAGTGCGACGAGACCAACAACGTCCATAGCGCGAACACCCAGGTCATGCTCGTGTGCCCGCCGGCCTTCGTCGAGGTGTGGAACGGCGGCATTCCCGCGGGGCAAACCGATCCGAGCCGCACCGGCACGGCGAGCTACTTCAGCGCTTGCCCGCAGGGCGCGACGCTCAGCTACTCCGACGTGAGCATCGTTCCGAACACGCCTTCGAATCCGGGCGCGCCGGAGGTCGTGATCACGCGGCGCTGGACGCTCGTCGACGCTTGCGGCGCGATGTTGAGCTGCGACCAGATCGTCACGTTGCTCTCGCCCTCGGGCATGTCGGGTTTGACGACGCTCGATGTGGGGCCGGGCCAGTGCCCGAATTTCGTCGTGCTCCAAGGCCAGGGCGTCACGCAACTCGTCGCCGCCGGGACCTGGTTGCACGATGCGGGCGCGATCGTGCCGTCGAGCTTGCGCGTGCGGCGCTCGGACGGACGCGGAGCGACGTTGAACCTCGCGGCCTTCCCGGCGGCGCTCGTCGACGTCACTCGGCCGCACGTCGGCTATCAAGGCGGTTGCACGACCAGCGGCGGCGAGGGCCACATGGACCTGATCGTGAGCGTGCCGAACCGCGCGCTCGGCCGCGCCTTCCGCGCGCGCGAATCGAACGTGTGGGTCGAGCTCGAGCTCAGCGGCCAGCGGGTCGACGGAACGAGTTTCGTGGCGCGCGACCTCGTGCTGCTGCAGTAGTCGACGGCTGCTCCAAGCGTCCGCTGCCTGAGTCGTCGCACCGTGTTGGATGGGTGCGGCGGCCGCGGGCGGCGGGCGCTGTCGTTTCGTGCCGCCGGTCGCCGCGCTAGTCTCCCCACGCTTGAGCACGAAGAAGATCCTGTGCCCCAACTGCGGTGCGACGGCGAAGGGCCGTTACTGCGCGACGTGCGGGCAGGACAACCAGCTCGAGCGCCTGGATGCGCGCGCGGTCCTGCTCGACGCGGTCCAGAACTTCGTGAACTGGGACTCGGCGCTGATGCGAACGCTGCGCGGGCTCGCCGTCGCGCCCGGCTCGGTCGCGCTCGACTACGTGCGCGGCAAGCGCAAGAGCTACGTCGCGCCGGCGCGGCTGTGCCTGATCACGCTCGCGCTGTGGCTGCTCGCGACGCGCTGGCTCGGGATCGATCCGCTCGCGACGTCGGGGCTCGAGCTCAAGACCGTGGGAGACGCCCCAGACGAGTCGACCCGCGTCGCGGCGGAGCTGCGCGAGTTCCTCACGCGCCACCTCGACTTGTTGCTCTACCTCTCGCTGCCCCTGCGCGCGCTCGTGTTGAAGCAACTCTTCCGTCGCAAGCCCTTCAACGTCGCCGAGTGCTTCGTGCTCGTCCTCTACATCGCGAGCTTCGGCTTCCTCGTCGCGATCGCACTCTCGCCCCTCATGGCGCTCGAGCCGCGTCTGTGGATGGCGCTGCGCCAGGCGCTCGCGTTCGCGTGGTCCGTTTGGGCCGCGCGGACCTTCTTCGAAGTCGGCTGGGGTTCGGCGCTGTGGCGCATGGCGGTCGCAACGCTGCTCCACATGATCGGCACGGGGCTGATCATGCTGGCGGTCGCGCTGCCGTTCGTGCTCTGACGCGCGCGCTCAGCGCTTCAGTCGTCGGCGCAGCTTGGCGCGCAGCCCGACCCATTCCGGCAGCTCGAAGAGCTGCGCCGCGCCGAAGTAGACCGCCATGCCGCTGCCGATCGCGACGATCAGGCCGGCGATCGAGCGCTCGCCGCGCGAGATCAGCTCGTACGCGCCCCACGCCACCGCGCCGCAGAGGATCGCGGCGCAGGTCATCTTCATCAGACGCGCGCGGAAATCCGGCAGACCGACGCCGCCCGGGTCGCCGCGTTGCGCGAGGCGTTTGCGAAGGCCGGGGGCGAGCAGCGCGACGTTGAGCGCGCTCACGATCGCCGTCGACAGCGCGAGGCCGCCCGTGTCGAGCTCCCACAAGGCGAGGAACAGCGTGTTGAACACGATGTTGAGCACCAGCGCGACCAGCGAGAGCCGCACCGGAGTCGAGAAGTCGCCGAGCGCGTAGTAGGCGCGGCTCAGCAGTCCGACCGCGCCGGCGGGAACCAGCGCGAGGCACAGGTAGCGCAACGCATCGGCCGTGCGCGCCACGCCTTCGGCGCCGAACTCACCGTATTGCAGCAGGCACGCGGTGACGGGAGTCGCGAGCACGAACAGCCCCGCCGCCGCCGGCAAGGTCACGAACAGGATGCCGAGGTGCGTCTGCGCGTGAACGCGCTTCAACTCCGCGAAATCGCGTTTGTGGGCGAGCGCTTTCAGCGCGGGAAACACGGCGCTCGTCGCGGCGACGGCGACCAGCGCCATCGGGAGCTGCTGCAGGCGGTTCGCGTAGTAGTACGCCGTGGGACCGCCGCGCGGCAGCATGCCCTGCGCCATGAAGCTGTCGACGAGCACGTTGATCTGGTACACGGCCGCGCCGAGCGTGAGCGGCACGCTGGTGCGCAGCACCGTCCACGCCGTCGTCGAGCTTCGAACCGCGGCCTTCGTTCGATGCAACAGCCCCGCGGAGCGCATCTCGGGCGCGAGCATCGCGAGCTGCGCGACGCCCGAGAGCACGAGGCCCCACGAGAACCACTTCGCCATCTCGTAGTGCCGCTCGCGGCCTTCGACGCCGTCGCTCGGACCCAGTCCGGTCCAACCGAACTGCCATCCGATCGCGAGCAGCGTCACGATCGCGACCACGTTCATCACGCCCGGACCGGCGCTGGCGGCCGTGAACCTCCCGCGCACCGACAACGCGCCGCCGATGAGCCCGGCGAGGCAGATCACGATCACGTACGGCATCACGTGGTACGTGAGGTCGCGCACCGCCGCCGGATCCTCGCCGAGCCACGCCGCGGGCTCGTCGCTCCAAGGAACGTTCAACGCATCGGGCACGAGCTGCACCGTGCCCATCACCACCGCGCACACGCCGACGAGCAGCCACGTCGCGAGCCGCAGCGTGTCCCACATCAGCGCGCGCCCCGCGTCGTCGCCCTGGTCCGCATCGGCCTCGGTCATCGAGGTCTGCAGCGCCATCGACACCGCGCCTTCGCCGAGCAGGCGTCGGAACAAGTTCGGCACGCGCCACGCCGTGACGAAGGCGTCGTAGACCGGCGACACATCGCCGAACAGCACCGCAGTCAGGAACTCGCGCGCGTACCCGAGCACGCGCGACAACGCCGTGAACGCGCTGATCAGCACCGTGCGCGCGACGAGCCGCTGGTGCCGACCGACGACGTCGGCGCCCGGGTTCGCGCCCGTTCCGAAGGCGATTCTCGCGGGCTCGACGGGCTCCTCCGCGTCCGGCGACGATCGCGGAGCTTGCGACATGGGAGGTGGCGGGAGCGCGAGCCGCTCGCGCGCTACGCGAGCAGCTCGCCCGCGATCTTCTGCACGAGCTTGCCGTCGATCTGGCCTTTGTAGGCGGCCATCGCGGCCTTCATCAGTTGGCCGAGGTCCTTCTTCGAGCTGAGCTTCAGCTCGGAGATGAGGCGCTGCACGACCGAGCGCGTCTCGTCTTCGTTGAGCTGACGCGGCAGGTAGCGGCGCACGACCTCGAGCTCGGCCGTCTCCTTCGCCACCAGGTCCATCCGCCCGGCCTTCGAGAACTGGTCGATCGACTCCTGGCGCGTCTTGGCCGCCGCGAGCAGCACGTCGTTCACGAGTTCGTCCGTGATCGTCTTGCCGCCCTCGAGCTCGTGCTTCTTCACGGCCGCGACGAGCATGCGCAGCGTGTCGCGCGCGACCTCGTCCTTGGCGAGCATCGCTTGCTTGACGTCCGCTTGGAGTTGCTCGAGTTGGGTCATCGGTGGGCTTCTCGAATTCGAGTCGAAGGCTACTGGCGTCCCAGCGTAGTCGCTGCGGTGTCGCCTCGCGAGCGCCAGCGTTGGGACGTCCGACGGTCTCAGGTCCGTGTGAGGCGAAGCGACGGCTCGGCGACCCGAGTTCAGGAGCGTTCGTCGCGCCGCGACGTTCTCGCGACTTTCGGGCGCCGCGCGGCAACTGATTGCGCCGGACCACCGCACCTCGAGCCGTCGAGGTGTTTGCGCTCTTTCCCACAGGACTTGCCGCGCGGACCCCGGGCCGTGCGCGAGCCGAAGGTCGATCATGCAACACACAGTTTCGGACTTGGAAGGCGGAGACAGCAGCCGCGCACTGCTCGGACTGCCGCCAAGCAGCGCGCTGCGATTCTCGGTGGACCCGACGACGACGGGCTGTCGAACCTCGACGGAGCCTCCGTGGGCTCGGACCGATTCGGGCGCGGCACGGACGGCGACGGCGCGCTCGACGGCTGTGAGTTCGTCAACGGCGGCAACCCGACGAACGCGTCGATCGGACCGAACGACACGACGGCGCCGGCCTTGACCTTTGCTTGCATCGACTACGCCGGCGCGAGCCCCGTGAAGTACCTGCTAGTGTTCATCGTGCCGGTCACGCTGCAGATCACGGCCACCCATCCGACCACCGGCCACGTGACCGTGGAGCGCCGCTTCGTGCCAAGGATCTGGGACAGCGTGACCGTGCAGCGACTGGAGCCGTCGCTGCCCTCGATCGCCTTTCCCACGGGCTATTCGATTCCGTCGACGGCGGGATCGGGCAGCAAGGCGGAGTCGCGAATGTGCCGCCCGCGGTTCTGTAGACCTGGAGCGTGGTCCCCGATGCGTCGAGCGGCGCGCGGGTGAATGTGTCGTCACCGTCGGGGCTGCTGTTCAACGACACCCTGGTGCGCGTGGATCCGAAGATCTCCAACCCCACGCTGGCGGCGGTGTCGATGGTCCCCGCAGCCATCGTGTCCGGGCCCTTCCTGCTGTCCACGCCGTCGAACTCCGGCGGCGCCGTGACGTTCGACTTCCTGTTGAGTCAAGTCGTTCCCACGAACGATCGGATCAAACTCAACATCGTGGTCGTACTCGAGCAGGACACGCGCGAAAGTCCGACCGTCGCAAACGAGTTCTGGCTGCTCTCGATGTTGAGCTACAACATGCCGGTCACGTCCGACTCCAACCGCGGCATCTCGTCGCCGTGACTCGCGGGTTGCGCGCCCACTTGCACCTGAGTGTGCGCCCGAGGGCGAACCCGGGGCTATGAGGCGAAGCAAGGGGTCGCGTAGGTCTCACGCGGCCCCCGGTGTATGTGTTCGTCTACTTGTCGAGTGGCACGAGTTGGCCACCCGCCAACGATGGATCGCGTCCGAAGTCGGCCGGGATCAGCACCGGCGCGATGAAGGGGCCCTTCTCGGTGATAATGCGAACCTCCCCACGGAGGCTGCGAGTGGGCGCCTCCGGCAGGAGCAACTCCAGTTCGAAGCCGCTACCGTCGGTTCGCGATCGGACATCCACCTGCGCGTCGAAGTCCAGCGCAACGGCGCTGGAGGGCATCGCCGACTCACCGTCCCAGTCGAGTCTTCCTCGCGCGATAGCCCGGCCGTCGACGTCGGCCGGGCTCGCGAGCAACACCGTCGGAGTCAAGCTGGCGCGCGTAGCGTCCACACTGAGCATGACGGATTGCCTCAGGTTCAAGCGCGCTTCCTTGAACTCGAGCGACACGTGCGTGTAGTAGACGCCTCGCGCGAGGACTGCGAAGTCGGGCGTCAACCAGAGCGTCCCGCGTCGCGCGCCGACATCCCATCGGGTTCCGATCCCCGGTCGGTCGAACTCGCAGCTGAGCAACGTCGAGAGTTCTCCTTCAGGTACGGTGAACTCAATTGGGAATGACTGGGCCTCGGACGCGCGAGTCGAATCCCACACTACGTGGGGAAGTCGCGGAAGAACTTCCAATGCCGCGGCGACCTCGAAGCTGACTCGAGCCGCAAGTAGGCTCGCTTTGCTCCCTTCAACGTCGAGCAAGACGTCGGCCGATTGCGACCCTCGCACACGAGTATCTACCCGCACGCGCAACTCGATACTCTCGCCGCCTGCGACGATCGTCTTGTCGGCGCTTGCGATCGTGCACCCACAGGTGGTGTGCAACCGTCGTACCCGCACCGGCAGATCTCCTTCATTCAGGAGAATGACCTGCAACTCGACTTCCTCGCCTTCGGCAAGCCCTCCGAGCTTGAACTCGCGCTGGGTGATGGGCACCAACTGACCTTCACGGGGCAGTCCGTGAGGCGGCGACTCTTTTCGATACAGCAGAAGCAGGCCGACCACCACGACTAGCGCCGGCCCGACCCAGCCAGAACGCTTCACGGCATCGCCGATCTGGCGGCGCGCCACCGAAGCCCCGCCCAGACCACGCCCAACAGCACGAGCGCCCCGCCAACGACGCGTAGGGTGGACCACGACGCACCGCGCTGCGTTGACTCACCCGGTGGCGCTGCCGACGCCGTGTCCGTGATGGACTCGTCGGAGGTCGCTGGCACGTGCACGTCGGTTCGTCCGCCGCCTCCTGCTGCGGCCGCTGCGCTGGACCGTGCGACCACTTCCGAATCGTCGAGCGGTCTGTCCACAACCACGTAAGTTACAGGCGGTGCGAAGCGGGCGTCGGTCACCTGCGTGCCGGCGGGCAGCAGCGCGTCCACCTCTCGCGCCGGGCGCAGATCGCGAACTCGACCTCGGTAGGTCTCGCTCGATCGAAGCTCTCGGCTCCCTGGATACCAGGTTTTGATATCGACGCTCAACGGCAGGACGTGCCGGTCGCCGAAGTAGTCGCCCCAGATCCGCTCCTCGACGAGGTTGCCTGCGCTGTCGCTGCAGCGGAAACTCAACGGTGCGCCCTGGCTCTCGCTCACCCGTAGTTCGACGCGGCCAGACACGAGCCCCTGGTAGAAGAACAAGTTCGGCCAAAGGCCAGGCTGATCGATGCGCCAGACCGCCAGGTACTCCCCATCCGCAAGATGGCAGGCCCAATGCTCTGGCGTCGCTCGAAGCGACTGAATGCACTCACGTGCAAAGGCGCGAGATCGGTGCAGCCAACGTGAGCTATCAAGCAGCTCAACGTCCTGCACTTCTCGCCTGGTTCTCTGCGCGGTGACCTCGGTTCTCTCAGCGCCCGCGCCATCCTGGCGCGTCACGGCTAACGCTTGAACACGCTCCTTGGGAAGGAACAACACGCTGTTCCAGGCTGACTTGGCTGGAGACGGATCTGTCGGGTGAGCTCTCAGCAAGACGCGTTGATCGATATATTCCGGACCGATATCCACTGAAACCGGCTGCTCGAAATTCACGTCGTAGATCTGGGACGCATTCGATTGAAGTGTCGAGAGCTGCATGCGCGCTATGTCGCGCCAAAGCTCCTGGATCTGGACGTCCGAATGGCGTCGCTCCGCAATTTCGAGCTGAATGCACCGCTCGAAGTGCTCGTGAGCCCTAGCGACCCAGTCACCCGCCGGCAACCGAGTGACTTCGTGAACCGTGAAATCGAAGCCCCCCTGGGGCAGCCCGTCGACGTAATCTGACAGTGCGGCCACGACTCGCTCTACAGGCACGAATTGAACAGATCGGTCTGACGCAGTTTGCGCCGTGCTCGTCGCCGGCAGCTTTAGTGCCAAGAGAAGACAGATCAACACGACAGCACTGACACGGCGCCGAGCACCGGGGCAGTGCGCGACGTACAACTTTGAGACCGATGGGTGGGACGAAGCCAACTCACTGGCACGACGGGAACGTGTAGGTTGCGTAGGTTGATGAAGGCGTGCACCTGAAACAGCACATGTGTCCCGTCGCAGCGACCTGAGACCCAACAGTCGCCGGGAGAATGCGGGCAAAGATCCCGCCATCCGGCTTGCAGGATGTATTCCACTGCTCGCAGTCAGTTCCCTGATAACTACCCGTGTGCTGCGTGACCGTACACGAGGATTCGCCCGACGGGCATGAGTACTTGTAGTACCACACATAAGCGCCGGAGGATCCGGGAGAGTCGGCTGGACACTGCGGAGTGACGGCCAGTTTCACGCACTTTCCGCAGGATGTTGGCTTGCTGGGTTGCGGTCCGAGCACCGACGAAGGCACACACCGCTTCCCGGCAACAGGCTCCGGCTCGATGGGCGCAAACGCGGCAGGAAAGTCGTACGGCGACACCATCAGCGGACCAGAGAAATGTAGATACCCAGTGACGGTCTCTCCTGCACTGGCAGCAGTGACCGCGACGGTGGCGCCTCGACCCGGCCACTCAAGTGTTCGATAAGGGTCGAAGTCGACCAAGAACGTCGCGCCGTTGTCGCCCGCGGGGATGACGACCGAACTCGGGGCCAACAGGGTCTCGAGCACCGCCGCTTCGCCGGTGTAAGCGAGGGAGTAGGCCTGAGGGAAATCGCTGGCCTCCAAACGAAACAGTGTGCACTCCAGCACACCTGGGCGGTCGATCGGACCTTCGATGCTTCGGCGATCCGGGATGATCGTGAACGACGGCGCTATTGTCTGCACTCGATAGGACAGCTCGTGCTCGGCCCCCGTGACTCCATTCACTGGATCAACCGTCATGGTCTGTGCGTCCCCCACCCATAGTCGGAGCACCTGCACCTCGATCAAGTTTGGGTCGAAGTACACCCGATCCACCATCACGATTCGGGCTGTGGCGCGAGTGGATGTGCCGTCGCGAACTGTCTGAATTCTGGCACGCTCGACGGGGTAGAACTGGCTGCCGTCCGCTAGTACAAAAGCCGACACTGGATCGGACTCATACTCGATGCTAAACGCAACTGCTGGGTCCCGTACTTGCCCGGCGAGGTTCGCGACCACATCCACCCACCCGGTCGCTGCGGCCGAGTCGATCGTCGTAATCGCTGGCGATGGTTGGAGAGCCACCGGCGAGCCAGCGCCGGGCGTCCACTTGACAGACGTGAACTGGGCGTTCAAGGCCGAGGACCCGGCCAAGTACGACGAGACCAGAACGAAGGTCAGGATCTTGCGCAGCATGCGAGCTGTTCCTTGGGGGAGAGGCCGTGGGTTTGAATTGCGCGAATTTCAAAACTACCCCCCCCCTGGAACTCAGCGCTACCAGAAGATGCCTAGAAATCGGTTGGGATCGCCGCGTGTCCCAATATTGGGCTGTTGTCGTGAAGTGCCAACTTGAGAGAGGCCTCTGGCACGTTCACTCTTCTTCCGGCGCGATGTCCGACTCGTCGGCGGTGTCGGGTTCCGAACCGGGTTCGGCGATCTCGTCGCCGCCCGAAACTTCATCGATCGCCGCCGGCGCGGCCGGGCGCGTGCGCGTCGTGGCCGCGTACTGCGTGAGGTCTTCGGCGCTGACGAGCTCGACGCCGACGAGCTTGTCGCCGTCCTTGAGGTTCACGAGCCGCACGCCCTGCGTGTTGCGGCCCATGGGACGCATCTCGGCCACCGACGAGCGCACGATCATGCCCGACTGCGTGATCAGCATGACTTCGTCGTCCTCGCGGCAGCTCACCATCCCGACCACCGCACCGTTGCGGCCTTCGGTCTGGATGTTGATCACGCCCTGGCCTCCACGACCCTTGATCGGATAGTCCTCGATCGGCGTGCGCTTGCCGAAGCCGTTTTCGCACGCGCTCAGCAGGAAGGTGTCGGGCGAAGCCACCATCATGTCGACCACGCGGTCCTCGCCGAGCAGGCGGATGCCGCGCACGCCGTAGCTCGTGCGGCCCATGGAACGCGCTTCGGTTTCCTCGAAGCGGATCGCCTGGCCCTCGGCGCTGGCGAGCACGATCGTGTCGCCCGGCTTGCACAAGCCGACGCCGACGACCTCGTCGCCGTCCTCGAGCAGGATCGCGCGGATGCCGCCCTTTTTCGGACGTGAATAGGCTTCGAGCGGCGTCTTCTTCACCGTTCCGCGCTTGGTCGCGAAGAACACCGAGCGCTCCGCGTCGAACTCCGGCACGCGCAGGATGTTCGTGATGCGCTCGCCCTCGGCCAGCGCGAACAGATTCGAGATCGCGCGGCCCGCCGACGTGCGCGAGGCCTCGGGCAGGTTGTAGACCTTGAGCCAGTACACCTGGCCGTGGTTCGAGAAGCACAGCACGTAGTCGTGCGTGCCGGCGACGAACATCGACTCGACGACGT
>CALFYL010000096.1 GCA_937952135.1 uncultured Planctomycetia bacterium
TCATCGCGTAGGCGCGTTTGGCGGCGACGCTGCGGAACTCGTCGAACTCCGGCGAGTAGGCCGTGAGCTTGCCGCCGTAGACGCAGCCGGTGTCGAGGCCGATGGCGACGGGCTTGCCGCGGCGCGAGAACACGCGCGGCATCGAGCTGGGTGTGTGGCCGAAGAGCACGAGCTCCGCGCCCGTGTACTCCTCGTACCACCACGGCGCGCCCGGTTGGGCGAGGCGCCGCAGGCTCGTGAGGTCGCGCACGTTGTTGTGCTCGAGCGCAACGCGCGGCGCGAGGCCGGCGTGCACGACGCACCACGAGCGGCCGTCCTGGGTCGGCGCGCCGTTGTCGACGGCGTCGTGGCGCAGGTAGAAGCCGCAGTGACGCTGCAGGAACAGCAGGATGTCGGCGCGCCGGTGGGGCGGCACGCTGCACGCGGTCCCGCCGTCGCCGGCGAGGTCGTCCTCGTCGATCTCGGGGAAGTGCTCGCGCAGCGGCGGCCGATCGGCGGCGTGGGTCGAGGTCGGCGCGAGCCCGACGCGCTTCAGCACCGCGAGCTCGTGGTTGCCGAGCACGAATTGCGCCTTGCGCTCGGTGAGCAGGTCGACGACGCCCGCGGGGTCGGGCCCGCGGTGGAACAGGTCGCCCACCGACACGACGCGGTCCTCCGCTGCGAGGTTCAAGCGCTCGAAAAGGCGCGCGAGCTCCTCGGCGCAGCCGTGAATGTCTCCGATCACCCAAGTGGCCATGTCGCGGGGAATCGGCGCGTTTCGCCCGCGGCTTGAGCGCGCGCGAGCCCGCCGTCCCAAGCGGGGTTCGGGTGCGAAAGCGAGCGAAACGTCCAGGGCCTGGGAATCCGCACGCCGCGCGAAGAAGCGCGGTCAAGCGCGCCCCCGGAGCGCACGACATACGAGCGGACCGAAGAGCACCCTCGATGCCCACCTCATGTTTTCGCGCGACGCTGGCCGCAGGCCTCGCTTTCGCCTTCGTTTGCGGCGCCTGCCAAGGCCCGGCCACGAAACTCAAGACCAATGCCCCCGAGCCGACGCTCTCCGCGCAGCTCGACTGGGGCGCCTTCCCGCTCGGCCCCAACGATGTCGTCCGCGTCGGCGTCTACGGCCATGACTCGCTCGCGACGCCCGGCACGCGCGTCGACATGGAGGGCAACCTCTCGCTTCCGCTCGTCGGCGCCGTGCACGTCGCGGGCCTGTCGTCGAGCCAGGCGCGCGAAGCGGTGACCCAAGCCTACTCGGCGTTCGTGATCGAGCCGCGCGTCGACTTGTCGGTCGTGACGCACGGCGCGCGGCGCTTCTACGCGCTCGGCGAGTTCGCGCGGCCCGGCGCCATCGAGTTCGACCGCCCGCTCACGGTGCTGCAAGCCGTCGCGCTCGCCGGCGGAGTCACGGGCCGCGGCGCCGGCAAGCACGCGATCCTGCTGCGCGGCGATCCGAAGTCGCTCGAAGTCGAGGTCATCAACCTCTCCACGCTCGACCGCAAGGGTTTCCTCGCGCTCCGGCCCGACGACATCCTCTTCGTGCGGCGCAACAACGCCGGCAAGTTCAGCGACGAGCTCCTTCCGTACCTCGCGGGAATTTCCTCGTCGCTCGCATCCGTCGCCACCGTCCTGCTGATCGAAGACCGCCTCTCGGAGGACAACTAGGGTGCGCGAACGCGACAGCGAGGTGCGGCCGGTCGACCGCGCGCTCTCCATCGAAGGCCTCTACGAGCTGTTCGGGCGCAACGCGCGCCTGTTCGCGTGGACCGTCGGCGCGTTCGTCGTCGGCGCGGTGCTGGTGCTGGCTTCGCGCGCACCGAGCTACCGCGCGCGGGCCACGCTCGTGCTCGAAGACACGTCGAAAGGCTCGGGGATTCTAGGCGAGCTCGCGATGCTCGGCAAAGCGCCGCAGGCCGCGAGCCAGATCGAGATCCTGCGCGCGCGCTCCATCGCGGACGAGACCGTGTCCCGCGCGCCGCGCGGCGAGCCGGAACTGGCGCGCCGCAACCTCGGGCTCACGACGCTGGTCGAGGATCCGATCCTCAAGCCGCTCCAGGAGCTGCTTTTCTCCGACGAGCCCGACGGAAAGCTCCCCGCGCGGCTGAACGCGTTCATCGAGTGCGGCGACGAGTTCGACTCGCTGCGCGGGCTCGAGGTCGAGTTCCTCGCGGCGGACCGCGTCGTCGTGCGCTCGCTCGGGCTGCGCGCCTCGGTCGGGCTGTCGAAGCACGACCCCGTCGAAGCGCAGCTCGGCGCCGCGCCGATCGAGTTCGGTCCGGCGCGCCTGCACCTCGAACCCGAGGGCGATCTCACGGGCCGCACGTTCCGGCTCACGCGGCTCACGCGCGAGGAGGCCGTCTCGCGGTTGATGAAGGCGACGCGCGTGCGCGAAACCGAGCGCAATTCCGGCGTGATCGAGCTCTCCGTCGACGACTCCGATCCGCGCCGCGCCGCGGACATCGCGAACGCGCTCTGCCTCAACTACATGGCGCGCGGCGAGAGCAAGGGCGTCGACCGCGCCTCGCGCACGATCGCGTTCATCGAGGAGCAGCTCACGAAGCAGAACGAGAGCCTGCGCAACGCCGAGAACGAGGTCGTCGAGCTCCGGCGCGCCAATCCGATGTCGCTGAACGTCGGCAAGGCCGGCGAGACGCTCATCGAGCAGATGTCGCAGCTCGAGCTGCAGCGCATGCAGCTCGCGGTCGCGAGGGTTTCCGTGGAGCAAGCGCTCGAGCGTCTGAGCGCGGGCGACCTCGAAGCGCTCTCGCGCATCCAGGTCGAGATCGGCGACCCGATCAGCGCGGCCTACTTCCAAGGCCTCGCGCAGCTCTCGGCGGAGCACGCGCTGCAGGAGCGCAGCGACACAGGCGCGCTGAAGATGCGCATGCAAGAGCAAGCGCTGACGCTCGAGACGAGCCTCGAGATGCGCACGCTGGACCTCGAGACGCTGCGCAGCGCTCTCGCGGCCTTCGACGCCGGCGACCGCGACGTGCTCTCGCGCCTCGGCGGGGGACCCCCGTCGGCGCGCGATCCGCTGCTCGAAGGCTACTTGAGCACTCTGGGCGAGTTGCAGTCGCGCGAAGCGCACTTCGCGGCCCGCACGACCGACGCCCACCCCGATCGAAAGCTGCTCGACAGCCACATCGACGAACTCTGCGCGCGCATCCGCATCTTGCTCGCGGCGCGCGTCACCGGCCTCGAAGCGCAGGTCGCGGACCAGCGCGCGCTCCTCGCGGACTATCGCTCGCGCATCCACGACTTCCCGCTCGGCGAGCGCGGCCGCATCGAACAATCGCTCACGCAACTGCGCGAGCGCACCGCGAAGCACCTCGCTGCGCGGCTCGACGGACTCGGCGCAAGCGAGGCCGCCCTCGGACGGCAAGTGACGCGGCTCGAGGAGCAGCTCGGCGAGCTCCCCGAGGAAGCTCGGCGCGTCGCCGACCCGTCGCGGCGCCTCAGCGCGCACACCGAAATCGTCAAGTTCCTGCTCGGAAAGCAGCAGGAAGCCGAGATCACGCGCGCCTCGACGGCCGCCGCCGCCGACTTCATCGACATCGCGACGCCGCCGGTTCGCCGCAGCGGCCCCTCCACGCCGCTGCACCTTGCCGCCGGACTCTTGCTCGGCCTCGCCACCGCCTTCGCGCTCAGCATCGTGAAGGAATCGCTCGCGCGCGGCGTGTTCACCGCGGCGGAACTCGAGCTCGCGACGGGTTTGCCGGTGGTCGGTTCGATTCCGGACTTCCGCCACGGCCGCTACCGCGTCAAGCACGCCGCGCAGTTCTTCCTGCCGCTGCGCGACGACCCCGAGGGTCCGACCAGCGAAGCGCTGCGCTCGATGCGTGCAACGCTCAAGTACACGCTCAGCGACGGCGACACGCGCGTCCTCGCGGCGACGAGCTGCGCGCAAGGCGAAGGCAAGTCGTCGACCAACATCGCGCTGGCGCAGCTCTTCGCACGCAGCGGCCGGCGCGTGCTGCTCGTCGACTGCGACATGCGCCGTCCGAGCCTCGACAAGTACCTCCAGGCCCAGCTCACGCCGGGGCTCTCGGAGGTGCTGCAGGGCCGCTTGGACTGGCGCGAAGCGCTGCGCAAGAACGTCGACGAGCGCCTCGACGTGCTCTACGCCGGCGCGCAACCCTCGAACCCCGGCGACCTGCTCGAGGGCGACGGATTCGCGCGGCTGCTCGATGCGGCGCGCGCCGAGTACGACCTCGTCGTGTGCGACATGCCGCCCGCGTTCGCGGTGTCGGACCTCGAATCCGCGGCCGCGCGCATCGACGCGCTGTTGCTCGTGGTGCGCTGCAACAAGGTCCCGGCGCGCGCCGTCGGGGAGGCCACGCAGCGTCTGCAACGAAGTGGAGTGAAGCTCATCGGCGCCGTGCTCAACGGTGTCGGCGTCTCGATTGCCAATGGGAGATACGGATATGGCTATGGATACGGCTACGGTCAACGCAGCGGCGCCGGCAAGCGCGCCGGTTGAACTGACGACGACGCAGATCCGCAAGCGGGCGGCGCTGAGCGAGCGCCGCGGGAGCTTCCGTGCGAGCTCCGAGCTGCGCGTGTGCGTCGTCGGGCTCGGCTACATCGGCCTGCCCACCGCGTCGCTGCTCGGCACGAAAGGCTGCCAGGTCACGGGCGTCGACGTCTCGCCCGAAGTCGTGGCGACGATCAACGAGGGCCGCATCCACATCGAGGAGCCGGACCTCGACCTGATGGTCAAGTCCGCCGTGCAGGCGGGGCGCTTGAAGGCGAGTCTGGCGCCCGTCGAAGCGGACGTGTTCATCCTCGCGGTGCCGACGCCGATCCGGGACGACAAGCAGCCCGACCTCTCCATGGTCGAGGCCGCCGCGCGCTCGATCGCGCCGGTGGTGCGAAAGGGCTGCCTCGTGATCCTCGAATCGACGAGCCCCGTGGGCACGACGAGCGGCGTGGTCGCCGCCACGCTCCGCGAGGCGGGTCTGAACGTGGGCGAGGACGTATTCGTCGCCTACTGCCCCGAACGCGTGCTTCCGGGCCGCATTCTGACCGAACTGGTCGAGAACGACCGCGTCGTGGGCGGCGTCGACGACGCCTCGACGGAGGCGGCGCTCGAGTTCTATCAGAGCTTCGTGCGCGGCGAAGTCGTCGGCGTCGACTCGCGCACGGCGGAGATGGTCAAGCTCGCGGAGAACAGCTTCCGCGACGTGAACATCGCCTACGCCAACGAGCTCTCGATGATCTGCGGCAACGCCGGGGTCAGCGTGTGGGAGGTAATCCGCATCGCGAACCGCCATCCGCGCGTGAAGATCCTCCAGCCCGGTCCCGGCGTCGGCGGGCACTGCATCGCGGTCGATCCGTGGTTCATCGTGGCGGGAGATCCGGCGCGCGCGCGCCTGATCCGCGCGGCGCGCGAGGTCAACGATGCGAAGCCGCACTGGGTCATCGAGCGCGTGAAGCAGTGCGCGACGACGGTCCGAAAGCCCGTGATCGCGTGCCTCGGACTCTCGTTCAAGGCGGACGTCGACGACCTGCGCGAATCGCCCGCGGCGGAGATCGTGCGCGAGCTGCAGCGCGAGAACGTCGGCGAGCTGCTCGTGGTCGAGCCGCACCTGCTCTTCCACCCCGAGTTCGACCTCGTCCCGGTCGAGGAGGCGCTGTCGCGCGCGAACATCGTGCTCGTGCTCGTCGACCACAAGCCGTTCAAGCGCATCCGCCGCGAAGCGTTGCACGAGAAGCTCTTGATCGACACCCGGGGGCTGTTCCTGTGACGATCCGCGCGCTCACGGTCTTCGGCACGCGGCCGGAGGCGATCAAGATGGCGCCGCTCGTGCGGCGCCTGAGCCGCGACGCGCGGTTCGAATCGCGCGTGTGCGTCACGGCGCAGCACCGAGAGATGCTCGACTCCGCGCTCGAGCTGTTCGGCATCGTGCCGGACCACGACTTGAACGTGATGGCGCCCGGCCAGGATCTGTTCGACGTCACGTCGAAGGTGCTGCTCGGCATGCGCCGCGTGCTCCGCGAGGAGAAGCCCGACGTCGTGCTCGTCCACGGCGACACCACGACCTGCCTCGCGACCTCGCTCGCCGCCTTCTACGAGCGGGTTCCGATCGCGCACGTCGAGGCGGGTCTGCGTTCGGGCGATCTGAACGCGCCGTTTCCCGAGGAACTGAACCGCATCGTCGCCGACCGCGTCTCGAGCTGGATGTTTGCGCCGACCGAGGGCTCGCGTGCGAACCTGCTCCGCGACGGCGCCGATCCCGAGCGCGTGTTCGTCGTCGGGAACACCGTCATCGACGCGCTCTTGTGGATGCGCTCCCGCATCGAGGGCCGCCGCGCGAGCGACTACGAAGCCGCGTTCGGCCCCGAGCTCGCGACGCTCGCGGAGTTCTGGAGCGGCCGCATCGTGCTCGTCACCGGCCACCGCCGCGAGAACTTCGGCCGGCCCTTCGAAGAGCTGTGCGGCGCGATCCGCGACGCGGCCGAGGCTCACCCCGACTGGCTGTTCGTCTACCCGACGCACCTCAACCCGAACGTGCAGAAGCCCGTGAAGGCGATCCTGGCGGACGCGCCGAACGTGCTGCTGTGCGCGCCGCTCGACTACGAGCCCTTCGTGTGGCTCATGAATCGCTGCGATCTGATCCTCACGGACTCCGGCGGCGTGCAGGAGGAAGGTCCCGCGCTCGGAAAGCCCGTGCTCGTGATGCGCGACGTCACCGAACGTCCCGAAGCGCTCGCTGCGGGAACGGCGCGGCTCGTCGGCACGGATCGCGACCGCATCCGCGGGGCGCTGGAAGAGCTTCTCGGCGACGACCGCGCGTACCGCTCGATGGCCAGCGCGAGCAATCCGTACGGCGACGGGAAGGCGTGCGAGCGCATCGCGCAGACGCTGTTCGAGCAGCTCGCGGTGCGCGAGGGCGTGTTGAGCGCGACGGCTTGAGGCCGAGCTGCGAGCGATGAGCACCACGCATCCGCGAACGGCTGAGCGCCTTCCGCGCGGCGGCCCCGAGCCGCGGCGGCGAGGTGCGCCTTGACCTTGCTGCAATTCGTCCGCTCGGCCGCGCACACGCGCCCCTCGCAGCTCGCGGAACGACTCAAGCGCCTCGCGCGCCGGAGCTTGCACGACTTGTGGCCCGCGCGGACCGCGGCTCGACTTCGCGGTCCCGCGCCGGAACTCGCGCCCACGCCGCCGCGACCGGTGTTCGCGCCGCGCGACGAGCGCGTGCTGTCGCTCGACGGCCGCCTGTGCGCGTCGTTTCTGAACACCACGCACTCGCTGTGCGCGCCGATCGAATGGAACCCCGCGCTCTCGCCCGACCTCGAGCGCCTGAACCTCCACTACATGGAGTACCTCGAAGCGCTCGACGACGAGCCCTTCGAAGGCGTCGTGCGCGACTGGATCGGCGCCGTGCCGCTCGCGCGCCGCGGGTCGTGGCTCAGCGCGTGGAACTGCTACGCACTGTCGCTGCGCACGCTGGTTTGGATGCAGCAGCTCGCCGTTCGGCGCGAGCGGCTCGCACCGGACTTCCTCGAGCTCGTGCACGCCTCGCTCACCGAGCAGGTGCGCTTCCTCGAGACGCACCTCGAGCTCGACATCGGCGGCAACCATCTGCTCAAGAACGCCAAGACGCTGCTGTGGGCGGGCGCGTACTTCACCGGCGCCGAGTCCGAGCGGTGGCGTTCGCTTGGAGAAACGCTGCTGGCGGGGGAACTCGACGAACAGATCCTCGCCGACGGGATGCACTACGAGCGGAGCCCCGCGTACCACGCGCAGGTGTTCGCGGATCTCGTCGAGTGCGCGAGCGTTGCGACGGGCTCGCTGCGCGAGCGGCTGCTCGAAACGCTGGGTCGCATGGCGCAGGTGCTCGTCGACTTGACGCATCCCGACGGCCAGACGAGCCTGTTCAACGACGGCGGGCTCGACATGGCCTACTCGACCGAGGCGTGCCTCGCGGCCGCCGAATCGCTCGGCGTCGAGCGGCCGGCCGCGCGGGAGCGTTTCGAGCTGCGCGACGCGGGCTACTTCGGCGTGCGAGTCGGCTCGAACTACCTGCTCGTCGATTGCGGCGCGCTCGCGCCCGACCACCTTCCGGCGCACGGTCACGGCGACGCGCTCGCCTTCGAGTGGACGCTGCAGGGACAGCGAATCATCGTCGACGCGGGCGTGTTCGAGTACGAGCGCGGTCCGCTGCGAGACGCCGTGCGCGCCACTCGTTCGCACAACACGCTCACGCTCGACGACCTCGACCAATCCGAGTTCTGGTCGTC
>CALFYL010000097.1 GCA_937952135.1 uncultured Planctomycetia bacterium
ACGTGCGCGCCTCGCCGTAGCGCGCGCCGTAGCCGAGCAGGAACGCCCACAACGGGGCCTGCGGGATGCGCACGCGCGGCGATCCGGTCACGAGCGTAAAGCTGCGCGGCGCGTCCGAGCGCGGCTTGCGGCGCTGCACGACCCCCAGCGTTGCGCCGATCGTCATCGCGCGCAGCCGCTTCGAACGCGGCGATCTCGCGGTCGGTCATCGCGCGGCGCGGCGTGGCTTCGTGCGCCTCGCCCGTGGGCAGTCGCTTGATGCCGCCCAAGGGCGACTCGGCGATGAGCTGCAGCAATTCCAAGGATTCCTGTCCGCGACGTGCCCCCTTGCGCCAAGCCATCGTGACACGCCGGTCGCCGGCCCCATGCAAACAACCAACCAGGAACGCGATCAAGTCATGAAGAACTGCATTCGCTCCGCCACCTTGCTGCTGTGCCTCGCCGCTTTGGCAGGCGCTCAGGGTTCCTACTCCCCAGTGCCAAAGAGCTTCGCGTCGTCGCCGGGAGCCATGAAGCTCAACGGAGACTTCTTCATCCTGCAGACCGCGGCCGCGAACCCCAATCTCGTGAGGGTCGTGGAGTGGAGGAACGCCGGACTAGGTGGCTGGTGGGCCTCTGCGTGGGCTCCGTGGCAACAGGACATCTCCAACGGCTCTCTCAACCCTATCGAAGAGCCCGCTGGCCTGACCCCCACGGGTGGCATTCACTACCGTGCGTCGAACCCGAACAACGCACTCAAATATCTGGTTCAATGGGAGCCCTCGACGGGATTCCAGAACCTTGGGGCTCCGCCGTCGACTTTCCATCTGGGGCACATCAGCGACGTGATGTACGGGAACCGCGTGTACCTCTCGTCTGGCCCGAACCTCCTGGAGCGATCGATCGTCCCCTCTTTGGGCTGGGCCAATTTCGGCCCGTCGGCCAACAACTCTCCTCCCTGCGTCCTGGAAGATGGTCAGCTCTTCGTGGCGAATGGTTCGGGAGAGCTCGTTCAGCTGTCGTGGCCGAACTCTGTCTGGACTAATCACGGTGTTCCGGCGGCCGGCGTCACAGTCAAAGCCGTGGGCGCGCCCTCGCCCAACCAAGTTTTCATGTACTGCTCGGATGGAGCTGTACGGCATCGATACAAGTCGGGCACCGAGTGGTACTGGGCGAACCAAGGGCTCCCTTTCGGGCTACGTGCGAGTGGGAAGCGTCCTGAGGCCGCAGCGGAAGGGCACGTGTTCGTGACGGCTGCAGCACCAGGTGTCCCGAGGCGAATCTGCTACCTGCGGTGGGATGGCACGTGGACTTGGCACGACATCGGGGTTCCGCCAGGCTCGGGCGGAATCACCGGCAGCATCACATCCACTTCCGGCTCCGGGAGAGTTGCCGTAAAGGGCCAGAATGGTAGCTACTACTTGCTCACCCTGGGGCCAGGCCCTCAAGCAAGTTGGACGTGGAGGGACTGCGGGAAGCCGTAGTGAGCAACGCCGGCCAGCGCCCGAGCGGAGCCACCCAACGTCACGAAGTTGACCAGCCTGCCGACGCAGGATCCGATACAGGTTGGCCGGCGCATGTTGCGTCGGCCGTGTACGGCCCCGTCCCGATCGTCGTCATGTCGTTGGCTCCGTGCGCCGCGGGTTGGTGCGGCGACGGGTGCATCAGGGCTCGCGAGGCGCTGAAAAGGGAAGGCGCGGCGTGCTTGGGTTGTGCTTGGTGCGGCGTCCCACCGCGGCGCGCCACTCATCCAGCACGCGGCGCGTCCGACGCTCCGATCGGCGCGGGCTAGAATGCCCGCCAACGATTAACCGGAGCCACGAACATGCGATCGAATGCACTTGCCTGCCTCGCCACCGCAGCGCTCACCTTTTGCGCGACTCGGATTCAGCAGCTCGCCGCGACGTCCGCCAAGACCACGGTCGACGAGGCGAAGCTGGCCGAGATCATGTCTCACCTGAGCCTTGTCGAACTCGACGACGGCGCTGGCGGCAAGGTAACCACGCTGAGGATTTCGGGAGTCAACGTGCAGATCGTCGACGGTTCAGGGACGACGCTTGCTCCTTCGCCGCACACGGGCGCGGGCAACCTGATCCTCGGCTACAACGAGACCGGCAACCCGAAGGGCGACATGAGGACTGGAACGCACAACCTCGTCGTCGGCTCAAGGCTCTCGTACACCGGCTCGGCCTGCTTGGTGTCGGGCGATGCGAACGTGGCGCACGGGCCGTACTCGGTGGCCATCGGCGGCACAGACAACGTCGCTCGCGGAACGGCGTCGTGCGCGATAGGTGGACAGGGCAACGAAGCGTACGGTAGCTGGTCAGTCGCGGTGGGAGGGGGGAGCAACAAGGCGTCCGGTAGCTGGTCAGTCACGGTTGCTGGAGAGAACAACCTCGCGAGCGGCAGTTGGTCCAGCACAGTCGCTGGGGACGAGAACCGTGCGACCGGCAGCGCGTCAGCGGTGATCGGGCAAACCGGCGCGGTTGCCACCCAGTCTTGGGAAGTTCCGCCGCTGCGATAGCGACGCGAATGCGCTCCGCGCTACCTCACCGCCGCGGACCCCGCCGCCTCTCGCCCCGCGGCCGGCCCCACGCGCCCCTCGATCGCCGCCCGCACATCCTCGACCTCGAGCCGCGTGTAGTGCTTCGCGGTCATCTCGACCGTCTTGTGCCCGAGCAGGCGCTGCGTCACGGCCATGCTCACGCCGCGCCGAGCGGTGCACGTTGCACCAAATGTGGTTGGCCACCCGGCCCGTTCGCCACGGCGTGGACCGCGGCGGAGGGATCGGGGACCGTTTGCTTGGCGGCGGTGCGATCCATCGCGTCCATCGCTCGTACCACGCGACCCGCGCCGCCCCTGTTCGCGCCCCCCTACGCCTTCTTCGGCGGGGCAGCCTTCGTCGCTGCCACGGCGGGGAAGTACTTCGTCCCCCGCTTCCGCCCCGTGGTCTTCAGCTTCTTGTGGCCTCGATCATGCGGATGATCGGCAGCGCGAGTTCCTTGGTCTTCTGGCTCAGCGCCTTGCCGATCTGCTCGACCGACTGGCCCGGGTTCTTGGCGACGTAGGCGACGACGGCCTCGCCCATCATGGCGACGTCCTCGGGCGTGCGCTTGGCGGGCTTGCCGCGGCGCTTGGGCACAGCGGTGGGGGAGGGCACACCGCTCTTGGCGGGGCTACCGGGACCGCGCTTGGCTGGCGCGGTCGCGAGCGTGCCGCCGAGCGCCTGGTGCACCGCTTCGAGCGCCGAGGCGCGAACCAGCGCGCTGATCTCGCTGGTGAAGGAGTCGATGCGGGCGCGGAGGGCGGAGTCGATGGGGGTGGTCTCCATGGCGCTGTTGGGCGGTCGGCACGCCGTCAATTCAAGTTGTCGGGCGCTCAAATGGCTGGTTGATCAGGTCGGCGCACAACTCAACGTTGCGCACGCCGTCCGTGAACAAGAGTGTGCTGCCGTGGGCCAGTTCGATCCAGCACTGCGGCAGTCCCTTCGCAGGGGTAGGCTTTGCGTCCATGGGGCTCACTCGGACCATGACCCTGGCTGCTTGGCTGTGGGCGGGAGCGCAGGCCGCGGCTCCGGCCATATCCCCCGTGCCCCCGGCCCACGCAGCGGCCCCCGCCGCACCGCAGGCAACTCCCGCCGCGCCCACCAGAACACCCCAGGCTCAACGCGTCGAGTACGAGGTGGTCTATCACCACCTGATCCGCAACAAGACTGACGCCGAGTTGAAGGAAGTTGTCGTCTACTTGCCTGTGCCGTGGGACGACGAGTACCAACAGGTGTCCGACTTCCGCGTGGAACGCGACCGTCCCGTGCGCATCAGCAATCGCACCGACGAGTTCGGCAACCGAATCAAGCGCGTGGCCATCGCCAACGTTCCCCCCAAGGGAGAGGTGGAAGTGGGATTCAGTTGCGTTGTGGCGCTGGGGCCGCCGGCCAAGGTGGACCTGACCAGTACCACTCCCACCGGCGACCTCGGGTCCATTCCGCAGGACCTCCGCGACCGCTACACGCGCGACCACCGCATCTTCGGACTGGAAACCCCCGCCATCAGGGCCGCCGCCGCGGAGCTGCTGACGAAGCACCCCGAGCCCGCCGCCCGCGCGCGCGCCGTCCACGACTTCGTGGCCTCAACCGTGCGTTACGAGTCCGGCGGCGGATGGGACGCCGCGCCTGAGGTGCTGGCGCGCAGGACCGGCTCGTGCAGCGAGTTCACCTACCTCTTCTGCGCGCTCTGCCGGGCCACGGGCATCCCCACGCGGTTCGTGGGCGCCTCCATCTTCCCCGCCAAGAGCAGCGCACCTTTCCAGGATCACGGCCATCACCGCTGGGCGCAGGCGTACCTTCTCGGCCGGGGCTGGGTGGACTTCGACCCCACGCTCGACGCGGGCAAGAAGCCCAAGCAGAACTTCGTCGGCACCCACCACGGACGCACGCTCGTGGTCACCCGCACCGGCGACAAGAGCCTGCAACTCGGCCTTTCCTACCTGGGCGGAAACACGGACACCGACAAGACCTCGCGCAGCATGTGGTTCACTTGGTCGCAGGGCACGCGGGAACAGTTAGCACACGCGCGCGCGGCCATTGAAGCGGGCGACCCCGTCAAGGGCCAAGCCCTGCTGCGCGCGCTGGTGGAGAAGCAGCCCGGCACGCGCGCAGCCAGAGAAGCCGCGGAGCTTCTCAGAGAATGAGCAGCGCGTTTCGAGCGCGACGGGCTCTCCGCCAGCGTTCCCGGTAGCGGATCCACTGCGCCACGAGGCGGGCCGATGACCGCTTCCACTCCGTCACGACCCACCCTCGACCGCGAATAGCGCCGCCTCGGCACCTCGAGCCGTCGCCCGTCCTCGATCGCCTTGCCGCTTTCACCGGACAACCGTTGCGTTCTGCGCGCACCTCGTTGCCCCGCTCCTGGCCGCTGTCGGCCGGTCCTGGCCGGCTAAGCGGACAGACGGCGAGACCAAAATCCGACGCGATTGTCCGCTACACTGAACCGTGAAACGCCAACGAACTTCGATGCGCCCGACACCACTGCTAATGCCTTAAACCAGCGCGGAAGCCCTCGATCGTCTTTTCGAGACGGTCGACGTCAACCCACAAAGGCTTGGCATACGGCTCAAGGAACTGATCACGGTAGTGCTCAAGCAGCGCGACCAACGCGACTTCGGACCTGAACCGTATCATCTCGCCACGGTGCTCCGCCCGATCGAGAGGAAGCAAATACCAATACGGAACGCCGCATGGGATTCCGCTCTTATCGTACTTCTTGTCACCGAGTCCAATATTTATCGAGATCCCGTAGTTCGGAGCTGTTTCCAAGTCATAGCTTGCTTCGACGAATACACCGAAGCGGACGAAAACAAGTCCTTCGACTTCGTTCAGCCCCTTCTCGGTGAAGCCATTTTCCTCGAAGTAGCGCCCAAGCACGCGGCGGCACGTGGCAGCAAAGTACGGACAGATGAGCCGCTCCCAGCCTCCCCAATTTCGTGTATTCATGGGCGACCCAGTGCAGAGAAGGGTGCATGTTGCGCCAACTGTGGTTGGCCGCCCCTGCTCACATCCACGCTCTCGAAGGGGGCGGTGTGGTCGGGGACCAGTAGCCGGGCGGCGGGACGAGTGGAAAAGGCAAGCTTCACTCGGCCCACGCTACCCGCGCTCGCTCTGCTCAGCGACCCGCCGGCACCGTTTAGCGTGAAGCCGGACGTGACCGG
>CALFYL010000098.1 GCA_937952135.1 uncultured Planctomycetia bacterium
TACTCGTGGAACAGCACGAGGTCCTTCCAGTGGGGATCGCTGCCGTAGCGCGCGTTCGCGCCGTGGCACGCGCGCCGGCCCTTGTCGTCGTGCAGGAACAGGCGCGCCAAACGCTGCGCGATCTCCAGCGCGACGACGTCGAGCGTCACGCGCTTGCCCGAGCCCGTCGGGAACTCGACCGTGAACGAATCGCCGTAGAAGTGGTGGTAGCGCTCGAGCGCTTCGACGATCAGGAAGTTGATCGGGAACCACACCGGGCCGCGCCAGTTCGAATTGCCGCCGAACAGCGACGTAGTCGACTCGCCGGGCGCGTACTCGACGGAGTAGCGGTGGCCGGCGAGCTCGATCGAGAAGGGCTGGCTCGCGTGGACCTTCGAGAGCGAGCGGATGCCGAAGGGGGAGAGGAACTCGTTCTCGTCGAGCACGTAGCGCAGCATGCGCTCGAGGCGCTCGCGCGAGGGGATGGCGAGCAGGCGGTAGTCGGGATCCGCGCCCGAACCCTCGAGGTAGCCGATCTGTCGCGCGAGGTCCTTGCGGTTCTCGAGGAACCACTGCATGCGCTTGGCGAAGCCCGGCAGGCGCTCGAGCGTCGCGTCGTCGAGGATCTCGACCGCGATCATCGGCATCACGCCGACCAGTGAGCGCACGCGCAACGGCGTGTCGCGGCCGTCGAGCTTGAGCTCGTCGTAGTAGAAGCCGTCCTGCTCGTCCCACAGCCCCGAGCCGCCGAGCGAGTTCATCGCGTCCGCGATGGCCACGAAGTGCTCGAAGAACTTCGAGGCCATGTCCTCGTAGGAGGGGTCCTCTTTGGCGAGCTCGATCGCGATCGAGAGCATCGTGCCGCAGTAGAACGCCATCCACGCGGTGCCGTCGGCCTGGTCGAGTTGTCCGCCTCCGGGCATCGGCGCGCTGCGGTCGAACACGCCGATGTTGTCCAGGCCGAGGAATCCGCCGGCGAACACGTGGCGACCCGCGTGGTCCTTGCGGTTCACCCACCACGTGAAGTTGAGCAGCAACTTCTGGAAGCAGCTCGCGAGCCAGCGTCGATCGCGCCGGCCGGGCGGCCCCGACTTCTTGTACACGCGCCAGCAAGCCCAGGCGTGCACCGGCGGATTCACGTCGCCGAGCGCCCACTCGTAAGCCGGAATCTGCCCGTTGGGGTGCATGTACCACTCGCGCAGGAACAGCCCGAGTTGGTGCTTCGCGTAGTCGATGTCGATCTTCGCGAAGGGCAGCATGTGGAAGGCGAGGTCCCAGGCCGCGTACCAGGGATACTCCCACTTGTCGGGCATCGACAGCACGTCGCGGTTGTAGAGGTGGTTCCAACTGCTGTTGCGGCCGCTCAAGCGCTCCGGCGGCGGCGCGGGTTGCGACGGGTCGCCCTCGAGCCAGTCGGGCACGATGTAGTGGTAGAACTGCTTCGTCCAGCAGAGCCCCGCGTACGCCTGCCGCATCGCGGCGGACTCGTCGGCGTTCGCCTCGCTCGGCAGCCGCGCGGCGTAGAACTCGTCGGCCTCGGCGCGGCGTTTGGCGAGAATTTGCTCGAAATCGCGGCCAAAAGGCGCTGTTTGCGGGTCGGCGGCGGAGCGCAGCCGCGCGCGCAACGTCACGCGGCCCTGCGCGGGCACTTCGAAGCGGTACCAGCCCGCGGTCTTGGTTCCGAGGCTCGCCGGCGCCACCGCGTCGACGCGACCGTCGACGACGCGCTCGTGGAACGCGTCCTTGTAGTGCGCGCCGTCCTCGGAAGTGTTGAAGAGCCGCGGCGAGTTCGTCTCGTTGTCGGTGAAGAGCAGCTCCGGCAGCGCGCCGTCGGGCCCGACGTCGAATTCGAGCTCGTAGGCGCCCAGCGTGTCGTGCTCGGCGCGCACGCGGCCTTCGCCCGCGCGTACGAGCGAGGGCTTCGGCCCGTGCTCTTCGCCGCTGCGCCCCCAACTCCACGTGTTGCGAAACCACAGCGTCGGAAGCACGTCGAGGCGCGCCGCTTCGCCGCCGCGGTTGTGGATCTCGAGCTGCACGAGCACGTCCGACGGACTTGCCTTCGCGTACTCGACGAACACGTCGAAGTAGCGGTCGCCGTCGAACACGCCCGTGTCCTCGAGCTCGAACTCCGGTTCGTTCCTCGAGCGCTTGCGGTTCTCCTCGACGAGCCGCTCGTACGGAAAAGCCGCCTGCGGATACTTGTAGAGCGCTCGCATGTACGAGTGCGTCGGCGTCGAGTCGAGGTAGTAGTAGCACTCCTTCACGTCCTCGCCGTGGTTGCCCTCCGGACCGCTCAAGCCGAACAGGCGCTCCTTGAGGATGCGGTCGCGGCCGTTCCACAGCGCGATCGAGAAGCACAGCCGGCACTGCCGGTCGGTGAGGCCGAGCAAGCCATCTTCGCCCCAGCGGTACGCGCGGCTGCGAGCGTGCTCGTGCGGAAAGTACTCCCAGGCCGAACCGTGCGGGCTGTAGTCCTCGCGCACCGTGCCCCACTGGCGCTCCGACAAGTAAGGACCCCAGCGCTTCCAATTCGCCGCGCGCGATTCGTCTTGGGCGAGACGCGTGTCCTCGGGGGTCGAGCGGGGCGTTCGCGGCATGTGGAGAGCAGTCGAGAGCGGGGGGAAGTTCTGGCGGCGCTGCGCTCGGTGTAGCCCACGGAGCCGCGCGGATCAAAACTCTTCGCCGCGCGCGCTTCGACAGCGCCGCTTCGCGCGGGTACCTTGCGTCGATCGCCGATGCAGCCCGCCGACCCCGCACTCCAGCCCGAAAAGACCGAGCTCGACGAGGCCGAGGAGGCTCGCTTGGTCGCGCGTTTGCGCGCCGGCGACGAGCGCGCGTACGAGCTGCTCGTCGAACGCCACGCGGGCCGGATGCTCGCGGCGACGCGGCGCATCCTGCGCTCCGACGAGGATGCGCAGGACGCGGTGCAAGACGCGTTTCTCTCGGCCTTCAAGGCTCTCGATCGCTTTCAAGGCGATTCGCGCCTGGGCACGTGGCTGCACCGCATCGCGATCAACGCGGCGCTGATGAAGCTCCGCAGCCAGAAGCGGCGCAACGAGCAGGACGTCCAGGGCCTCCTGCCGCGCTTCAAGGACGGCGACGGCCACCACGAGATCGCGCCGCGAAAGTGGGCCGCCGCCGCCGACGCACCGGTGATGGTGGAGGAGTCGCGCGCGCTCGTGCGCTCGATGATCGACCAGTTGCCGGACAACTACCGCGTCGCGCTCGTGTTGCGCGACATGGAAGGTCTGAGCACCGAGGAAGTCGCCGAGCGGCTCGGCGTGAGCCCGAACGCGGCGAAGATCCGCGTCCACCGCGCGCGCCAGGCGCTGCGCGCGCTGCTCGACCCGCACTTCGGCGAGGCGCAGGCGTGACGATCCCGTCGAACCCCGTGGTTTTCGCGCGCGCGGCGAAATTCGGCGCCGCGGCGCGCATCGAAAAGAAGTCGTAGGTTTCAGCGTGGACTGCACCCAATTCCGAGCCGCGATCGAGGCCATCCAATCCGGTCAGCCCGGTGCGACCGCCTGCGATCAGTTCCGTGCGCACGCGCGCTCGTGCCCGAGCTGCGCGGAGACCTTCGCGCCGTACCTCTCGAAGACCTGTTCGGAGATCACGGACTTCCTCGCCGACTACTTCGACGGCGAGCTCGACCCCAAAGTGCGTCAGGTGTTCGATTTCCACGTGAACGCCTGCCGCGAGTGCCGTTGCTACCTCGACAGCTACGCCGCGACGATCCGCCGCGCGAAGGAATGCGCCGCGGAGCAGGCGCCGCCGCCGCGCGCGTTGATCGACGCCATCTTGAGCGCGCGCCGCGCGCAGAAGTGAGCGTTCGAGGGCGGGCGTGCGATCAGCGCGCTCGCGGGAGAACGACTTCGAACTCGACGGCGTTGGGGACCTCGAAGCGCACGAGGGCCGGAGGCTCGGAACCGGCGCGGGATCTCGGCACCGCGACGTAGCTACCGGGCGCACAAGCGGACCAGTCGGAGTTCAGCATCCATTTCGGATCGAGGCCCTTCCGCCCGCCATCGCCCACGTCACGCTTTACTTCGAGCCATGTGAGGTTCGGAAGCGTTGGGAGGAGTTCGTAGTCGAGTCGAAGGTCGCGCGACTCGGCGTCGTCGGTCGACGCGCGCAGGCGCAGCGTCACCCGCGTTGGAGTCGCGACCTCGAAGTTCAGTTCGAGCACTTGATCGATGGACACGAGTTCCACGGCGGCCATGTAGGCGGTGCTCCTGTCGTCCGGAGTCGCGACGACGAGGCGTTTCCAACCCGGCAGTAGGCCGCGCACCACCGCACATTCGTCGTTCGTTTTCGCCTGCGAGAAGGTCTCTACGTTGCCTGTGCTGAGCGGCAGTACAAGCACCGCGGCGCGGCGCCAGCTCGGCGGAAAGCAGACTCGGATCTGGCCGCTAGGCGCGAGGCGAAATTCGAGATCGACTGGACGCTGGAGCGGCGCGAGTTCGATGGACTGCGGGTCACTCACACCTCGGAGGTCGTGCGCTGCGATGAGACCGTATTTGCCGGGCTCGAGTTCGAGTTCGAACGCGCCGGCCGAGTCGGTCGTTGCGAAGATCGAACTAGGCAGCTTAAGTGAGGTGGCGCGGATGCTCGCCTGCGCCACCGGCGCACCTTCGCTGTCGAGCACGATGCCCGTGACTCGGACCTTGCACAGCATCCGAAACTTGACGGGGCGTTCGTTCGAGCGCGCGAAGCGTTGCGACCTCTCGAACGTGAAGCCCTCGGCGACCGGCGCGATCTCCCACACGTAGGGTTCGAGGTTGCTGAGGGTGAACTCGCCGCCCGGATGAAACTCCGCCGGCCATCTGCGTTCCTCGGCGAACAGGTTGTTGGCGTCGCGGCGCACGCCGCGGAGGCCAAAATGTTCGACGGGGCCGTCGAGTTGATCGCGCACGAAGCCGCGGATCGTGAGGAGCTCGGGTTCGGGCGAGGGAGTGACGTCGGCCTCGGAGCGCGCGGACTCAGCGGGCGCGGCGAGGCTCTCCGCCGATTCGACTCGCTCGAGCGAAGGTTGCGCGGTGGCGACGCGTTTCGATTCCGAATTGCCCGCCGCAGCGTCGCCTTCGAGCTCACCGCGATCGCGCAGCACGTACCACAGGCCCGCGACGACCATTGCGGCGAGCAAGAACACGAACGCGCGTTTCATGCGCGCGCATCGTATGTCGCGCTAGATCGCTGCGGAGCGTCAGCGTGCCCGAGGGGCCGTTGAGCGCGCCGCGAGCCGCGCTCCCACGATCGGCAGCTGCGCGCGGCGCAGCCACGCAACGATGCCGCCCGCCACGAACGTCACGAGCGCGAGCCCGAACAGCAAACCGCCGTCGCTCTCGCCGTTGACGACGATCTCGACGCCGAGTTGCGTGAGGTGCGAGCCCAGGGCGCCCGCCATCACGCCCATCGCGAGCAACCCGCCCAGCGCCGCGGTGCGCGGCACGAGCAACAACAACACGGCGATCAGCTCGACCACGCCGCTGCCGATGCGCCCCCAGGGCTCCGCACCGAGCTTCGTGAAGATGTACACCGACTCCGGCGCCGCGCTGAACTTGAAGAACAGCGTCTGCCCAAGGATCGCCGCGGCGATTCCCTGCGCGATCCAGGCCACGGTCGTTGCACCACGGCTCCTTCGAGTTCCCTCGGCGTGCTTCATGGCTCAGTCCGCGCTTTCCGCGCTCTCGCTCTTCGGCGCCGGCTTCTCGAGGATCTTCTTCCAGCCCGCGTCGGCCTTCTTCGCGAGCGCCGCTTCGTTCTTGAGCCACTTCGCGCGCGTGTCGTTGAAGAACGACTTGTAGAACAGGTACAGCTTGCCGTCGGTGACGACGAACGACTTCGGATCGATCTCGACCTTCTCGTCGTCGGCCATCGCGTACGCGCACCAGCCGCCGTACTGCGGCTCGAACTTGTCGGGCGTCTTCACGAACAACGCCTTCGTCTCCTCGCTCGAGAAGCGGTACACGACGCCCTTGTGCGTGACCGTGAGTTTGTCGGAGCCCTTGAGCGGCTTGCCGCCGCCTTCGGGGAAGTACGCGACCGGGTCGTAGCCCGAAAGTGCGAGCTTGTGCTTGTCGAGGTTGTAGTGACGCACGTCGCGCGCGCCGCTCTCCTGTGTGAAGGGCGCTTCACTCGAGAGCGCCGGCGTCGCAGGCTCGGCTTGCGACGCGCGTGCGGTGGGGGCGAAGAGGGTGGCGCCGGCGAGCAAAGCCGCGACGAGGTGTTGGGTGTGGAGGTGCATCGGATCGTTCCGTCCGTGGGCCGACGGCGGGCTGGCAAGGGGAGGCAGCAGGTCGGCAGTGGGCCGATCGTTCACTGAGAGTTCATCCGAGAGGGAGCTGGCGGCCGGGACGCTCCTTCGCGGGTCGAGCGACGCCCGCCTGCTAGAGCCGCTCGCCTCACCCGCTCGCCCGACTTCGATGCACCAGCGAGCGCCCCGTTTCCGGCCACTTTTCGCGCCGCGGACGGCTCGGGGCGCCCTTGACCGTTTCGCGAAACCGGCGGTAGCCTTTTCGAAGTCGACGATCGACGTCCGACCGCGGCCTCACTCGCACTTCTGCTCGCTTCCCCTCGCGGCACCCGACTCGAGTTCCCCACGCGCCCTCGCGCCCGCCTTCGCCCGAACTCTCGTCCGCTCCGCCGCGCACTCACCGCTCCGCTCCGTCGACGTTCTCACCATGGCGTCTCACCGCGCGTCGCTTCTCGCCCCTCGCCTCTGCGCGAGTGTTTCCGCGAGCCGCCGCAGCGCTGCGAAGCCCACGACTTTCGCCCACGCGCGCCGGCGCAACGTGACCGGCCGCGTCGTGATCCGCTACGCATCGCGCGCACTTCCTCGCGACGGCTGGCAGCCGTCGATGCGTGCGAGCACGGCGGATCGAGCCGCCTTCGGGCACAGCAAGGTTTGACAAGCGCCATGGCCTATCGGGCTTACGTCGGCAACATTCCGTTCTCGTTCACCAAAGCGGACCTCGAGAACCTCTTCGCTTCCTTCGGCGTCGTGAAGTCGTCGGACATCATCGTCGACCGCGAGACCGGGCGTTCGCGCGGCTTCGGGTTCGTCGAGTTGGAGACCGCGGAGCAGCTCGCGGCCGCCATCGGGGGCATGAACGGTTCGCTCTTGAACGGGCGGCCGCTCACCGTGAGCGAAGCGCGTGAGCGCGAACGCGGCGCCGGTCCGTCGCGCGGTCCGGGGTTCGGATCGGCCGGGGGCTTTCCGCCGCGCACGCATCCGGAGCGCTCGCTCCACGGCAACCGGCCCTTCGGCGGCGGGCGACCGGCCGAAGGGGATCGAGCGCTCCAAGGCGAGAGCTCGCCGCGCAGCTTCGAGCGCGCGGGCGGCGACCGCGGAGGCGCGCCGGGATTTTCGCCGCGACCGGGAGCTCCTGGAGCGCCGCGGCTAGGCCAGGATCGAGCGCCGCGAATGGGTCCGGATCGCGCGCCGGCCGGGCCTGGCGGGCCGGCAGGGCCGGCGAAGCGCGAGCGCGCGCCCGACAAGGCCGCCGACCGCCGCCATCCGAAGATGGACAGCTACGAGCGCGAGCACAAGGACTGGCGCCGTTACAGTGACGACGACGACGGCTGGAGTTGAGCGGCGGCGCAGGTGCGCGGCTGCAAAGTCCGCGCGCAGCGCTCGATCCATGAACTCCACGACCTCTCCCGATTCGACCCCGGATTCGACCGCCTCCGCCTCGACGCCGTCCCCGGCGCCTCCCGCGCTCTATCCGGTGGTCGTCGTGGGCGCGGGCGCCGCAGGACTTCTCGCCGCGCTCTTCGCGGGCCGCGGCGGCGCGCGCGTGCTGCTCTGCGAGACGCGCCCGAAGCCCGGCGCGAAGATCCGCGTGAGCGGCGGCGGACGCTGCAACGTGCTGCCCAGCCAGGCGACGCTCGAGGACTTCCACACCTCGGGCTCGCGCAACGTCCTGCGCAACGTGTTCGCGTCGTGGCCGCTCGACAAGGTGCGCGAGTTCTTCGAGGTCGAGCTGCGCATCCCGCTCAAGGTCGAGGAGACGGGCAAGGTCTTCCCGGTGAGCGACGATCCGAGCGAGATCCTCGGCGCACTGCTCGACGCGTGCGCGGCGGCGGGAGTCGAACTGCGCGCGGGAGAGCGCCTCGGCGCGCTTCGGCGGCTCGAGGGCGCCGAGGACGGCGCGCGTTTCGAACTCGAGTTCGAGGGCGGCTCGCGCCTTCGCGCGCGCTGCGTCGTGCTCGCGACCGGCGGTCTGTCGCTCCCCAAGACCGGCAGCGACGGTTTCGGCTTCGAAGTCGCGCGCGCGCTCGGCCTGCGCGTGCACGACACCTACCCCGCGCTCGCGCCGCTGATTTCCGGCGACGCGAAGTGGGGCGAGCTCGCGGGCGTGTCGCTGCGCGTCGAGCTGCGCGCGCTGCGCGGCGACAAGGAGCTCGACCGCGCCGCTGGCGACTTTCTGTTCACGCACAAGGGCTTCAGCGGCCCGGTCGCGCTCGACATGTCGCGCCACGTGACGGCGCCCGGACAGCACGATGTGAAGCTCGTCGCCGCGTGGCTCGGCCTCGACAGCGCGGAGTGGGAGAAGCGCTTGACCGCCGGCGGCGTTCGTTCGGTGAGCACGGCTCTGCGCGAGTTGCTGCCGCGCCGGCTGGTGACCCGGCTGCTCGAACTCGCGGCGGCGCCCGCGGAGCGCAAGCTCGCCGAGCTCACGCGCGAAGAGCGCCGGCGGCTGGTGCGCGTGCTGGGCGCTTGCCCGCTCGAGGTCTGCGACAGCGAGGGCTACCGAACGGCGGAAGTCACCGCGGGCGGCGTCGCGCTCGACGAAGTCTCGACCAAGACCCTCGAAGCGCGCAGCGTGCCGGGTCTCTTCTTCGCGGGAGAGGTGCTCGACGTCGTCGGCCGCATCGGCGGCTACAACTTCCTGTGGGCCTGGGTCAGCGGCCGAAAAGCCGGCACGGCCGCCGCCGAGGCTGTGCTCGGCGCGACCGTGGCCTGAGGGAAGTGGCCCGCCGCTCGGCGGGCGCTGCTGGAGACGACGGGCTCGGCGCTACTTGCGGCGCGCGTCGCCGGTTTCCTGGCCGATCTCGGCGTAGGTGCGCCACAGCTGCTCCATGTGCGCGAACACGTCGACGCCTTCGAGCTCGAAGATCTCCTCGCCCTTCGCGCGCCAGTCGTTGATGAAGGTCGACGGCACGCGCGCCGTGTTGCACGCCGCGCGCAAGAAGAGCTGGCCCTGCTTCCCGCCCTTCTTGGCGAAGTAGTCGACCATGCTCCAACACTTGGCGAGGTCCGCGTCCTCGAAGTCGGCGACGTTCTTGAGCGCCAGCTTGTCGATCTTCGCGCCGAGCTCGAGCGCCAGCGCGTTGTAGTAGTCGCGCAGGCCGAGCTGCACGGTCTTCTCGCCTTCCTTGGCTTCCTTGGGGCGCTTCGACGAGCTGCGGCCCGCGACCGGTTCCGCGAAGGCCTTGCACACCACGCTGTTGCTGCCGAGCCACTCGAGCGAGATGAACAGGCCCATGCCCTCGCCGATCCAGTCCTGCGACATGTTGCCGCGGCGCTTGTCGAAGTGGCACGAAGCGAGGTCGTGGCCGAGGTCGTGCGCGATCATGCCTTCGAAGTTGGTGGTCTCGTCCGTGCGCCAGTAGTGCACGAAGAAAGGCGCGATGTTGCGCAGGAACGGCTGCCCGTTCATGGTCAAGCGCTCCTCTTTGCGCGCGCCCCAGTTCTGGCGGTAGTAGTCGACGAAGTAGCGCTCGTGCTTGGTGACGTCGTCGTAGCCGAGGAACCACTCCGAGAAGATGTGGTCGGGGATGTGGTCTTCGTAGGCCGAGTCGAGGTAGGGGTCGACGAACTCGACCCGGAACCCGTCGATGATCTCCTCGGCGAGCGTCAGCAGGTCCTTGATGCGCGCGTCGTCGATCGTCTCGCGGTAGATGATCCGTGCGTGCTTGCTCTCCTGCACCTTGAACACGTCGCTGCCGCCCGAGATGTTCTTCGCCGCCTCGACCAGGTCGCTCGGCGTCGTGCCGTTCACGATCGACGCCAGATTCGCGGCCTTGCGCTCGCGCACGGCATCCGCCGTGGCGAACTTGCGCTGCTTGGCGATGTCCTTGGCGAGCTTGTCCGCGGCGCCCGGGTAGAGCGTGGAGCGCAGCCACGACTCGAGCCGCTCCATGTTCATGAGCGCGCGCTGGTGCGCGTTCATCCACTCGGCGCTGCCCTTGGCCGACTTGTCGCGCTCGGCGAGCAGCGCGTCGACTTCGCGTTTGCGGCCCGCGTAGTCGCCCGCGAAGGTCGCGAGCGTTCCGTCCTTCACGATCACGAGCGCGCCCTGTGTGTCGTCGGCGGGGATCGTGACCATCTTCTTCTTGTTGCGGACGATCTTCTCCTTGCCGTCCTTGTCGATCTCGATCTTGTACGAGACGTTCAGCGGATCGTTCGGGTCCGCGACGATCACGTTGTAAGGCGCTCGGCCGCCGCCCGCCGGACCCATGCCGGGGATGCCGACGCCGGGGCCCTGCGGATCGACGAACTGCTCACCGACGACCATCATCTCGCCGTTGCGTTGGACCAGGTGGTCCTTGTAGCGGCTGGCGATCTTCGCGGTGGTGAAGCGCACCGCGATGATGTCGGCGGCGGCGGTGGCGGACAGACAGAGGAGGGCGACGGCGGTGGTGAGGAGGCGCATCGAGACTCGGCGGCGAGCAGGGTTCGAGCGGAAGAAGCTTCGCTCGATAGTAGTGCCGGAGGGCGGAGTTTCGACGCGGAACTCCGCGGCGGCCTGAAGCATCCGCTCGCACGCGTGCGGTTTTCACCGTGCGCGCCGGGGCGGTTTGCGGCGCGAGGTATGCTGGTCGGACGGGGCCGCGCGCTCGGCGCTGCCCCGTGCGAGGGGGCTTCGATGCGCTGCGGACCGGCGTCCGCGGCGGGACCACCTCGCGCACAGCCCGTCAGGAGAAGCCCCCATGCGTCGATCGCTCAGCGCCACGCTCGCCGTCCTCGCCCTCGCCGCCGCGGCGCAGGCCCAGGGCGCGTTCACGTTCCAGATCCAACAGTCCAACTCGAACTTCAACTGGTCGGGGACGAGTTCGCTCGGCCCGATCGTCGGCAATCCGTCGACGGCCTTCCAGATGAGCGGGACCGCGGGCGTCACGCTCACGCCCGCGGGGGTCGATCCGATCGCGAGCGGAACGCTGCCCGGAACGGGCGACGCGGCGGTGGTCCCCGACCTGCGCGGCAAGATCAACAACCCGTTCCCGTTCCTCCCGCCGCTCGCCACGATCGAGGTGAACGGCTTGCACCTTTCGTTCGCGGCGCCGAGCTACGCCATCGCGTCGAACGGCGCCTTCACCGCGAACGTGACGGTCACGGCGCTGGCGGGCACGCTCGTCGTGACGCCGCTCGGGAGCTCGGCCTCCTCGACTTCGCTCGTCGGATTGACTTCGACGCCGCAGGCGCAGAACGGAACGCTGACCCAACTCGGGCTCAACCTGCAGCTCGACCTGCCGGTGAACACGACTTTTCCGTTCGCGGATCCGACCACCGGCGCCTCGGGCACGATCACGATCGTCGGGACGTTGCGCGCGGGCTGGACTTGTCCGGCGGCGACGACCTACTGCACGGCGAAGGTGAACAGCCTCGGCTGCACGCCGGCGATCGGAGTCAGCGGCACGGCGAGCTACTCGTCGAACTCCGCCTGCACGGTCAGCGCTTCGAACATCGTCGCGCAGCGCAGCGGTTTGCTGTTCTACGGCTTCGGGCCGAACAGCGCGCCGTTCCAAGGCGGCTTCCTCTGCGTGCAGCCGCCGACGATCCGAACGCTGATCCAGAACTCCGGCGGCACACTCGGCGGCGGCGATTGCAGCGGAGTGTTCGCGATCGACTTCAACAACACGATTCAGGGCCTGACCGACGCCAACCTGTATCCCGGCCGCGACGTGTACACGCAGTACTGGTCCCGCGACCCCGCGAGTGCGAGCACGACGAACCTCACGAACGCTGCGAAGCTGACGATTTGTCCGTGATGTCTCGATGGGTTTGCGCGGCTGAGGATGCACCGTCGAGGGTGCGCCGCTGAGCGAGGAGTCCTGAACGCGCGCGCTCGAGCGAGAACCGACGCTTCGCGCGCCCTCCAGAATGCGCGACGTTGGCTGGCTGCCCGAAAGGCGGCCAGCGCTGTTTTCAGGGGGCTCCGCCGCGGTTCCATTCGGTCGGCGCGACGTGGCGCGAAGCGGCCGGCCGCTCCTCCGCGCCGCCGTTTGCGCTCGCCTACGCACCTGTTCCCGCGAGTTTTCCGACCCGCCTCACGAGCCCTCGACGGACCTCTCTGCGTCCCCACGTCGACCCCCACTCCCCCTCAAAGCTGGAGGCTCTCGATGGCGCGTCTTCTTGCGCACACTCTCTGCCGACTTTGTGAACTCGGCTTCGCGGTCTCGGCGATTTGGTTCGCCTTCGTGCTCGGCCGCTGGATCGGACTGTGATCTCAGCGCGCGCGGCGCG
>CALFYL010000099.1 GCA_937952135.1 uncultured Planctomycetia bacterium
CCGCCGCGCGCGCCCCGCACGCAGCGCTAGGCGCAGCGTCAGCAGGGACGACGGCGCTCCGCTCGAGCAACGCGGCGCGCGCACTGGTTCCTGGACAAGCGGTGAGTCACGGCGCCGACGACGCTCTGACGCTGGCTGCAGTCGAGCAACGCCGGTCCAGCACCCGCTCGACCACCGAACTTGCCGCTCGAGTGAAGCCGACGCGACGACGCCCGAACTCAATCGGGACCGGGCTTGCTGAGGGAGTGTCAGGAAGCTGACAGGGCGCCAAGCGCCTGCAGCTCGACAGGCAGCGACTTGGCGCAGGTGTCGAGAAACAGCTCGACGAGCGGCGGCATCAGGCGCGTGTCCAGAAGGACTCCTCGCACCTCGCGATCGGGCATCGGGTGAGCGTCCAGCGCTGACACCAGGCGTCCCTCTCGGATCGCTCCGTCGGCCAGGAACGGCGGCACCTCCGAGATGACCGCTCCGGCGAGTGCGGCGCGCCGCAAGTGGAGGCAGTCGTTCGTCGTCAGACGCGGCGTGAGACGGACCTGCTCGTCACGCAGCGTCCAGATGGACGGTGTTCCCGTCCGGGTGCGGAAGCAGCCGCTCGGAACGATCGCGAGATCGGCGGTCGTGCGCATGGGGTGGCGCGCGAGGAACGCCGGCGACGCGATCACGCGATGGCGGTATCGAGCGAGCAATCGACCGATCGGGGCTTCGACACCCCCGCGCGCCACATGGATCGCGACGTCGATCCCATCGGCAATAAGGTCGACTCGCCGGTCCGTGACGAACACGTCGAGGCGCGCGGCGGGATGCTCCTGACCGAAGCGGGCGAGCAGCGGCCAGAGCGGTTCCAAGGAGGGGGGGGCGCCGAGATTCGCAGCGTGCCCGCGATCCCGGTCTCGTCGTGCAGACGATCTCGGGCCTGCGCCAACGACGTGAGCGCCGGACTGACGTCCGCCAGGAGCCGCGTCCCATCGCTCGTGAGTCTCAGGCCCTGCTGCCCACGCTCCAGCAGCCCAACGCCGAGCTCGTATTCAAGTCTGCGAACCCGACGACTGAGCGTGGGGAGCGGCACGCCCATCCGCCGGGCGGCCGCGGAGAGCGAGCCGGCCGCGCCCCGCTCGCGCCGCCAACTCGAAAGACTCGTCGCGCTCACGCTGTGCCGAGCGCAGCACGCATCCTGCGTCTCCTCTCCGCGCTAGTACTCGTCGAGCAGCGCACACTTCTGAGCCGCGCGCAAGCGCCTCGTGGATTCGCCATGCCGCCGCGCACGCTCCGGCGGATCCGCGGTCGGCGATCTGGCCGCTGAGTGGGCCTCACCGTCGACTGCGCGGAGCGGCCTTCGTACTCGATGCACCGCCCTATCCTCGCTCCGCTTGGGGCAGCCCGGAGACGACCAGCCGTCCGCTCAATGGACTACGTCAAAACGGAGTCAGTTTCGTGGAACTCGACAACGCATCGCGAGCCCGGGCCGGATCGGAGGCTCCGACTGCGGAGCCGAAATCCGGAAGGGAGGGGCTTTGGGGATCCTCCCGGACTAGACGCGATGTTCGGTATTTGTTGCGGTTGCCCGCATCGCCGAGCAAACCGGACCCGGCAAGGCTTGGACCTTGCCCAGAACGCGCAGCTCCGACCGCCAGCGCACGACAACACGCCGACCCGAGTCTCGTTGGCATCAAGCTCGGTCGCACCGAGTCGTCCGTCCGCTCGTAGGCGCACGCGCAGGGTGTGTCGCTCAAGCCAACCAACCAGCGCCCCTACAACCGGCGCAAGAAGTAGCACTCGGTCCGCAAGTTTCCACTTGGTCACCCGCAACCGATCGGCGATCGTCTCCGTCTAGCCGGCAAGATGAAGCTCAAAGTCAGCCACGATTATACGGGCACGGGCGGCCTCGACCTCGGCCTGGAAGCGACGAGGCTCGATCCGATCGCATGGGTAGAGGTGGACGTCGAGGCCGTCGACGCCCTGCACGCGAACCGCGGCGTGTGGTCCGTGAGCCACGCGAAGGTCCGGGCGAAGGGACCGCCCTTCCTCGCCAACATTACCCCCAGGGGAGAGGACCTACTCGCCGGTGGACTGCTGTGCCTGTCGTTCAGCAAGTCGCTGGTCCGGCGGGACCGCTACTCCGAATTGCCCGGCGGCGCTTTGGAGCAACTCGGCCCGCAAGTCACCACTGGAGGAGCCTCGGACAAGTGAAACGGTCCAACGAGTACCCTTCGGTGAGTCTCTTCTCCTGCGCTGGGATTGGCGACATTGGCTTCAAGGCAGCTGGGGCGAAGTTCGTGGCAATGAACGAGCTTGAACCTGATCGCGCCGCCCTCGCACGTCTTAATTTCCCCGACGCCCACCATTTCGTCGGGGACATCCACGAGCTTGAGCACGACATCATCGACCAGACGAGGGCTCAAGGCGAAGTGTTCCTGGTGACGTGCACCGCTCCGTGTCAGGGAATGTCCTCGGCGGGGATGGGCTCACTGTTAAGAAACCAGCGGGACGGCAAACGGAGCAAGTGGGATCCTCGGAATCGTCTGATTCTACCAGCGCTACGAATTATTCGGGAGCTGCGACCCACCTGGGTGGTCTTCGAGAACGTAGTCGGAATGCGGAATACCTTGATTCTCGATGAGCAGGGTGAGCCACGCAAGATCCTCGACATAATTCAAGGCGCACTTTCTGAGTCGTATGTCGGGCGAGCCTATCCAGTCGAGTTTGCTGATTACGGAGTTCCTCAGCGTCGACAACGCCTTATTACCGTTTACGGCTTGCGTGAGCTTGCCGATGAGCGACTTCGACAAGGACATGAGTTGATTCCACAGGCGACCCATTCTCGCACGGAAACCGGAGAGCTGAAGGGCTGGATTGGTGTCGCCGATGCGATTCAGGACTTTCCTCCCCTGGATGCCAAGGACAGGGGAAGTGCCAGCAACGGCCAGGTACCGTTTCATCGCGTCCCCGTACTGGATTCGAGGAAGTACTGGTGGGTCGCAAATACAGCGGTCGGGCGCTCTGCCTTTGATAATCAATGTGTGAATCCGAAGTGTCGGCACCAGGGTAACCCGATCCACGGTGCGAGCAGAGGGGCTGACGGCGTCAACCGCGCTAGGCGTGACACGCCTCTCTATTGCACTGAGTGTGGGCGGCTTCTACCTCGACCGGCAACGCACGAGGACGGTGTGGAGCGCATCATGAGAGGCTACACGAGTGCCTATAAGCGAATGGATCCCCACCTGCCTGCCCCCACGATTAGCAGGAACTTGAGCTTCCCTTGCAGCGACCAAAAGATCCATCCGTACCAAAACCGGGTTCTCTCATTGGCAGAAGCAATGCGTCTGCAGACCATCGACCGGTACGAGTATAAATGGGGTCCTATTGAGTACGCAAATGGAAGCGGACGACTGGTGGGCAGGAAGATTGCGCCTGATACCCTCGTTCGTTTGGCAATTGCGGAGAGTATTCCGCCCGCATTTACGGAGGCGCTGTTTGCTCATTTGCTAGCTCTGAGTGGTGCCTCCAAGTTGAGATGCGAGTCAGGCACACAGGCATTGTTATGGGCACCAGTCTGACTGGGGACCGTCACTGGCCAAAGTCAATAGGCTTCCGTTGTTGTGGGAGTCAATAAACTCTCGATACCCTCCGTCCTCAAGCACGAAAAGCCACCCTTCGTACATCTTTCGCAATCCGCTTCGGCCCATGATGGAGACGCTGGTAGTCCTCCCGCCCCCCTCTCTTGGCTGAACGATCCTGCCCCAGTCGCTCTCTTGAAGGTCGCTAGAATAAAAGGCGGCCGAAATCCGGGGAATGCCATCAACGAAGTCCCAAAGTAATCCGACCAGATTGTTGGTCTCGCGGTGGTGAGCCTTCCAATCATATCCGGTCAGCATTGAGATCCGCGTCTCACCCATTCCAGGCTTTTCGATGCCTCTTCGGCGGCAGACGGCTGGGGTCGGGACACTGCCGCACGTCGCCTTTACTTCGATTCCGCCTCCTGCGAACGGGCTGAATGGTGCTTTATCTTTCACCCTCGTGCGGAGTTCATCCCAGAGACGTCGGCCGTGATCATCCATGATAAGCAAATCAGGATAGCCGTCCTGGTGCGGATTCTTTAGGTACGTCCCATCGGACTCGGCTATGACTGAGGCTGCATAAAGCTCGCCAATAAACGCGCTGAGGTTGCGCATGCCCAGGATTGCAAAGACGTCAACGTCGAACTCTCGGAACTTCTCCACTACCCCGTTGAAGTGAGTAATGGCTCGAAAGAAAGCCGCTGTTGGGAGATTAAGGCATGTAGCGCCACGTCTCACGACAAGTGACTGCTTCCCAGATTGGAGGTAGCGACTCACTAGCTAGCTCCAATCCCTTGAAGCAACCTTGAGGGAGGTACTCCGAGTGCTCGGCTAATGCGAATGATGTTGACGAGGCTGACGTTCCTCTCTCCTCGTTCGACACCTCCGACATAGGTGCGGTGGAGGCCAGACCGTTCGGCGAGAGCTTCTTGAGACAGGGCAGCGCGAGTTCGGTACGCGCGCACCCTCTCGCCGAATTGTTTCAGCGAGCGCGCTGTCTGGGGGCCGAGGTTGGAGCCGCTCATCTCCCGGACGATCCCCCGATGAACTCGATGAGTCGACAGCCTATGAGTAGCAGGTCGCGCTCGCCCATTGCTTATGCTGGGCTGATCGCCAACGCAGATGGGCTAGGCATGGGGTCCGACCACGGACGAAGCGAGCACCAAGCTCCGCGGCGAAGCAGGGCGTGACATGGGCCCCGAGGTTGTCGTCCGCAGGATCGCACATGCTCTGGGCTAACAATGTCACCTGCACCGCTGAGACCTCCCCGGCCGCCCAGACTTGGTGTCGTTCGGCCGCCGCAAGGCGGTCGTGGTCCGCGGCTGCTTCTGGCACCGGCACCGCTGCTGTGACGGGCGATCGAGCGCGCCGGCGGAGACGCGGCTCTGGGAGGAGCGGTTTCGCCGCAGCGTTGTCCGGGACCGCGAAGCCGATGGAGACCTACGGCCGCTCGGGTGGGAGCCAATCGTCGGCTGGGAGTGCGAGACTCGGAAGGCTGGTCTGGAACAGCTGGCCAAGCGCCCAGCAGACATCCTCAGCGCGGCGGCGACGACGCGGGCCGCCCCAGGTACCCTCTCGCGAAGCCGAGCGCGCCCGTAGCTCAGCAGGATAGAGCGGCGGTTTCCTAAACCGCAGGTCGGCAGTTCGACTCTGCCCGGGCGTACCAACGGCCTCGCTGTGCTCGCGCGTGAAGTTCATCGCGCCCCGTCATGCCGGTTCGGTCTCAGCGCCCGGCACGACCCGCTTCCCCCAAGGACAGGGACGCGGAGGCAAGCACGGCGGCGATAGAACCAATCACACGCTGCGTGGGGCCGAAGTGCTCGTGCGCCGCGGCGAACACTAAGGGATGCGGGCAGGCAACTCGAGGTGACCGAGCCGGCCTGCTAGCGCTGACGCGAGGAGTTCGGCGGACTTGCCGGTCGATCAGGCCGATCCGTCGCGGGACGTCGAGCGAGAGAACGCTCGCCTGAGGATGGTCGAGTCGGAGCGAGCGCTCGACGTCTCGATCGTGCGCGAGGCGGCGTTGGGAGGCTTGTGCGCCCTTGGCGCTGTCGTCGCGCGCCGAGTGCGCCGTGCGCCGCTTTCGGCGAGTGAGCGCCGGGGAGTCGCCTCGTGTCAGCACGCTCGGCCCCAGGTCGCGCGACGCCTGGTGGGGAAGGGCGCAACGCGGAAGTTCCCGAGATTCATGTCGGGCGCGGCGGCCGCTTCCGGGACTACCGCACGGCGTCCCGCTTCACCTGTCTCGCTCTCCAAGGACCACCCATGCACTGCGCCTCCCTCGCCGAACTCCTTGCGCGCCTCCCCGTGTCCGTCCGTGCAACCGCCGCCTCGCAGGAGCGCCCCGCAACTCGCCGCTTGGCGACGATTGGCGTCTTCTTCTTCGCGCTCGCCGCCGCGCACGCCCGGCAGATCGAGCGCATCTCCGTCGACTCCGCGGGGGCCGAAGGGAATGGATCGAGCGTTGCGAGCGTCCTCTCGGCCGACGGTCGAGCGAGCGCCTTCTCGAGCTTCGCGACGAACCTCGTCGCGGGAGACACCAACGGGTTCCGCGACGTCTTCGTGCGCGACAACGCGAGCCACGCGACGCTGCGGGTGAGCGTTTCGTCGACCGGCTTGCAGGCGAACGGTGCGAGCTACTCGCCGTCGCTCTCGGGCGACGGGCGCTTCATCGCCTTCACCAGCGAGGCCAGCAACCTCGTCTCTGGCGACACGAACGGCGTCGCCGATGTGTTCGTGTACGACCGCGACCCGGATGGAAACGGGGTCTTCGACGAAGGCGTCGGAGTCACCGTGCGAGTCAGCGTCGACTCGCTCGGACTCGAGGCCCACGGCGGCAGCTACGGCGCCTACAGCCACACGATCTCCGCAGACGGTCGCCTGGTGGTCTTCCGAAGCGACGCGAGCGACCTCGTCGCGGGCGACCTCAACGGCAAGTCGGACATCTTCGTGCACGAGCGGAGCAGCGGCCTGACGACGCGCGTGAGCGTCGACTCGGCGGGCTTCGAAGCGAACAACGGCAGCAGTCTCGCGACCATCTCGGGCGACGGCGCCGTCGTCGCGTTCCACAGCGATGCGAACAACCTCGTCCCCGGTGACACGAACGGCGTCACCGACGTGTTCACCCACGATCTGCTCACGGGCGTGACGACTCGAGTCAGCGTCGATTCCGCGGGTGTGCAGTTCAGCCGCGCGTGCTCGGCCCCCGCGCTCTCGGCGGACGGCGCTGTGGTCGCGTTCCGCAGGCGTGAGCCCTACTCGGCCTCCGTCTACAGCCTGTTCGTGCGCGACAACCTGACCGGCGTGACTCAGCAGCTGACCACGGGGTTCTATTCCTCGTGGAGCGTCTGGTCCCACGAGCTGTACGGCCAGTGGGCCACGGGGCTGGGGTTCGCGGCCGTATCGGCGGACGGGAGTCGCGTCGCCTTCATCGCCTGTTCGGGTTCGAGCTACAGCTACTCCGGCTGGCCGAGTTCGTTCTTCAGCGCCTCGGTCAAGACCGATGTTCTCGTGTGGGATCGAGCGAACGCGTGGAGCACGAGCGTGGCCTCGTACTCCCTCGGGAACTTCGCGAACGAGAGCCAGGCCCTCGCCGCGTCGCCCTTCTACGCCCCGTCACTGTCCGACGACGGTTGGAAACTCGCCTTCGAAAGTGACTCGCCGAACCTCGTCGCCGGCGACACGAACGGACTCCGGGACGCGTTCGTGTGCGACGTCCTGTACGGCGCTGCGCTCGGAACGAACTACTGCGCGTCCCAGTCGAACTCGACGGGGCAGCGCGCGCTCATTTCGGCGGTGGGGTACGCGAGCGTCGCGGCGCACACGCTCTCGCTGCGGACGACGAACCTGCCGCCGAACGTCGGTGGCCTGTTCTTCTACGGCGCCGCGGCCACCAACGTCCCGTTCGGTGACGGGCGGCTCTGCGTGGGCGGCGCGCTGCAGCGGCTCCCGGTCTTCGCGGCGAACGCAGAGGGAATCGCGACGTCGACGGACGTGTTCGCGGCGCCGATGCCGATCCTTCCGATCGTCGCGGGCTCGACCTTCTACTTCCAATCCGTCTACCGCGATCCGGCGGCGATGCAGTCGGGGTTCAACCTCTCTCACGGAGTCGCGGTCAGCTTCGTTCCCTAGCGCTTCGCCGAGCGAAGGCGCGGGCTCGAGGATCGAGCCTGAGGTCATGTGAGGGAGCGCGTCACGTCGTGTGCGCGCTCCCCCGCGGCGTTGACTGCGACGGTCGCGGGCGAGCCACCGCGGACCGCGAGGGCGTCGAGCCGCTCGAAGCACGCCTCGCGATCGGCGGAGGTCGGCGAGCTGGAGCAGCACGCGTCGGTCGGCGTGCGCGCGGCGGATCGGCGCCGTCAGTCCTGCTCGAGGAGTGCGGGTCCCCGGCGGTGCGCGGTTGTCGTCAACGGACTTCGCGCGCGAAGCGGACGCCCAGGCTCGGCAGCGCCATGCCGACGGGCCCGTCGCGGCGCGAAGCGGAGCGACAGTGCTCGACCGGCGAGCGAGCGTCGCCGCCGCGGGCGACGCGGATCCGCCGCGTCTCGGGAGCGACCCCCGGGGTCGTGCCGTAGAGGTACGGCATGTTCTGGCACCACTCGGCGACGTTCCCCAGCATGTCGTGGAGTCCCCAGGGATTCCCGATCCGGCCGTCGACTCGGTCGATGACGGGCCAGCCGTCCTCCCACTGCGCCGGAGAGATACCCACCTTTGTCGCCCAGTCGCGAAAGCGGTAGTGCGACGAGAGGTCGAACACGTTCTCAATGCACGCGAGGGACTCGGCGTCGCCGCCCGTCCACCAGGGTGTGTCCGTTCCGGCGCGCGCCGCGTACTCCCACTGCTGTTCGGTCGGCAGCGTCAATCCCAGTTGCTTCGCCACCTTGTTGCAGTCCGTCCAGCTGACCGAATTGACCGGCAGCAGCGGGCCGCGAACCAGCCCGGACGACGCCTGTTCGTTGGCAGGGTTCTCGCCGACGAAGCGCTGCCACTGGGCCTGCGTGGTCTCGAACTTCGAGAGGAAGAACGCGTCGACGCGCTCCACTCGCAGGGCTCGCTTGTCGAGTCCCGATTCGCCGTCTTCCACGGGAACCGGCCCGTCGTAGAAGCACGGCAGCTCGCGCGACTCCCGCTGGGAGCCCATCCAGAAGCCGCCCTCGGGAATCAGGACGAGCACGATGCCGGACTCCGGACTGAGGACCAGCTTGCCCGTCGCGTCTCGCACGGCGGGCTCACCGCTGGTGAGCAAGGCAAACTCCCAGAGTCCCGTCACGGGGTCGGGGCCGAGCGGAACCAGGTCGGGCTGGACCTTCAGGTCCAATCCCGGATAGCGCTCGGGAATCTGACGGAGCGCCTCAGTCCACGCCCTCTGCGCGTCTCCTCCCGCGGCGAACTCCTGTTCGAGCCGTCTCGCGAACGCGAGGCGACGCGGCACGCCCCACCCGACTCCGAAGGTCACGCCTTCGGTCGCGAGCAGGCCCCGGGATTCGTCTCCGATGCGCTCGAGGTCTCCGTGGAGGCGCACCAGCACGTCGTGAGCCGCCGAGTCGGCGGAAGACTCGAAGCGCCACGAGCGCCGCGTCTCCGCTGCTTCGACGAGTCGGTCGAGGGCTGCCTGGACCGCCGTGATCTGCCGCTCGACCTCCCGGCGATTGTTCTCCTTCTCCGGTGCGATCCCGGCCAGTCGTGTCCGCAGCCACTCGAGTTCCGCCTCCATGGGCACGAGGCACTCGAGGTCGGGCGTTTCCATCCGATCGCGTTGGCGATCATCGTCCGTCCACGGCAGCGCCCGCGCCGCGAGCCGCTCCAGTCCCTCTGCGTAGCGGGCGCGCTTGGTCGCGAGCGCGGAGGCCTCGGCGATCCAGCGCTCGAAGCGCGGGATGTTGGCGACGGAGACCGGCCAGAGGCTCTCGGCCTCTCGCAGCAGGCGACTCGCAGTGAAGGCGTCCACCTGGGGCTCGAGCGCCTCGCGCCGCTGCTCCGCCGCGAGCGCGTCCATTCGACCCGCTGCAACGCCCACGAAGCCGACGGACACAGCGGCTGCGATCAGGATCGCCGCTGACACGCCGACGCGATGGCGACGGACGAACTTGCTTGCGCGATAGAGCGGCCGGGGCGGACCGGCGAGAACCGGCTCGTGAGCGAGGTGTCTTCGGATGTCGGCGGCGAGATCGGCGGCGGATGCGTAGCGGCGCGCGGGATCCTTCTCGAGCGCCTTCATGCACATCCAGTCGAGATCTCCGGTGAGCTGCCGGATCCACGTGCCCTGGTTCGTCTTGCGCAGGGGAGCGAGCGCCGTCGCAGTTCCGCGTTCTCGCCGCAAGCGAGTGCTCGGTGTCGGCGGATCCTGCTCCCGGATCCTCCGCTGGATCTCGGACAGCAAGAGCTCGGGGGACGAGCTGTGGTCGAACGGCAGGAAACCGCTCAAGAGCTGGTAGAGAACGATCCCGAGCGAATAGACGTCGGAGCGCGTGTCGATGTCGGCCGAGGTCGGATCGGCCTGCTCGGGACTCATGTAGTCGAGCGTCCCGATGATTTGTCCGAGGTGCGTGTGGAGCGAGCGCTCGGTGAGGTGCCCGGTGGTCGCGCGCGCGACTCCGAAGTCGATGATCTTCGGCGTCGGCCGGCCGTCCTCGCGCGTGACGAGCAGGTTCGAGGGCTTCAGGTCGCGATGGATGATGCCCTTTTGGTGCGCGTGCTGGACGCCGCCGCAGATGTCGAGGAACAGCTCGAGTCGCTCGCGCGTCGTCAGGCGTTGCTGGTCGCAGAACTCCGTCAACGGCACGCCGTCGACGTACTCCATGACGAAGTAGGGGCGACCGTCACCCGTCGTTCCGCCGTCGTAGACGCGCGCGATGTACGGATGCTCCATGCGGGCGAGCGCCTGGCGCTCGGCCTCGAAGCGCAACACAACCTGCGCGCTGTCCATCCCGGGCTTGATGATCTTGATGGCCACCCGGCGGCGAACAGGCTCGACCTGCTCCGCCGCGTAGACCTCGCCCATGCCTCCTTCGCCGATGCGCTCGAGCAGCGTGTACGAGCCGATGCGCGTTCCCGCGCGCGACGGCGCTCCACCCTGGATCGTCCCGAGGACGTCATCGCCGGACAGTCCCTCGAGCAAGCGACGCAGCTCCCGTCGAAGCGCTTCGTTCGAGCCGCACTCGCGCTCCGCGAAGGCGATCCGTTCCGCGGGCGGAAGCTCCGCAGCGCGGTCGAACAGGTCTTCCAGTCGTTCGCGGTCGGCGGGGGAGAGTGCGGGGTTCATTTCGTGGGTTCCCGATCGGAGAGTCGGCGATTGAGCCACGCCTTGGCGAAGCGCCAGTCGCGCTCCACCGTGCGCGACGAGATGGAGAGCACCTCCGCCACCTCGGGCGCAGTCAGGCCGCCGAAGAAGGTGAGCGTCACGACCTCGGCGTGCCGCGGATACTCACGCTCGAACTCCTCGAGCGCCTCCTCGACGGCGAGCACGTCCTCGCTCGGAGCTTCTGAGGCGAGCTCGGCCAGCGTGTCTTCGCCGGCCCTGCGGAGATGCCCTCCGCGCTTCAAGCTCGACTTGCGCTGGAGGTGATCGGCGAGAATGTCGCGCATCGCTCGCGCCGCAGCTCCGAAGAAGTGCGCGCGCCCTTGCCAGCCGGGATCGTTGGTTCCGACGAGCCGCACGTACGCCTCGTGGACCAGCGCCGTCGCCTGCAGCGTTTGTCCCGGAGCGAGCCGCGCCATTCGCGCGCTGGCGAGCTTGCGGAGGTCGCCGTAGACGAGCGGAAGGAGCTCCTGCGAAGCAGAAGCGTCGCCGGAGCTCAACGCTCCGAGAATGCGCGTCACCTGCTGAGGTGCGCCATGGGACGGCGGATCAACCATTCGGCGTGCCAGCTCGTGTCGAGACGCGAGGCGAACCGGGCGGGGCCGGAATCATCGAAGCACGGGCCGAGACGCCACGAAAGAGGGAATCAGCGGGATCCGTAGGAGCTGCAAGGATTCCACTGCGTCAGGATTCCGCGCGCTGTTCGGCCGTGCTGCGCGAAGGAGGCGACACTGGCGCCGCTGGAAAAAAGAGCAGAAGGCGTGTCGGGATCACGGGCTCTTCTCGGGATGAAGCTTCGACGGCGCTCGAACTCCGGGATCCAACCCGGTCGCGACGCCCCCAACTACCCTTGACTCGGAGACTGCTATGAACCGTCGCATTCCGTTCGCCCTCGTGTCCGCGCTCGCCGCTGTACAGGCGCCCCTGTGCGCGCAGCAGTGGACGGCCACGAACCTCTCGCAAGCTCGACAGGGCGTGACCGCTGTCACCGTCGGGAGTCAGGCCCTGTTCGCGGGCGGACGCGTCGGGAACACGACGTTCAACGTCGTCGACATCTACGACTCCAGCCTCGGGACGCCTTCGACGCCCGGCGCGTGGTCCGTGGCCGCGCTCTCCTTGCCTCGCGCCGGAATCGCGGCCGCCGCGGTCGGAAACCTCGCGCTGTTCGCGGGTGGTGGCGTGACGAACACGACCTCGACGGCCGTGGTCGACGTCTACGACGTGAACACCGGCGTGTGGAGTCTGGGCCGCCCGCTGTCGGTCCCGCGGGGTGCGCTGTCGGCGACGACCGTCGGCTCGCTCGTGCTGTTCGCGGGTGGCGGGAGCATCGTCGGAGGCGCGCCCGTCGTCTCCAACGTCGTCGACATCTACGACTCGAGTCTCGGCCTGCCGGACAATCCGGCGGCATGGTCCACCGCGACCCTCAGCGTCGGTCGAGGCGTGATGGGCGCCGTCACCGTTGGTTCGAAGGCGCTGTTCGCGGGCGGACAGGACAGCACGATCGCCCGGTCCGAGATCGATGTGTTCAACGCGAGCCTCGGCCGTCCGGCGCTGCCTTCCTCGTGGAGCCAGGCCTTCCTCTCGCAGGCCCGCAACTTCCCCGACAACGCGGCGACCGCGCTCGGATCGCGGGCCTACTTCGCCGCTGGACAGACGGGCCAGTTCTCTCCGCCCAGCGCCGTCGTCGACATCTACGACGACGCCGCCGGGGCGTGGTCGACGACCGACCTGTCGGTCGCTCGCTCGCATCTCGGGGTGGCGGCGACCTCGGGGACCGTGGTGTTCGCGGGCGGCTTGGTGTCCACGGGCCCGTTCAACGTGGTCGACGTGGTCGATGTCCTCAACGCATCGAGCGGCGCCTTCACCACATCGGCCAAGCTGACGACGCCCCGGTTCGACCTGGGAACGACGACGGTCGGTTCGTGGGTGCTGTTCGCGGGTGGCCACACCGGGGCCGCGGTCAGCAGTCTCGTGGACATCTACGAGCCGATCGGAACGCCCTACTGCAACGCGACGGTCAACTCGACGGGCAAGATGGCCGGGATCAGCGCCGCCGGCAGCGCGAGTCTCGCCGCCAACTCCCTGAAGCTCGTCGTGTCGGGCGTGCCCAACACTCCGTTCCTGTTCTTCCACGGCCCGTCGCAGGCGCAGCTCCCGTTCGGCAACGGATTCCGATGCGTCGGCGGGACCATCCAGCGCGTCCCCGGCATGGGCGTCGCCGTTGCGGGCGTGGCCTCGGTCAACCTCGATTTCGCTGCGCTCGGGATCACCGCACCCACCGTGCGCAACTTCCAGTGCTGGTACCGCGACGCTGCAGCGGGCGGCGCGGGCACGAACACTTCGGACGCGATCGAGATCTCGTTGACGCCCTGACCGGGCGGTCTCGATCCCTGCCAGCCTCGCGCGACACCACGCGGGCCGGCCGCTCACACGGAGCGGTCGGCCCGCGCGCGCAGCGCCACACGCGCGTCGCGCGCGAGCTTGGCTAAGGCAGGAAGAGCACTTCGACAGCGCTGGACGTGTTCGCGCCCGAGCCGGCGGCCGCGCCGTCGCGATACCACAGTTGGAAGTGGAGCGTATCGCCTGCCTGGATCGCGCCTGCGCCAAGTGTCGTGGGCAGCGTGGTGAGGTCGAGGGGCGCGTCGATCACTCCGAGAGCGTTGAACGAGGTGACCGGCGGAACTCGCAGTCGCGGGGCGCCGATGCAGAGCGCTCCGTCGGCGAAGGGCGCGAAGTGCGGGTCCTCGCCGAGGAAGAACATGGCCGGGGCGCCGGGGACGCCGCCGTTCACGCGCAGGGCGAACTGGTTGGCGGCGACGCTGGTCGAGCCTTGAACGCTCAACGCGGCGCTGGCGCCCGTCGAGTTGAGCGCGCCTTCGCAGTTGGGTCCGACGCCGGTGAGCTCGCGCGCGAGGAACGCATGCCAGGTCCGCGCCATCAACGCGTCACCGAGGTCGTTGGTGTGCGATTGATCCGACGCGTAGCAGCTCGGGAGGCAACACCAGTGCAGGTCGTGCTGCGCAGGGCCGGGCTTGAGGTGGCCGTCTCCGCCGAGCGCGGCGCGCTCCATCACGCCGCCGATCGCGCAGTTCTCGTACCACGACGGCAGCATGTTGGACGGCTTGTAGCGGTGCGCGCTGAGGTAGACCATCGACGCGCCCTGGCCGCCGTCGTGGACGTGCTCGGCGATCAGCGAGAGGTCGTCGACGAAGCGCGCGTAGTTCGCGTCGCTCGGATCGGGAGCGCCGATCGGGAACGTCTCGTTGTTCGAGAACAGACCGAGCACGATGAACGGCCGCTGCGCGAACTGGAGCATGGCCTCGATGCGCTGGTAGCCCTGTTGGCCCGGTGTGGCCCAGCGCCAGGCTTCGTGCCCGTTGATGAAGCGGTTGAGCACGTTGAAGCTCAGCCCCGGATGGATCGGATCGGCGTTGAGCAGCGCCTGCAACTCGTCGTCGTAGCCGCGGTTTTCGCTGTGCCCGAGGATGTAGACGGTCACCGTCGTACCGGCGGGGAACGCGAGCAGCGGACTCGCGGCGGCGTTCGGATACGGCAGCGGCGCGCCGACTCCGAGGAGCTCGCACGGCGTGGGAAGCGTCGGGTTGAGCGCGCACTGCTGCGCGGAGAGTCGCGAGGCGATCAAGGCCAGGGCCAACGCGGCGCTCGCGCGCCGGAAGTTCGTCGGGGTCATCAGCGGGGCTCGTCGGGCGAGGGCGATGGGAGCGATGGCGCAGCTGGCCGTCGCCGCGCCGCCCGTGAACCCGCGCTCGCTGCGCAGGTTTCGCGCCTCGCGCGGACGAGCGCTCTCTTGCGCGACGATCGCAGCGAGAGCGCGTCAGTCGCGGCGCTCGAGCGGGTGGCCGACGTGCGCTCGCTCGCGTCGACTCGCCGAGGGAGACAGACGTCGGGCTCACGAGCCGCGCGCGAGAGCAACCGGCCCTGCGTCGATCGCTGCGCCTCACCGCGAGTGCTCGAGGCCGCTCGCGCTCCGCTGACGACGACGGTCCGTGACGCGATCGCTCCTGCGAAGCTCTGCTCGACGCTCGAGCAACGCTTCCGGCGCTCAGAACTTGCGCGCGTGCTGGCCTTCGAAGGCGAAGGCGGCCATCGAGAGCACGCCGAACGTGAAGCTCGAGTGCAGCGCCCGCGGTCGTGGCGTCGGGCCCGCGGCGCCGAGCGCGACGAGCAGCGGGAAGAAGTGCTCCTCGGTCGGGTGATTGCGTGCGGCGTGCGGCGCGCGTCGTCGATAGTCGACGAGCGCTTCGACGTCGCCCTGCGCGAGCGTCGCCCCGAGCCACTCGTCGAACTCGCGCACCCAGGCCGGCGGCGGAACGTCGGGGCGAGCGAGCGCGCCGAGGTTGTGCGTCGCGCCGCCGCTGCCGAGGACGAGAACGTCGTCGAACGCGAGCGGCGCCAGCGCTCGGCCGAGCTTCAGGTGGTGCTCCGCGCCCAGGTGCGGCTGGAGCGAGAGCTGGAACACCGGGACGTCGGCGAGAGGCGCCGCGAGCTTGAGCGGGACCCACGCGCCGTGGTCGAGGCCGCGCGCCTCGAGCTCGGCCTCGAATCCGGCCGCGCGCAGAGCGTCGACGACGCGCCCGGCGAGCTGCGGCGCGCCTGGCGCCGGATAGCGCATCTGGTAGAGCTCGGGCGGGAAGCCGGAGAAGTCGTGGATCGTGCGCGGCGCGCTCGAGTTGTCGACCCGCGGCGCGCGCGTGGACCAGTGCGCCGAGGCCACGACGATCGCGGACGGCTTGCCGCTCTCCGTCAGCAGCTCCGCGAGCGCATGGCGCGCGGGCACGTCGTCGAGCACCAGCGTCGGGGCGCCGTGCGATACGAACAGCGGGGCTCTGGGTGTCGGGTTCATGCGCGCCAATCCTCGATCCATGGTCTCACACTCGCGAAGTGCGGCGTTCGGGCGCCTGCTCAGCGCGCCGGCTGCGCTTGCAGCTTGCGGTCGAGCGAGAAGCTGCCGGCGCCGCGCACCACCAGAGCCAGGGCCATCGTGATGACCAGCAGGTGGAACTCGAAGCCTTCGCCCTGCTGCGCGCCGAACCAGTTCATGAAGAAGCCGTGCTGGGCGTGAACGGTCGCGATCGCGCCGAGCATGATCGCCGCGAAGCCGGCGGCGACGAAGCGCACGCCGAGCCCGAGCACCAGCAGCAGCGGGCCGAAGAACTCCAGGCCGATCGTGAGCGAGGCGAGGGGCGCGGGCAGGCCGATCGATCCCGTGAGGAAGCCCATGGTTCCCTCGTAGCCGTAGCCGCCGAACCAGCCGAGGAGCTTCTGCGCGCCGTGCGGGAACATCACGGCCGCCAACCCCAGTCGGAGCAGCGGCGAGGAGAGGTCCGCGCGCGTGGCGAGGGCGAGCTCGCGGGCGCGCGCGCTCCAGGTGAGGGGCGAAGATGCTTGAGCCGTCAGAACTTGACTAGTCATGGAAATAGCCTCGAAGAAGGGAGTGGTGGGACTTCAACCCGTGGGTCAGGAGAACACGCGCTCGAGGAGCTCGATGAGCTGCTTGAGTTCGTTGCGCTTGAGCGAGGACAGGACCTCGTCGTCGAGCTTGTCGATCGCTGCGTCCAGCGGAGTGAGCAGGTCGCGGCCCGCCCGCGTGATGCGCACGACCACCTGGCGGCGGTCCTCGCTCGAGCGTCGACGTTCGACGAGGCCCTTGGCCTCGAGCCGATCGACCAGCCGCGTGACGCCCGGAGTGCGCTCGATCATGCGCTCGCCGATCTCGAGCGTCGGCAGGCCCTGGTCGCCGGCGCCGCGCAGGATCCGCAGCACGTTGTACTGCTGGAGCGTGAGCTCACCGTGCTCGGCGAGCAGCGCCTCGAACGGGCGTCGCGTGCGATCGGCGGCGACCCACAGGGCGATCACGGCCTCCTGGCCCAACGAGGCGAAGGGCCGCTCCTGGCGGATCGCGCGCTGGGTCGGGGTGAGGGGCTTGGGCGTCACGCGGCTCAGTCTAGCGCCGTTAGTTGACTAGTCAAGCATCTGCGGGCGCGAAAGCCGCGAATCTCGCCAGCTCCGCGGCTCCCCATGGAAGAAACGGCCGCCCTGACGGGCGAGGGGGCTCGCGGGAGACGTCGGACGTGCGCGACGCTTCGCCCGATCGCACGTGGCTGCTCAGGCGTCGCCGAACTCGCTGCGCAGGCGCGCGAGTTCCGCCGCCAGTTGCTGTTCGAGCGCGGCGTGCTCGGGTCGACCGGCGAGGTTCTCGAGCTCGTGCGGATCGCGCTCGAGGTCGTACAGCTCGCGTGCGCGCAGGCGCGGGAACTCGATCAGCTTGTGACGCGCGGTGCGCACGCCGAAGTGCGGTTCGACGCGGTGCGGCTGCGGATACTCGAAGTAGTGGTAGTAGATCGAGCTGCGCCACGACTGCGGCGCTCGTCCCTCGAGCAGCGGGAGCAGGCTGGTCCCGTGCGCGCTCGGAAGCGGCGCCGCGCCCGCCAGCTCGCACAGCGTCGGCGCCAGGTCGATGTTCTGCACCAGGCGCTCCTCGACACGACCGGGCGCGACGACTCCCGGCCAACGCACGATCAACGGCAGTCGCAGCGACTCCTCGTACATCCAGCGCTTGTCGTACCAGCCGTGCTCGCCGACGAAGAAGCCCTGGTCGGAGGCGTAGATCACGAGCGTGTCGTCCGCGAGGCCGGCGCGCTCGAGCCAATCGAGCACCCGTCCGACGCTCGCGTCCACTCCGGCGACGCAGCGCAGGTAGTCCTTGGCGTAGCGCTGGTAGTTCCAACGCGTGCGGGCCTCGCCTTCGAGCGGCGTGCGAGCGAGCTGCGCGTTCTCCTCGTCGTACGTGCGACGCCACGCTGCGATCGCCGCCTCTCCCGTCGCGTGCGGCGCGCCGAGCTTGAGGTCGTACTCGCTCAAGTGCCGCGCGACGCTCATCTCCTGCGCGGCCGCGCCCGCCGCGCGCGTCGCGTAGTCGTCGAACAGCGTCGCAGGCTCGGGCAGTTCCTCATCCGCGTACAGGTCGAGCTCGCGCGGCCCCGGCGCCCACGAGCGGTGCGGCGCCTTGTGGTTCAGGCACAGCAGGAACGGCGCGTCGGCGCTGCGCTGCTCCTCGAGCCACTCCAGCGCGAGATCGGTGACGACTTCACTCGCGTAGCCCGTGACCTTGCGCTTGCCCTGCGCGGACACCATCACGGGGTCGTAGTACTCGCCCTGATCGGGGAACACTTCCCAGTGGTCGAAGCCCGTCGGATCGCTCTTGAGGTGCCACTTGCCGACGAGCGCCGTGCGATAGCCGGCGGCGTTCAGCGCTCGCGGGAACGTCGGCAGCGTTCCGTCGAAGCGGGCTGCGTTGTCGATCACGCCGTGCGCGTGGCTGTGCAGACCGGTGAGCACGCTCGCGCGCGCCGGCGCGCAGATCGCGTTGCCGCAGAAGGCGTTCTCGAAGCGCAGGCCCTCCGCGGCGAGGCGATCGAGGTTCGGCGTGCGAGCGACCGAGGAGCCGTACGCGCCGAGCGTTTGGGCCGCATGGTCGTCGGACAGGATGAACACGATGTTCGGGCGGCGACGAGGCGCCGGAGTCGAAGGCGAGGACGCGCAGGCAGCGACCAGCGAGAGCAGCAAGAGGGAGCGAAGGCGCATGGCCGCAGGCTAACGGCCAAGGCGCGTCGAGGGGACGATCTGTTCGATGCGCACACACGACTGCGCAGCGCGCGGCGTCGCGCGCGCAGCGTCGAGAGTTTGCGAAACTCGACGTCGGTGAGCCGCGGCCTGTCGAGTCGGCGCCAGCCGCTCAGTCGAGCTCGAAACGCCAGCTCTGGAGGATGTGCACGTAGTTCGCGCGCTCGTAGCCGCGCGGGTCCGGGCAGCGCTTGAGGTTCATGCTGCCGCGCATCTGCTCGAGCGAGTCGTACTCGTGCCGCTCGAGCCACTCGCGCAGGTCAGCGAGCACGCGGCCGAGGTGTTCCGGCCCGTGGCGCAGCAGCGCCGAGACCATCTGCACACCGTGCGCGCCGGTCATGATCGCCTTGATCGCGTCGTCGGCCTCGTGCACGCCGCCGCTGACGGCGAGCGAGCCTCGGAGCTGCGGCGAGAGGATCGCCAGCCAACGCAGCCGCAGCAGCAGCTCGTTGCGCTCCGAGAGCCGGAGCGTGCGCGCGACCTCGAGCGCGTCGATGTCGAGATCGGGCTGGTAGAAGCGGTTGAACAGCACCAGCCCGTTGGCGCCAGCGTTCTCGAGCGCTTGCGCGAAGTGCGCCAAGGCCGTGTAGAAGGGCGAGAGCTTGACCGCGATCGGAATGTTCACCACCGCGCGAACCGACTGCACGATCTGCAGCGCGCGCGCCTCCACGGCGGCGCCGCTCTCGCGCGGGTCGGTCTCGAGCTCGTAGAGGTTCAGCTCGAGCGCCGACGCGCCGGCTTCCTCCATCGAGCGCGCGTAGCGCAGCCACGAACCTTCCGTCGTGCCGTTCAGTGAGGCGATCACGGGCACGGAGCTCATCGCGCGCAGGCGCCGGATGCGTTCGAGGTACTCGTCGGGCCCCAGGCGGAACTCGTCGAGCTCGGGCAGGTACGTCGCCGCCTCCGCGTGGGAGTTCGCGTGCGCATCGCCGTAGTGCGTGCGCGCCAGCGCCTCGCCGCGGATCTGCTCCTCGAACAGCGAGTGCATCACGATCGCCGAGGCGCCGGCGTCGAGGCAGCGCTGCACGAGCGCGAGGTCGTCGACCAGCGGCGACGCTCCTGCCATCAGCGGGTGGGCGAGCGGAAGTCCGAGGTAGTTGGTCGAGAGGTCCATCGCATCAACCCTTGGTTGTGGCGTCCTGTGCGGCGCCCGTGGCGGCCAGTCGTTCGAGCACGCTCCAACGCTCCTTGATCTCGCGTTGCGTCTGCGCCACCAGGCCCTGGTAGCGCCCGGCGTCGGCCTGCTCGACCATGCGGAAGCGGGTCTCGCCGCGCATGTACTGCGCGAGCGTCGGTGTCGGCGCGCCGGAGTCCAGCGTCAGCGCGGGCTGGCCCTCGTGCGCGCGCCGCGGATCGAAGCGGTACAGCGGCCACGCGCCCGAACCCACCGCGAGCTTCTGTTGCTCCGCGCCCAGCGCCATGTCGTAGCCGTGCGCGATGCAGTGGCTGTACGCGATCACCAGCGCCGGCCCGTCGTAGCTCTCGGCTTCGAGCAGCGCCTTCACGGCCTGGTTGTCCTTCGCGCCCAGCGCGATGCGGGCCACGTACACGTGCCCGTAGCCCATCATCATCAGCGCGAGGTCCTTCTTGCCGAGCGTCTTGCCCGCGA
>CALFYL010000100.1 GCA_937952135.1 uncultured Planctomycetia bacterium
GAGCCAGAGCAAAATCTCCCCGCTAACTCCAGGAACGCGGGCGCCGCCGGCCCTGGCGGGATTAGCGGGGCGAATTTGCTCTGGCTCGGTACATCGCGCTAGATCACGCGAGGAGGGTCGACAGGAACGAACGGCCCGGGGCGGCGGGCGGCAGACCGAACGCCTCTTCCACTGTCGCGCCGATGTCGGCGAAGCTCGCGCGAGTGCCGAGGTCGACTCCGGGTTTCACGCGCGCGCCAGCTGCGAGGATCGGCACGTATTCGCGCGTATGGTCGGTGGTCGCCGCGAACGTCGGGTCGTTGCCGTGGTCCGCGCTCAGCAGCACGAGGTCGTCCGGTCGCAGGAGCTTCGAGAGCTCGCCGAGTTTCTCGTCGAACTCCTCCAGCGCCCGGCGGTACCCGAACGCGTCGCGCCGGTGTCCGTAGAGCATGTCGAAGTCGACCAGGTTCACGAACACGAAGCCGCGCTCGAGCTCGCGCGCGAGCTTCAGCACGTGCTCCATCCCGTCGCGGTTGCCCTCGGTGTGGATCGATTCGCCCACGCCGACGCCCGCGAAGATGTCCTCGATCTTGCCGACACCGATCACGGGCACGCCGGCGCGCGTCAGGCGGTCGAGAGTCGTTTCGCTGAAGGGCTTCAACGAGTAGTCGCGGCGGTTGTAGGTGCGCTGGAACGCGCCCGCCTCGCCGACGAACGGGCGCGCGATCACGCGGCCGACTCCGTAGGGATTCAGGATCTCGCGCGCGACCTCGCAGCAGCGGTACAAGCGCTCGAGTCCGAAGTGCTGCTCGTGGCAAGCGATCTGGAACACGCTGTCGGCGCTCGTGTAGACGATCGGCTTGCCCGTCGCGATGTGCTCGGCGCCGAGGCGCGTGAGCACCTCCGTCCCCGACGCAGCGGCGTTGCACAGCACGCCCCGCACTTCCGCGCGCGTCACGAAGGCGTCGATGATCTCGGGCGGAAAACCCTGCGAATAGGTCGGGAATTCGCGCTCGAGCACGCAGCCCATCATCTCCCAGTGCCCGGTCGACGTGTCCTTGCCCGGCGAGAGCTCGGCGCAGCGGCCGAAGGCGCCGCGCGGACTCGCAACGCGCGCGACCCGGGTCACGCCCGCGATATGCCCCAGGCCCAACGCGGCCAATTTCGGCGCGTCGAGCCCGCCCGCCGCCGCCACGAGATGGTCGAGCGTGTGCGCACCGACATCGCCGAAACGCGCGGCGTCCGGCAGCTCGCCGACGCCGAGCGAGTCCAACACGATCAGAAAAACGCGCTTCATCGCCGTCATCGTAGCCCCTGGGCGCGGCGCTCGAGCTGCGAACGAGACACCCAAGCCATACGCGCCCCCTTACACGCCCGGTTCGTCGCCGCTGGCGCGATCGGGCATGATGCGGCGGTCTCACGCCACCCCGAAACTCCCCCGCCCATGCAAACCAACCGCCGCGTTTTCCTCAGCTCCACCGCCGCCGCCGGCGCGCTGCTCGCCTTGACCAAGCGCACCGCCGCGCAGGATTCGAAGTCCGCCGACAAGCCGAAAGCGCTCAACATGCTCGTGCTCGGAGGCACGGGACTGATCGGCCCCGCGCTCGTCGAGTACGCGCAGTCGCGCGGCCACACGGTCGCGCTCTTCAATCGCGGCAAGACGAACCCGCAGCTCTTCCCCGACCTCGAGAAGTTGCGCGGCGACCGCAACCCCGACAAGGACGACGGACTGAAGGCGCTCGAAGGCCGCAAGTTCGACGTCGTGTTCGACGACACCGGCTACTACCCGCGCCACGTCAAGGCGTCGGCCGAGCTGATGGCCCCGAACATCGGGCACTACGTCTACGTCTCGAGCATTTCGTGCTACGCCCGCAACGACATCGAGGGCATGGACGAGGACGCCGAGTGCGGCACGATGCCCGACCCCACGCTCGAGGAGATGGGGAAGAACTACGAGTACTACGGGCCGCTCAAGGCGCTGTGCGAGCAAGCGGCGGAGGCTGCGATGCCCGGCAAGACGTGCGTGATCCGGCCCGGCTACATCGTCGGGCCCGGCGACGGCACGCACCGCTTCGGCTACTGGCCGATGCGCGCGGACAAGGGCGGCGACTTCGTCGTGCCCGGCGCGCCGACGGATCCGGTGCAAGTGATCGACGTGCGCGACCTGTCCGAATGGATGGTGCACGTCGCCGAGCAGAAGATCGTCGGGCGCTTCAACGCCTGCGGTCCGGAGAAGAAGCTCGAGTGGGGCAAGGTCATCGAAGCGTGCGTGAAGAACGCTTCGAACGAGTGCAAGCCGCACTGGGCGTCGCTCGATGTTCTGCAGAAGTTCCCCGCCGCGCAGTTCCCGATCTGGGCGCCGTACGCGGGCGAAACCAAGGGCTTCCACACCGTGAGCAACGCGCGCGCGGTGAAGCAGGGCATGCGCTTCCGCCCGATCGACACGATCGTCAAGGACACGCTGGCCTGGTACCGCGGCCTGCCCGAAGAGCGCCGGGCGCAAGTCTTCAAGCGCAACCTCTCCGCGGAACTCGAGCTCGAGATCCTCGCCGCGCTGAAGAAGGTCTGAGGGAAAAAAGACCTGCGATCGACGCGCGAGCGCGCGCTCAACTGCCGCCGGGCAGCGCCTTGCGGGCGGCGTCGATCCCCTTGCGGGCTTTCTCGGCGACGCGGCCGGGGTCGACGAGCAGCGCGCGCTCGAACTGCTCCAACGCTTCCTCGAAGCGCTGCTCGCGGTAGAGCAGCTCGCCGCGGATCAAGAAGATGTCGCCGTGGTCGGGCTCGAGCTTCTCGGCCCGCGCCGCGGTGGCTTCGCATTCGGCGAACTTGTGCTGCTGGTAGTAGAGCCACGCGAGCCGCACGAGCGCTTCGGAGGTCGGATGCAGCTCGACGACCTTGCGCAGCGCCGACTCCGCTTCGGGGAGCGCGCCGCGCCGCAGGTGCACGACGTACTCCGTCTCCCACGCGAACGGATCGTTCGGGTTCGTCGCGAGCACCCGCCGCACGTCCGCGAGCGCGCGGTCGTACTGGCCCTGCGCCGAGTACGCCTGCGCGTTCGTGAGCACCGCCCAGGTCACGATCGCATCCTTCGGATCGATCGAGCCCGCCGTCGAGCCGCCCGGTGTCGAACGCGAGTAGCCGAGCTCCGCCAACCCCTTCGCCTCGTCGCTTTCGAGCTCCCGCTCGGCCGGCCGCACGGACTTCGCCGCGCCGAGCGTGGTTTCCAGCTTCGCGAGCAGCGGGTCCGCCGCCGCGCGCTGGCTCGCGTGCAAGTTCTGCAACTCGGCGGGATCCTTGCGCAGGTCGTAGTACTCCGGCCGCGGCGCGCGAATCGCCTTGTCGCCGAGGCGTGAGAGCGAGTGCAGCGGCGCCCAGCCGTGGTTGTAGAACGTCACCATGCTCTCGCCGTAGATCGTGCGCTCGCCGTCGCGCGGAGCTTCGAACAGCGACTGGCCGTCGAGCTTCGCGCGCGCCTGCAAGCCGAGGAGCGAGAGGAGCGTCGGCGCGACATCGACGAGCCCCACGACGCGGTCGTCCACCACGGCGGCGCGCGCGAACAGCTTCGCACTCGAGATCACGAGCGGCACGCGCATCGTCGAGTCATAAATCAGGCGACTGTGCGTGAACTCGCCGTGCTCGCCGAGACCTTCGCCGTGGTCGGCGGTGAACACGACCAGCGTGTTCGCAAGGCGCTCCTCGCCGAGACTCGCGAGCAGCCGGCCGAGCTCCGCGTCCGCGTAAGCGACCTCGGACAGGTAGCGGCCGCGCGCCAGATCCGCGTCGTAGGGCGCGTTCGGATCCATGTTCAGGCCCGGCAGGATGTGCTCCGCCGGAGCGTTGTAGGGCGCGTGCGCGTCGAAGTAGTGCGTCCACAGGAAGAACGGCTTCTCGGGGGCGTTCGCGTCGTGCTTCGCGAGCCAGTCGAGCGCGCGGTCGGTGACCTGCGTCGCGTTGCGCTCGCGGAAATGGCCTTCGCCCGCCGCGACGCCGTCGAGGTGCACGTCGTCGTCGTAGCTCGCGAACCCCTGGTGCACTCCATAGCGCGCGTCGAGCACGAACGCCGCCACCACGGCCGCCGTGTCGTACCCGCTGTCGCCTAGCAGCTCGGCGAGCGTGTGGTGCTCCGCCGCAAGCTGAAACGTCCCGTTGTTCCGCACGCCGTGCGACAGCGGGTCGAGCCCCGTGAGCAACGTCGCGTGCGACGGCAGAGTGATCGGCGTCGGCGCGAGCGCGCGCGTGAAGCGCACACCCCGGGCGGCGAGCCCGTCAACGGTCGGCGTGCGCACGCGTTCGTCGCCGTAGCACGCGAGCGCGTCGGCGCGCACCGTGTCGAACGTGACGAGCAGGACATTGAGTCCCCGCGCGGCGCCCGGTGCGACGGAAGGGAGTGCGCCGGCCGAAGCCGTGGAGTTCGCACCCGACTTCGCACCCGCACCCGCGTCGGAACTCGGCGCGTTGTCCGAGCCGCACGCGGACAGTGCGAGCGCGGCGAGGGTCGCCGCAAGACCGGACCGGGAACGGGTCTGAAAACGATTCCAGCAGGCGCGTGCCGTTTTGAAACGGCCCGCGCCCCGCGGCGGGACGAAGCTGAAGATCATCTATCGGTTCGTTGGGGGTCCAAGGGCTCGATGCTGCCGCCCTCTACCCCCGCGAGTTCGTCGAACAACGCGAAAACTTCAGGCAACGCGGCTTGGACGATCATCGGGCGCTCCTTGTTCGCAAGGACCGGCCACACCGCGCGCTCCGACCCCGACGCTGCGAACGGAGCGGGCAATTTCTTCACAACCTCGAGGCAGCGATCGCAACGGCGCGGCCGGACAACCGTTCGCGAACGTGTTCCAAGCGGGAAAGGGCGAGGAGGTTCTCGTCGCGCCCAACACCGCCGACGACTCACAGGAGGCCGACGATGAGACCGCTGCCGATCAACAGCATCGTTGTCGCCACGATCCATTGCACGGTTCGAAGCGTGACCGTGGCCAGCAGGCGCTTGCCGATCCACGCGCCGGCAAACGCGCACAGAGTTCCGACGACGACCGGCGCGAGCAGCTCCTGCAATGCCGACGAAGGTGCTGCGAGAACGCCCGTACCGTAGACCGCGAGGCGAACGGCATCGACGATCACGGCCGAGACGACGCCGGTCGCGACGAAGGCCTCCTTCGACAGACCGGCCTTGATCAGGAACGCCGAACGCAGCGCCCCCTGGTTGCCCGACAACCCGCCGAAGAATCCGGACAAGACGCCGCCGACCGGCAGCCAGCGCACGGGCAGCGCCAGGGTCCGGAAGCGCGGCCACAACTCCAGCAGCGCGAACACGACGATCAGGACGCCGATGACGAGCTCGAGCAGGCGGATCTCGAAAAACGAGCCCGCGAGTTCATAGCGCACCAGCACCGGCATGCGGTCGAACAGGCGCAGCAGCGAGGCCCCACCGACTGCGGCGACCGCCGCCGGCAGACCGAAGCGCGCCACGACGCGCCAATCGGCGTGCCGCACCAACAGGCCCAGCTTGAAGAGGTTGTTGGCGAAGTGCACGACGGCCGTGGCCGCGATCGCCAGCGGAAGCGGGAAAAACAGCGCGAAAACGGGCATCAGCACCGTGCCGAGGCCGAAACCCGAGAACAGCGTCAAGCCGGACGTGCACAGTGCGACCAACCCGATCAGAACCAGTTCCATGCGGAGTCTCCTGGCTCAGGGACTGGCAGCCGGCGTCCGCCACGACGGCGGCTGACAATGGGTGAGCAGGACGGCGGTCGCGCGCGGATGTTCCATGAAGGCGACCTGCGCCGTGAATCCGACCGTGCCTCCGCTTTTGGAGTCGAGCCGGCCGCCATCATGTTCGTCGGCGTTGTGCCGCAGGCCGTTGTCCACGTTCACTCCGAGCAGGCGTTGTTTGGATCGTGAGGCAGGCCCGAGGTGTGCGTCGCCAGGGCGGATCTGCGGGCTATCGGTCGGTGGGTCGATCCGTTGGCTCGACGCTTTCGGCCGCTGCCATCGCGAGCTCGTCGAACCAGGCGAAGACCTCCGGCAATGCGTCCTGGACGATCATCAAGTGCTCGGTGTTCGGGACGACGCGCAACACCGCGCATTCCGAGCCCGCCGCGACGAGCGAGGCGTGCAGTTTCTTTGCGCCGGCGAGACCGAAATCGCGCTCGCCCGCGCCGATGAAGATCGGAAGCGACTTCAGAGGCGACGCGTCTTTCAGAGCCTGGCCGCCGCCCAGTGCGGCAAAGGCGCGGTAGCGCGCGGGATCGGCGAGCACGGCGCTCGTTCCGGCGGCGGCGCCCATCGAGTGCCCGACGACGAACACGCGCGTCGAGTCGAACGCGAAACGCGCCGCGAGCTCGTCGACGAGCGCCGCGACCGGCGCGCCGCCGAAGCCGAGCCGCGGCGCGACGAGCATCCATCCGCGCTTCTCGCACAGGCGTACGATCTCGCCATCGCCGTAGCCGTCGAAGAACAAGTTCTCGCTGCCGCCCGCGCCGTGCAGCGCGACGACGAGCGGCGGTTTCGGCGCACCGGCGGCGAGCGCGGGAACAAAAATACGCGCGCGCGTCGTGCGCTTCTCGCTCGTCGGAACCGCGAGCCAGAACTGGCCGGTCTTGGTCGATTCGTACCAACGCTCGCCCTTGGCCCCGGCGGCGACGACTTGCTCGGCTTCGGCGAGCAGCCGCGCGCCGGGGTAGTCCGTCTCTTCCGTGGAGCCCGCCGCGAGCGACTTCAGCAACGCGAGCAACGCTTTCGCGGTCTCGCGCTCGAGCCGCGGCGCGGTGTCGGGGAGTCTGTCGATCGCGGCTTCGAGCGAAGCGAGCCGCTCGTCGCGCTTCTCGACAAGCGAGACGATCAGGTCGTGCTCCGACCAGCAGAAATCGCCGTCGAACGCGTGCACGCTCAGTCTGCTATCCCCGACTGAAACGTCAGCAAGCGAAAGTGTGAGCGTCTGTGAACTCGTCAGCTGTGAACCCGTCAAGTCGCCGAGATGCAGACGATTCGACGCGTTGTTGATGCGAACAGAGACGGCGAGAGTCACGAGCGTTCCTCCGCAGGACTCATAGAACGGCTTCGCTACCAAGGTCAGCGACTTCGACGATGAGTCCAAGAGTCGCGCTTCCGGCGTGAAGGCCCACGCACGAGTCCAGTTGCATCCTCCGCAGAGATTGGGAAGCTGATCGACGGCCCGATCCAGCGCCTCGGCGGCCTGCGGAATCCGGAGAGCGAAGAAGTGCTGCACCGCTGACTCGACGAGCGGAAGCATCGAACTTCGACCGTCCGGCCCCACGTTCGCCGCCCACGCGCGTTCGAGTTGCCGCACGCGCCAGCCGAGCTCGTAGCGGGCGCTCGGTTGCGCGCCCTTCGCTTGCGCGGGCCCGGCCGCTTCCTGCGTCAGCGCCTGCACCCCACCGAACATCGCGACCGAGAAGATGGCAGCAGCGTGCAGGAGGCTCATTCGTGCAATCGTAGACCGCTCGCCTCAGTTGCTACAAAGCCCGCATGACGGACAACGGACTTCGACTCGGCGCCGACGGGCACGCGCGCTGCAAGTGGTGCGATGGATCGGACGACTACCGCGCCTACCACGATCGCGAGTGGGGCTTCCCGGTCACCGACGACACGCGGCTCTTCGAGAAGATCTGCCTCGAGGGTTTTCAGTCGGGCCTGAGCTGGCTGACGATCCTGCGCAAGCGCGAGAACTTCCGGCGCGCGTTCCGCGAGTTCGATTTCGAAGCGCTCTCCAAGCGTCCGCCGAAGGTCGAGAAGCTGCTCCTCGACGCCGGCATCGTGCGCCACCGCGGCAAGATCGAATCGACGCTCAACAACGCGCGCCAGGCGCGCGAGCTGAAGCGCGAATTCGGCTCGCTCGCCGCGTATTTCTGGAGTTTCGAGCCGGGGGCCGACACGCGGCCCGCGCACCTCACGTGGAGCGTGCTCTCGAAGCTCCCGAAGACGCCCGAGTCGATCGCGCTCTCCAAGGACCTCAAGAAGCGCGGCTGGAGCTTCGTCGGTCCGACCACGATGTACGCCTTCATGCAGGCCATGGGCCTCGTCAACGACCACATCGAGGGCTGTGCGTTCCGCACGAAGGCCGCGGCGGCGCGCGCGAAGTTGCGCCTGCCGAAGTAGCCGCTAGCAGTCCGTTGAAGAAGTGCTCCGTGTGCGATTCCGACCCGGGCGCGTCGGATCAAGGAGGTCGGACCACAGTTGAATCGCGATTCAACGAGGATCCGCCGACGCAGAGCCGGCGTGTCCGGGCGCGGAAGCGCGCCGGATGACTTCTTCAACGGGCTGCTAGCCCAGGAGCGAGAACTCGCCGCGCGGGCAGCTCTCGGGCAGCGCCTGAAAGCCGCGTAGCGAAAATTCTGCGCGGCGCGCCGGTTCAGGTCGGCGCGTCTGGATGTCGATTCCGCCCAAGTTCGAGAGGAACTCACGGGTCCATCCATGGAGAGCGTTCGCATGGGCACGCTTCGCGCGGCCGGTTCTTGGTTCGTTGGCCTCGCGTCCGTCGCGCTGGCCGGCTGCAGCGGCGGAGGCGGCAGCAGCGACGGCTCGCCGCCCGAGTCGCAGCTCACGTCCTTCGCCTTCGTCGGCACGAGCGCGACGAGCTCGGAAGTGGGCGGCGCGGTCACGGTGACCGTGCGTCTCACCACCACCGAGAGCGCGCTCCCCGAGGACCTGACGGTCGATGTCGTCGACGCGTTGACCGGCGCCGCCACCGAGAGCGTCGACTACAGCGCCTTCGGGACCCAGACGCTCACGTTCGCGGCCGGCGCCGTGAGCGGCGACACGCAGACCGTGCAGCTCACGCCGATCGACGACTCCGACGCGGAGACCGCCGAGACGGTCGTGCTCACCCTCTCCGCTCCGTCGACCCCGGCTCAGCTCGGCGCGAACTCGAGCTACACGCTCACGATCGCCGACGACGACAGCGGCGGCCCGGCGAGCTTCGTCGCGAGCGAAGGCTTCAGCGGCGTCGAGAACTCCGTCGCGCACAACTCCTCGCTCGACCTCGGGCCGCTGCCCGTCGGACTCGGCCCCAACGCAGGCACGAAGCTGCGCGTGACCAACGCTGGCGGCATGTCCATGCAACTCGGCGCGCCGCGCATCACCGGCACGAACGTCAACGACTTCGTCGTCGCGCTCGAGACCGCGCCGCTGACCGGCCCCGAGATGATCCTCGAAGGCGCGGAAGACGCCGAAGCGCCGCTCGTGCAGCGCGTCGACGCCGAAGGCCCGGGCATCGCGCTGCAGCTCGATGTCGCGCGCTTCGCTGCGCTTCCGGACAGCGAGTTCCTGGTCCTGCACGGCTTTCCGGCGCCGGGGCTCGGCGATGTGACGCTCGCGCTTCAACGCCGGCCGCTCCCGATCGCGGGCGACGCGGTGCTGAAGATCGACGGCGTCGTGCAGCCGGGCGGTCCCGCGGCGCTCCTCGGCGACCTCGCCATCTGGACCGGCTCGCTGCTCGAACTCGAAGGTTCGCGCGTGTTCCTCGCGCTCTCGTCGAGCAGCGTGCAAGGCTTCATCGAGCTTCCGCTGAGCGGCGACCGCTACTTGCACATCGTCGGCGAAGCTCCGGCCACGCCGGGCGCCGCGCCCCTCGTGCGCGTCGTTCGCGAGCAGGAGCTCGCGGCGCTCGGCTTCCAGGGCCCGCCCCTCTGCGGCGGTGCGCTCGACGTCCCCGGCGTCGCGACCGAACACGTGCTCTCCGAGCTTCCGCCGCCGACCGGCGCGCTCACCGCCGCCGATTGCAAGCTGGCGATCGAAACCGACTACCAGCTCTACCAGAAGTTCAACTCCGCGCCCGCGACGACGCTCTACGTCACGCAACTGATCGCCGCGATCAGCGAGCAGTACTTCCTCGACGTTCAGGCCACGCTCTCGATCGCGTACTTGGGCGTGTACACGAACGCCGGAGATCCCTGGAGCACGCAGGACTCGGGCGGAACGGCGAGCCAACTGCTCGACGAGTTCCGCGCGGCCTGGGCCCCGATCAACTGGCCCGTGGTCGCGAACCTCGCGCACTTCATCTCGGGCGCGAGCCTCGGCGGCGGCGTCGCGTACGTGAACGTGCTCTGCAACCAGACCTACGGCTTCGGCGTCAGCGGCAACGTCAACGGGCTGATCGACTGGGACACGTGGAGCGGCGCGTCGGGGAGCTTCACCTGGGACTTCGTGGTCGTCGCGCACGAGCTCGGCCACAACTTCGGTTCGGGGCACACGCATTCGTACTGCCCGCCGCTCGACGTGTGCTACAGCAACTGCAACGGTTCGACGAGCTGCTCGCAGGGCACGATCATGAGTTACTGCCACACCTGCGGCGGCATGAACGCGATCGACCTCCAGTTCCACCCGGTGACCGCGAACATCATGCGCACGGCGGTGAACGCGAGCTGTCTCGGACGCTCGGACCTCGCGGGCGGCGATTGGGTGCAGTACTACGTGCGCTTCAACCCGCTCACGGCCACCGGCAACCGCACGGCGACGATCGAGTTCCCCCACAACGCCGCCAACCAGCCGCAGCCCTTCCGGGTGCAACTGGTCGGCGTCGCGGAATAGCTCCGCAGAGGGAGCGCGGGTGTCGGGCGCGCGCTACGGGGCGCGGCTCTTGCGGCGTTTCACGGCGTCGCGAAGCAGGAACTCGATGTGCGAGTTGAGCGAGCGCAGATCCTGCGCCGCCCAGGCGCGCAGCTCCTCCATCAGCTCCGGCGGGAGCCTCAGAAGGAAGCCCTTGCGCTCCCTCACGCCGCCTTCGCGCAGCGTGTCGTCCTCGCCGTCCGCCATGGTTCAGTTGTAGAGCGAACCCGTGTTGACGACCGGCTGGGGCGCGGCCTGGCCGCACAGCACGACCAGCAAGTTGCCCGTCAGAGTGGCCTTGCGCTCGTCGTCGAGCACGACGGTCTGCTTCTGCGACAGCAGTTCGAGCGCCATCTCCACCATCCCGACCGCGCCTTCGACGATGAGCTTGCGCGCCGCGATGATCGCACCCGCTTGTTGGCGTTGCAGCATCGCAGCCGCGATCTCGGGCGCGTACGCGAGGTGCGAGAGCCGCGCTTCGAGCACTTCGATGCCCGCGAGGTTGAGGCGGTGCTGGATCTCGTTGCACAGCTCGTCGGCGACCGCATCCGCGCTCCCGCGCAGGGTCGTCGCGATCCCATCCGCCTGTCCGTCGTCATAGGGATGGCGGCTGGCGACGAGGCGCACGGCGGACTCCGACTGGATGTTGACGAAGTTCTCGAACTCCTCCACGTCGAACAGCGCCTGCGCCGTGTCGCGCACCTGCCACACGACCACCGCGCCGATCTCGATCGGGTTGCCGAGCAAGTCGTTCACCTTGAGCGTCTTGCCGTTGAGGTTGTGCGCGCGCAGCGAGATCTTCTTCTTGCTCGTGAACGGGTTCGTCCACCAGAAGCCCGGCGTGCGCACGGTGCCGCGGTAATTGCCGAACAGCACGAGCGCGCGGCCGAGGTTGGGCTCGACGATGAAGTAGCCGGCGAGCTGGATCAGGAACGAGAAGAGGAGCAGCACTCCGAGGGCGGCGAACGCGCCCTGGTCCGTGTTCGCGGCGTAGACGAAGCTCGCGATGGCGCCGCCGAGGAGCAGGAGGGTCACGAGCAGCATCGCGTAGCCAGACAGGGCCTGAAATGCGATTTCTTTGGAAGGGTGGCGTGTCTGCATTGGGGGCTGGGAGGAGTTCCGAGGCCGGAGGGGCCGCCGAGGTCGGGGCGCCGGGATGCCGGGCCCTATATCGGCGTGATATCACAATGATACACAGCCGGCGCCGGTGGGTAACTCGAAACTGCGCCCGCGTCGGCGCCGGCCGTGCCTCGGGGCCTCGATACGGACGCAAAGGCTCTCGGGACGAGCGCTTACGCGCGTCGCCCGCGACGATCCGGGTGGCCGGCGCCGCGCTCGCCGCGCCCGCGCCCGGTCAGGGACAAAACGTCACTTCGAGCCCGTTCGACAGGCTCACCCCGGTCCCGTCCGGGTTGGCGGGGTCCCGCGCGAACCACTGCGCGTAGATCGTGTCCCCCGCCGCGAGGCCCCGCGAGGCCGCGTAGGCGTGCGTGAACGGGAACTGCAAGTTCCCCGTGCAGGTCGCCGGCGGCAGCTCGCCCCCCGAATTCTGAGCCGGTGTGCGGTAGGCCGCGCCGACGCAGCGCGTCCCGTTCGCGAACGGGGCGACGCTGGGATCGGGGCCCCAGAACAAGAATCCGAGCTTCTGCTCGACGAACTGGTCGCCGTGGATGGCGAGGTCGTCGGGGCCGCTGAAGCTCGTCGAGCCGCTCGAGCCGATCGACGGCGTGCAGCCCTGCGAGGTGAGCTTGCCGGCGCACCACGCCTGCGGCGCCGCGCAGTACAGCGCGTCGTAGGCCAGCGCGCCGATGTCCGCGAGGCTGTTGTCGGGGTCGAGCGGACTCAGCGGATCGCCGGCGTCGATGCACGGCGACAGCGCTTTGAGATGCAGATCGCGCGCGACCGGAGCGAAGAACAGCGGATCGCTGCTGAGGTTCGCCGTGCCCGGCCAGCCGCCGGCGACGAGGCAGTAGGTCACGCTGAGCAACCCCGACACGTCGACGATCTCGTCGGGCGCGTTGCTCCACAGGATCGAGTTCGCCAGCGTGGCCGCGCCGCCCTCGTCGTGCACCGCGCCGCCCGCCGCGCTCGCGAAGTTGTCGACGAGCGTGCAGAAGTCGAGCGAGCTGTCCGCGACGCCGGCGCCGAGTTCCGCGAGGTTGTCGATCGCGATGCAGCGCTCGAGCGTCGACTCCGCCGCCCCGCCGCCCTCGCCGGTGCCCGCATCCGCGCCGATGCGCGCTTCGTTCCCCTCGAGCCGGCAACCCGTGAGTTGCGACCCGAAGGCCCCGCCGCCGCGGCCGTCGCGCGCGAGGTTGCCGCGCAGCGTCGAATCCGTGACCACGCAATCCCACACGCCGCCGCCGTCGCCGCGCAGATAGTCGACCCCGGCGCCGCCGCCTCCGACGCGGTTCGACTCGACGAGGCAGCCGGTCAGCGTCGAGCGCGCCGCACCGCCGCCGCGCGCCACGAGGGTCGAGGTCCCGAAGTTGTCGAGCTGGTTCCCGCGCAACGTGCAGTCGACAAGCGTGCAATCGAGCGCGCCGCCGCCTTCGAGGTTGGCGAGGTTGTCCTCGACCGTGCAGCGCACGAGCGTCGCCGGTCCGATCACGCCGCCGCCTTCGAACAGGTCGCCGCCGACGTCCGCCGCGGTGTTGCGGCTGAGCGAGCAGTCCTCGAAGGTCAGCGAACATCCGAGCGCGTTCGCGCCGCCGCCGCGCCGGCCGAGGTTGTCGTCGATCTGGCAGTTGCGGTACGTGCCGGAACCCGCGACTCCGCCGCCGAAGCTCGTGTAGCGGTTGAAGGTGACGTCGCTGTCCTCGACGAGCGGCGTCGCCACGCAGCTGGCGTAGATCCCCGCGCCCGCGGTCGTGGAGGGCGCCGCGATGCCATTGAGCGTGATCGAGCTCTCGACGATCCACGGCGAACCGCCGTCGATGGCGATGCCGCCGCCGAACTGCGCGACACAGTCGCGGACGATCACGCGCCGCAGTTCGGGGGAGCCGTCTTCGATCCACACGCCGCCGCCGCGGTCGTCCCCGGGAAGCAGCGCCCAGCCGTTCTGCACCGTGAGATCGCGCAACACGCCGCCCGAGCCCGGCGAGTAGCGCACGACGCGGCTCGTTCCGCCGCCGTCGAGAAAGGTCTGCCCCGCGCCGTCGCCGGCGATGTGCAGGGTCTTGCCGAGCAAGTCGAGGCTCTCGAAGTACACGCCCGTCGCCACGAGCAGCGTGTCGCCGCTGAGGGTCGTGGGCTGACTGATCGCGTACTGCACGCTCGTGTAGGGATCGAGCTGCGTCCCCGAACCCGGCGCGGCGCCGGTGGCGTCGACGTACCAGGTCGATTGGGCCGCCGCACCGGAGGTGGCGACGACAAGAGCCGCGATAACAAGTCCGGTACGAGCCATGGAGCAAGGTGGCCTGGCCGCAGGCGGCTGTCGCGCCCCCGAGAACGGGGCGCCCCGGCGCCGCGCGCTCAGGATTCCCTAAAGAATACCCCAGCGTCGCGGGCGATGCCCCCGCGGGGGACCGGCGGAGCGAAGGAGGGTCGATTCGAGCGGCTGGCGACCCCCACGACGAGGCGCCGAGCCCCTCGCCCCGTAGATTCCGCGTCCATGGAACAGGAGTACCCGAACACCTTGCTCCGCTTCGCCGACGGCGCGCCGATCGACCTTCGCCAGCCGCTCGACGCCCCCGCGCGCGCGCAGTTTGCGCACCACGGCCTGGTCGGCGGGTTCGCCGTGCTCTCCGCCTATCCGGCCCCGACGGAATCGTGCGAGGAGCACGAGAGCGAAGCGCGCGCGCGCCGACTGCGCGCCGTGATCGCGGCCTTCGACGTCGAGCCGATCGACGTGCTCGCGACCTCCGCCGACGGCCGCCATCGCGAGCCGAGCCTCGCCGCGCCGCTCGAGCGCCGCGACGCGCTCAACATCGCGCGCCTCTTCCACCAGGCCGCGCAGTTCTGGTTCGACGGCGAGCACATGTGGATCGACTGGAGCGACGGCCGCGCGTCGACGCGCTTGCCCGTCGCTCCCTCGAGCGCGCAGTTCCGCATCCGCAGCGCGCGCGCCGAAATCGACGAGTCGGGCGCGCACTGAACTCGGGACGCGCGCGCCGCGAGTCGGGCGCACGCAGATCAGGGGCAGACGACGTACTCGAGCGCGTTGCTCAGAGTCGTGCTGTTCGGCGGTGCGAAGCCCGGATCGCGGCCCCACCACTGGCAGTGGACGGCCTGTCCGCTGAGCGAGAGGCCCGCCTGCGGAGCGCCGCCGAGCGCGCCAGCGCGGAAGGCGTTCATGTCGACCGAGTAGAGCCCCGAGCAATCGCTCGCCGGAATCGCGGCGCCGTTCGACGAACTCGTCGGCGTGCGGTAGCGCGGCGAGGCGACGCACATGAACCCGCCTTGGAACGGCGCAGCCATGGCGCCCGTGAAGCCGTAGAAGAGCAACCCGGGCTTCTGGTTGCGCACTTGCGCGGCGGTGACGACGAAGCCGCTCGCGGCGGACGCGCTCGCCTGGCCGCTCGAAGCGATGAAGGGCGTGCAGCCGAGGCTGTTCACCTTCGCCGTGCAGTAGCTCGACGCGGCGGTGCAGCAATCTCCGGCGATGCCGAGTTGGATCGCGTAGCCCGACGAGCCCGCGCAGTTGATCGCGCTCACGCGGTAGTCGTAAGCGACGCCGCAGGCCGCCGTGGAGTCGAGGTGCACGGTCGCACCCGCGCCGAGCGTCGCGAGCGTCGCGTACACGCCCGAGTTCAGCGCCGCGCGTTCGACGACGAAGCCCGTCTCGTTCGACGAGTTGTCGACCCAGCTCAAGCGCACTTCGGCGGCGCCGACGGTCGTCGTCACGAGGCCCGAAGGCTGCACCGGCGCGACCTCGAGGCAGCCGCCCGGCCGGCTCATCGGATCCGCGGGGTCGGTGCCCGCGTCGAGCTCGTCGCGGTCGAACACGCCGTCGAGGTCGCGGTCGATGCCGATGCGCGTCTGGCTCCCCAGCGGCACGACGGTGTACGTCAGCTCGCTGCCGAGCGCCGCGAGGTTCCACAGGCTGCTCGAAGCGACCGTCTGCGCCGCGCGGTCCGACTGGAACGCGTTCGACGCCGGAACCCACGCGTAGCCGCGCGCGTGACCGAGCTGGCGGCCCTTCACGACGACGCCGACCTTGTTCGCGTTCGCGAAGCCGATCACCTGGTTGATCCAAGTCTGGTCGGCGGGCGTCGCGGGTCCGAGGAGCGTGCGCTGCTTTCCGACGGCCGCATGCGCGTCCTTGCTCGCGCCGCCGGGAGGCTCGAGCGCTTGCACGTTGGTCGAGCCCTGCGGCAGATCCGAGCCCGCGAAGGCGAGCATGAACGCCGTGAGGTCCGCGATCATCTGGTCGCTCGTCACGTCGAAGGCCGGCTCGGCGAGGAAGCGCTCGATCGAATCGACGCTTCCGTCGTGCAGGAAGCCGAAGCCCGCGGTGTTGACGAGCTGCGTCGTGTTGAAGCCCGTCTTCTCGTGCAGGTTGCGGAGCTGCGGCACCTTCATCGTCACGTTGGTCGTGCCGTCGACCGACACGAGCATGCGGTGGCGCTCGCCATTCGGACCCGGCGGGAACGGCTGCAGGGTGAAGTTCTGGAAGCGGTAGTCCGCGCCCGCGCCGGTCGGCAGCGTGTGGCAGGTCACGCACGCGAGCGTGCCGCCGTCGAGCAACGTCGGCGGCCGGTACGCCGCGAGCCCCGCGACGGCATTGCCGTTCGGAAGCGGCTGCCCCGCGGGCGCGAACAGGCCGGTGGTGAAGTGCCCCGGAAGCGGCAGGCTCGTCGGCAACGAGTTGTCGAAGTTGCGGTGCGGGTTCGGCGGGAACGCGATGGTCGCGAGGAAGTCCTCGAACTGCTGCATTTCCGCCGGAGAAAGCGTCGCGTCGTCGCCCTGCAACCCCGTGAACGCGCCCGCGAACTCCTCGATGCCGAAGCGATCGCCGCGCCAGTGGTGCGGCTCGTGCCCGATGATGTCCTGCAGCGTCTGCGTCGTCATCGGCCCCTTCATCGGGTGCCACGGTTGGAAGCCCGTGTTCAGCCCGGGGATGTTGCCGCCGAGGTTCTGACCCGCCGTGCTCTTCGAGGCGCCCGATGGATCGCCGAGATCCCACGCGAGCCGGTCGAGGCGCGCGTCGACGTGGCACGAGCCGCACGCGACGTGGCCCAGCCCGGAGTTCTTGTGCGTGTCGTACAGATGCTTGCGACCGAGCTTGATCGCCGCGGGCGACGGATCGTGGAACGGAACGCGCGCGACTTCGTACTCGGCGTCGAGGTCGACCACCGAGATCGCGCTCTCGAACTTCGCGAGCACGTACACGCGCCGCCGCGCGTCGTCCACGACCACGCCCGTGGGACCCTCGCCGACTTCGATCGTCGGCGCGAGGCCGGCGCGCTGTCCCGCGGCGTCGATCACGACCAGGTTGTTCGAGCCCATGCCCGTGACGAAGCCGCGCAAGCCGTCCGCGCGCCACGCGAGCCCGCGCGGATCGCCGAGGGACTTGTTGCGCTCGCCTTGCGGCACGGTCGCCGTCGCGTAGCTCAGGTGCGGATTGAGCTCGAGCACCGTCGGCGTCGCGAGGCTGCCGGGGTTCACGCGCGCGAGCTGCACGCGCAGGAACTTGCCGTCGAGCACGGGCTCGAAGCGCACTTCGTTCGTCGCGTCGGTGCCGACGACGAAGACTTCGCCGCTCGTGGGATGCACCGCGAGCGCCATGCACAGGTTCATCAAACCCTTGGCGTAGCTCACTCCGAGCGTCGCAGCGTCGATCGCCGCGACATCGTGGTCCGCGAGGTCCCAACCGACGGGTCGTCCCGACGCCGCGGCGTTCGGCCCGCTGACGAAGTCCGACCAATCCGTGCCGTTGTCGTCGAGCCACTCGCCCGCGGCGTTCTTCTTCACGATCAAACTCACCCGCGGCGGCGTCCCGGCCGCAGCATTGAGCGGCGGGTTGAAGCTCGCGCCGTTGTTCGGCGGAGGGTTCACGCCGCCGTAGGGCCCCGCGGGGTCGCTGACGACGTTGGGCGGAAAGGCGAGCGTGCCCGCGTTCGCGAGGCCGCCGCCGAGCACGGTCGAGCGGTTGCCGGACTCGAAGATCGCGGCGAAGACCTTCGTGCCGTCGGCGCTGACGCAGAGCGCGCGCGGATCCTCGCCGACGAGGTCGATGCGCTGCGGCGCCGCGGAGAGGTTCGCGAGGTCGAACACGAGCACGGTGTTCGCCTGACTGCAGGTCACGAAGGCGCGCGCCGGGCTGGAGGTGAACACGACGTCCGCGGGCTCGTCGTCGGTGGCGAGCGTGCGCACGACGTTTCGGCCGCTCAGGTCGACGATGCTGATCGAGTCGGAGACGTGGTTGACGACCCACGCTTCGCTGTCCGTTCGCGCGCGAACCGACACCGGGTCGAGCCCCACTGGCACGTCGAACGCGCGCACGACACCCGCGCCGCGCAGGTCGAAGACCTCGAGCCGGTTGTCGGGCGTGTTGACCGCGAGCAGGTGCGTTCCCGAAGGCGTGAGCTCGAGCGGATGGACGTGCGGCGTCTCCCAGTTCACGAAACTCGACTGCGCGAAGGCCGCGGCGGCGTGCGCAGCCACGAACGCGAGCGTGCAAGCAGGGACGACGAACGCGGATGCACTTCGGTTCATGGACGCAACTCTCCTGCGGAACTCCTGGGGGATGCAGCTTTGCGGGCCGCCGCTGAAGCGTAGCAGAGCCCGCGATTCTCGCCGGCGCTCGCCGCCGCCCACCGCGCGCCTCGCGCGCTCCGACTCGCGCGTCCGCGCACGCCCGCGGCGACCACTTGGCATAGTAGGGCCGTGAACGAACTCCTCGCCGTCTTTGGACGCCTTCACCCGCTGCTGCTGCATCTGCCGATCGGCTTGATCGCCGGACTCGCGGCGCTCGAACTGATCGGACTGGCGCGCCGCTCACCGCCGCCGATGGCGATCGTCGCGATGCTCGCGATGCTCACGCAGCTCGCCGCGGCGATGGCGGTGCTCACGGGCTTGATCCTCGTGCGCGAGGGCGGCTATCCCGACGAGCTCGCAACGAACCACCGCAACCTCGGCATCGCGTTCCTCGTCGTCTGCATCGCGATGGCGCGCCTCGCACGCCGCGAGCAGCACCGAACCGCGTTCCGCTTCTCGCTCCTCGTGGCGCTCGGCCTCGTCGGCGCCACGGGCCACCTCGGCGGGAGCATCACGCACGGCGACGGTTTCCTGTTCGCGCCGCTCGAGAAGCGCGAGGTCGCGCCCACGAGTCAGCCCGAAGCGCCCGGCGCGATGACCGACGCGCAGCCCGATGTCGCGCCCGAGCCCGAGCTTCCGCGCTTCACCTTCGCCGACCACATCGCGCCGATCCTCGAGGCGTCGTGCGTCGAGTGCCACGGCGAGAAGAAGCGCAAGGGGCGGCTCACGATGCATACGCGCGAAGGCCTCGAACGCGGCGGCGCCAACGGGCCTGTTTGGGTCGCGGGAAACCCCGCCGCGAGCCCGATGCTCGTGCGGTTGCGGCTTCCGCTCGACGACGAAGAGCACATGCCGCCCGCGGACAAACCCCAGCCCAGCGCGGAGCAGATCGCGCTCGTGGAGGCGTGGATCGCCGCTGGTGCGCCGTTCGAGGAGAGCTTCGAGAGCTCGGTGGCCGCGCCGAGCAACGGGACACCCAGTTCGCCGAACACGGCGAGCTCGGCGAGCTCGGCGAGCGTCTCGAACGTCGCGCCCCAGAGCGTTCCGACGACGCGAGAACCCATCGCAGATCCTGAGACGCCGTCGGCCGAAGCCGTGGAAGCGCTGACTGCGCGGCTGGTGCACGTTCAGCCGATCTCCCAAGACAACCCGCTGCTGTGGATCGATTTCGCGGCGCCCGCAGCGGACATCGACGACCGCGCCGCGACGGAGTTGCTCGCGCCGCTCGTCGAGCACGTCGGCGAGCTCTTCCTCGCGCGCACGAAGGTCGGCGACGCGACGCTCGACACGCTCGCGCGCATGCCGAACCTCGCGCGGCTCGACCTGCGCGCGACGGCGGTCACCGATGCCGGAGTGGAGAAGCTGCGCGGCGCCAGCGCGTTGAGGGAGCTCAACCTGTCGCAGACGTCGGTGGGCGACGCGTCGATCGACGCGCTCGCGTCGCTGCCGAACCTGCAACACCTGTACGTGTGGCGCACTTCGATCGGCACCGAGGGGCGCGCACGTCTGCTCGCCGCGCGGCCGGAGTTGAAGCTCGAAGCGGGCGACGACGAGCCCGCGAGCGCGCTCGAGTCCGAGAACGAGATCAAGTTCACGAGCGACGCGCCGCTGCCGGGCGCCGGACAAGCCCCCACCGCCCTCGCGCCGGTCAACACGACGTGTCCGGTGAGCGGGAGTCCCGTGAACCCGAAGTACGCGGTGGTCTTCGACGGGAAGGTCGTCGGTTTCTGCTGTCCGAACTGCCCCAAGGAGTTCTGGGCCGATCCGCAGGCGTTCGCCGACAAGCTGAAGTGAGGCGCCATGCGTGACGGCAGCTCGCTCGCACGGATCGCCGCGCTCGCTCTGCTGAGCTGTTCCTGCGCGCAGAACTCACCGCGCGAGACGGCCGAGGTCGAGCGCCCCCACTTCGCGCAGCGGTTCGCGCGCGAAGCCGTCGCCGCCGACCATCCGCTGGCGTCGCAGGCGGGCGCCGAGATGCTGTGCCGCGGCGGCAATGCCGTCGACGCTGCCGTCGCCGCCTCGTTCTGCCTCTCCGTCGTTCGGCCGCAGAGCTGCGGCCTCGGCGGCGGCGGCTTCATGGTGATCCGTCTGCCGGAGACGGAGCGCGCACCCGCGGTCACGACCACGCTCAATTACCGCGAGACCTGCCCGGCCGGCGTCGGCGCCGACTTCTTCGAAGCGCGCGACGACGACTCGAGCCGCATCGGCGGCGCCGCGGTAGCGACGCCCGGAACCGTCGCCGGGTTGCTCACAGCGCTCGAGCAGTACGGCACGCTCGACCGCGCCACGGTGCTCGCCCCCGCCATCCGCGCCGCGCGCGAAGGCTTCCTCGCCGACGAGGCGTTCGTGGCCGCGGCGCGCGAAATCTCCGAGAAATTCCGCAAACAGCCCGAGCTCGCCGCGCGCTTCGAGTTCCTGTGGCGGCGCTTCGCGCGCGAAGGCAAGCTCGAAGTCGGCGACCGCATCGAGAACCCCGAGCAAGCGCGCGCCCTCGACCTGATCGCGCGCCACGGCCGCGGCGGGTTCTACGCCGGCGACGTCGCGCGTGCGATGGTCCAGGCGGTGCACGACGAAGGCGGCGTGCTCACGCGCGCCGACCTCGACGCCTACCGCGTCTCGCACGCCGAGCCGCTCACGACGACCTTCGGCGGCCGCACGCTGCTCAGCATGCCGCCGCCCTCGAGCGGAGGCGTCGTGCTCGCGCAGACCTTCGCGACGCTCGAACTCGCGGCAACCGACGCGGACTGCACGCCGCCGTGGAGCGCGCAGTTTTCGCAGCTCTTCGTCGAAGCGCTCAAGCACAGCTTCGCCGACCGCGCGCGCTGGCTCGCCGATCCGGACTTCGTCACATTGCCTCTGGCCGAGTTGCTCGACCGCGACATGCTCGCGAGCCGCGCGCAGTCGCTCGAGCGCACGGGCACGCACGCGCCCGAGCACTACGGCTGGTCGCTACAGCTCCCCGACGACGGCGGCACCAGCCATGTCTCGGTCGTCGACGCGCGCGGCGGGGCGGTCGCGTGCACGGAGACGATCAACCTCTCGTTCGGCTCGTGGCTCGAAGTTCCAGGCTTCGGGTTTCTGCTCAACAACGAGATGGACGACTTCACCACGCGCCGCGGCGCGCCGAACGCCTTCGGGTTGCGGCAATCCGACGAGAATCTGCCCGCGCCGGGCAAGCGGCCGCTCTCGTCGATGACGCCGACGATCGCGATCGACGAGCACGGAGACGTCCTCGCCGTCGCGGGCGCGTCGGGTGGTCCGCGCATCATCTCGGGCACGCTGCAGGCGCTCGCGAGCGTGCTCGTGTTCGATCTATCGGCCGAGGAAGCCGTTGCGCGCCCGCGCTGGCACCACCAGTGGATGCCGAACCGCCTGCGCCACGAGAAGGCGATGCCGCTCGAAGCGCTCGAGAGCGCGAGGGCGCGCGGCCACGAGCTCGAGCCGATCGCGACCGTCGGCATCGTCCAACTCATCCGCCGCGCGCGCTCCGGCGCCGGTTGGGAAGCGGCGAGCGATCCGCGCGCGGGCGGCCGGCCCGCGGGGCGCTAGCGAGTCCTCGCAGCGCTCGACGCGCCACGCTTCCGAGGCGGAAACACGCCGCGCGCGGTAGGGTTGAGGGGATGCTGCACGTTCTCCTCGCTTTCGGACTTGCCGCGCCGCTGCAGGCGCGATCGACCGCCCAAGACCAGGCGGCCTCGACCGAGCCGCCGTTCATCTACTACGACTTCGTCGAGAACGGCGTGCTGCAGGGCGGGCGCATCCGCGTGCTGCCCGGGCTTCCGCTGCTCGGTGAAGTCGGGGCGCCGGGACCGACACCCGAGGGCGCGTCGACGACGATTCTGAGCAACGGACCGCCGTCGAACCGCATCGACATCGTGCTCGTCGGCGATGGCTACCGCGTCGCGGACCTGCCGGCCTATGCGGCGCAGTGCTCCTCGCTCGTCACGAACTTCTTCCAGCAGCCGCCGCTCTCGCACTACAAGAGCTTCTTCAACGTGCACCGCGTCGACGTCGTGTCAAACGACAGCGGAGTCGACAACGATCCCACGCAGGGGATCGTGAAGGACACCGCGCTCGACATGGGCTTTTGGTGCAACGGCGTCGAACGCGCCCTGTGCGTGAACGTGACGAAGGCGCTGACGCAGGCGAATGCGGCGCCGCAGCGCGACCAGGTGCTCGCGCTCGCGAATTCGACGATGTACGGCGGCGTCGGCTATCCGTCGAACAACCTCGGCACGCTCGCGGCCTCGAACGGCGCGGCGCTCGAGATCGCGCTGCACGAGTTCGGGCACTCGTTCGCGAAGCTCGCCGACGAGTACGACTACGGCGGCCCCACGACCTACGCCGGCGGCGAGCCGAACCAGAAGAACGCGAGCACCTTCAACGCGCCGGCGATGGCGAGCGCGCAGGCGAAGTGGTGGCGCTGGCTCGGAACGAACGGCGTGTCGACCTTCGAAGGCGCGGTCTACAGCCAGCTCGGCATCTTCCGCCCGACGAACAACTCGAAGATGCGCAACCTCGGCCGCCCCTTCGAAGAGGTGAACACCGAGCAGTTCATCGTCTACTTCTACCGCGCGGTGGACCCGATCGACTCCGCGACGCCCGCGGGCGTCTACCCCGAGAACACCGTGCTCAGCGTCGACCCCGTCGATCCGGTTTCGCACGCGCTCAGCGTGCAGTGGTTCCAGAACGGCGTCGCGATCCCCGGCGCCACCGGGCTGACGCTGAACGTCGCCTCGCTCGGCCTGCCGGCGGGCCTCCATTCGATCTCGGTGACGGTGCTCGATCCGACGCCGCTCGTGCGCGACGAAGCCGCGCGCGCGCAGTGGATGACCGAGACGCGCTCGTGGACGATCGACGTCAGCGGCGTCGTCGCGAGCTACTGCACCGGCAAGCTCAACAGCGACGGCTGCGTGCCGACGGTGAGCTGGAGCGGCGCGCCGTCGGTGAGTTCGCTGAGCCCGTTCACGATCCGCTGCGACGACGTGCTCGCGTCGAAGAACGGCCTGCTCTTTTACGGCTACGCGCCGAAAAACGCGCCTTTCCAGGGCGGAACCCTGTGCGTGCAGTCCCCCACGCGCCGCACGGCGCCGCAATCCTCCGGCGGCTCGCCGCCGCCCGATTTCTGCACCGGCGCGTACTCCTTCGACTTCAACGCGCGCATCCGCGCCGGCGTCGACGCGAACCTCGTCGCCGGCGCGAGCATCTACGGGCAGTGGTGGTGCCGCGACCCGCTCGCGAGCTTCACCGTCGGCCTCTCGAACGGCATCTCGTTCGTGATCGGCAACTGACGAGCGGTTCGGGCCGCCGCTATTTCTTCGTCGGCTCGGTCGGCGCCAACGCCGCTTCCAGCGCGCTCGCGCCACCGACGATCGGAAGCTCGATCGACGTCGCGTCGAGATCGAAGGTCAGCTTTGCGCCAGCGGCCGGCCACAGCGTGAAGTCGCGGTCGCTCGAGAAGAGCATCAAGCCGATGCGCTGGCCCGCGGCGACGATCTGGTCGTCGGGCTGCAGCTCGAAGCGCACGTCGTAGAACTTCCCCGGCTCGAGCGGCTCGCTCGAGGTGAGCGACTCGTGGTTCTGCGGGTCGGCCCAGCCGCGCGTGATGACGTTGGTCTGGCCGCGCTTGGGCTCCACCCAGGGCAGCGTCACGAGCCACACCGACAGATTCGCCGCCGCGCGGTCCGAGCTGAGCCGCAGCGAAACGCGCGGCGCTCCGGAGATGTGCAGCGGCGTGGCGAGCGGCTCGGTGGCGTAGATCAGTCGGTGCTTCGAGCTCTCGGCCTTCGCGAGCGACGCGCCGTCCAGCGCCACGTCGTCGACCAGCGCCTCGTGACCCTGACCCGCGCGCGCCTTCAGCTCGAGCGCGCCCGTCTTCTCGCCGCCCTTCCCGAGGCGCAGCGTCACCGCCGCCGCATCGGGGTGCGGATAGTTCGCGTACGCCGTCGGCTCGGAGCGCTTGCCGCCCTCGCGCACGATCCACGAGCGCGGCTCCTTCTCGATGCCGTTGTCGACGCCGTAGAGGTAGTGCGAAAACCAGCGGTTCTGCATCGCGAGCGGCGGCGGCCCGCCGTGTCCGCCTTGATGCAGGTACAGCGACGGCTTGTGACCGAGGGTCTCGAGCGCCCGGAAGATGCGGATGCTGTGGTCGGGCATCACGTTCCAATCGCTCAGCCCGTGCGACAGCAACACCGCGGCCTTCAGCGGCTCGAGCGCTCGCGTGTAGTCGCGGCCGGCCCAGAACTCGTTGTAGTCGCCGCTCGCGCGGTCGATTCCGTCCGCCACGAGCTTGTCGCGCACGTTCTGGTTGCACCAATCGCGGCGCGCGGGATCGCCGCTGTTGATGAAGTCGTACAGCACGTCGACGTCCTCGCCCATGTAACCGCCGGGATGCCGCACGAGTCCGTTGGAGCGGTAGTAGTGGTAGTACGACGTGTTCGGCGCGTCCGGGACGATCACTTCGAGCCCTTCGACGCCGGTGGTCGCCGCCGCGAGCGCGAGCGTGCCGTTGTAGGACGTGCCGACCATCGCGACCTTGCCCGTCGACCACGTCGCCTTCACTTCGTCGCCGCCATCGGGCGCCGTGAAGCCCTTCGCGCGCCCGTTCAGCCAGTCGATCACCGCCTTGGGCGCGAGCGATTCGTTCTGGCCGCCGACGGTCGGGCAGCCCTCCGACAAACCGGTGCCGGGCGACGCCGAGTGAACCACCGCGAAGCCGCGCGGAACCCACGTGCCGATCAAGCTGTCCGACATCAGCGGGCGCTTGGGTTGCACGGCGATCGACGGCATCGGCGTGCGCTTCGGCGGCGGCGCGCCGAGCTCCTGCTTCGGGCTCCAGAAGTACTGCGAGTCCGTCGAACCGATCCCGGAGAAGTACGGGCTCGATTCGTACACCACCGCGACCTTCAGGCCTTCGCTCTCGGTCTGCGCCGGCCGCGTCACGTCGACGTGCACGCGGTCGGGCTCCCCGTCGCCGTCGGAGTCGAAGCTCGTCTCGACCCACAGATCGTGCTGGATCCACGCCTTCTTGTCCTTGAAGGCGTCGACGATCTGCGCTTCCCCATCGACGAAGTTCGGCGCGGCGGGCTTCGTGTCTTGCGCGCGCGCGGCGAACGCGAGCAGCGCGACCGCCGAAGCGGCGCCGAGCAAACACCGGGCGTCACTGAGCATGTTGGATTCCTGGCACGTTGGATGGCGGTGGACGGATTCGCCCGAAGGCGCGAACGAGGTGCGCGAACGAGCGCGGCGCCGCACACGATAACGGGAGAGTGCGGCCACCCAGGACCCGAGGCGCGGCGCAGCGGCCAGATCAGCCCCGAACGGCCCCCGCCGGCCCAGCTCGTCCGACGGCGAGCCGGGGCTACAACGCCGCGACGATCGCGATGCGCTGGCGGTCGCTGACCACGACGCCGCCCGGCTTCTCGAGCGTGATCGCGAACAGCGTCGGCTTCGAGACGCGCAACTTCGCGTCGATCGGAATCAACACCTCGCCGTCCGCGGTCACGTCGAAGACTCCGCCGTCGACCGGGTGCTCCTGCGCCTCGTCGAAGATCCACAGTTGGTATTGCTGGACCTTCGGATCGTTCACCGGCGCGCCGACGAGGCGGAGGAAGCCCGCTTGCGCCACGTTCGACCACACGACATCGCCGCTCGCGCCCGGTGCGAACGGCGCCTGGCCCGCGGCCGCGACCTTCTGTGCGTCGGCGCGCGCGAGCAGCAGCGTGCGCTGCTCGGCCTGCGTCGTCGTCGACTCCGTTTTCGGCCACCAGGCGACGAGCGCGAGCACCGCCGCCGCCGCCGCCGCGAACCAGCCGGCGTAGGCGCCGCTCGAGCTCGCGGAAGAGGTCTCGCGCAACGGCGTTTCGCCGCGCTCGTGCCCGTACCCGTGCCCGTACCCGTGCCCGTTCTCGCGCTCCAGCGACCGCAGCGCACTCTCGCGCCTCGTCGCCGCGCCGAGCTGTGACGACGTGCTCGCGCCGAAATCGGCCGCCGAATTCGGCGCCGCCGCCCCGGGCGCAGCGCTCGACGCCCGCCCATTCGCCGACGTCGCCGCAAAATACGCCTTCGCGCCCGCCTCGAGCTTCGCGCGCAGGATCTCGGACATCGGCTGCACTCGTTCGCTGCCCACGGCGACGGCCACCGCCGCCGCGCCGAGCTCGTACTCGAGCGCTTCCCGCGAATCGCCCGCTTCGCCCAACTCGCGCTCGCCCGCCTCGGACAAACCGAACAGCGCGCGCTCGAGCAACAACTCGTCCCACCGCTCGGCGCCCATCCCGCCGCGATCGCTACGCTTCGACGTGCTCATGACGGCAGCCCCTCGGTCGAGGACAGGGGCTCGGGCGTGAGCATCTCGCGCAAGCGGCTCAGCCCGCGCCGCGCATGCGTCTTCACCGTGCCCAGCGGCAGACCCGTCAGGTCCGCGATCGACTGGTGCGAATGACCGTCCCACACCGACAGCCGCAGGACGCGCTGTTGCTCGGGCTTGAGCTCTTTGAAAGCGCGTTTTGCGCGTGCGACCTCGTCCGCGAGCTCCGCCTCGAGCCCCACGTCGCCGCCTTCGGCCGCCAGCGACTCGTCGACCTCCGCCGCGCCCGCGTGGCGTTGGAGCCGGCGGCGCATGTCGATCAGCCGCCGCCGCGCCACCATGGCGACGAAGGTCGTCTCCTCCGCGATGCGCGGATCGTAGTGGTCCGCCTTCCGCCACAAGTCGATGAACGCCTCCTGGACCGCGTCGTCGACCTCGGCGCCCGCGGGGCACATCCGCCGCGCCAGCGTGTGAACAAGGCTGCCGTAGCGGTCGATGCATTCCTGCACCGCCGCGCGGTCGCCGCCGGCCACGCGCTGGAGGATCGTCGTCACGGTTCGGCAGCATACTCGCGGCGCGGGGGCGCTCGGATTCGGCGCCCAGCACGTTTTCGATAACTCTCTTCCGCGCGGCCGGATTCGTCTGTGTGGACGATCTGCGGCGCGGCGGCGACGGTTGGCTTCGACGAGCGGGCGCCCGAAGCTCCATGGAAGTCGGTAGCTGGCGCGACCGGTCCGTCGGCGACACCGACTCGAACCGCGCGGCGCCCCCGTCTCGCGAGCTCGAACTCGTTCGGGTCCGGCTCTCCGAAAGCGCCGAATCAACGCCTTCGCTGGTCTCACTCGCGAGAAAACATCTCGCTGCCGGGAAGATGCGCGCCGAGTCGGACCAACGACTTGCCGCCCGCGAAGAATGCGTGGCAAGTTGCTCGGTGGCCGCCGGCAATCTTGTCGACGCGCCCCAGCCAACAAGGAGAATCTCATGTTGTCTCGACGACTCTTGTTCTCGTCGTCCGTCGCACTGTGCGCGGCTCTGGGTTTGACGTCCTATGCGGTTTCCGGCAGCGTGGGCTCTGCGTGCAGGGACGGCACGGCTCGCGGCGACTGGGACCTGCCCACCAGCGGTCAGAGCGACGGTTTCCTCAACGGATCGCTCTACCTCAACAACTCGACAGGCCCCGTCAACGCGCCGGTCTACACGATCTTCGGGACGCTGACCGACCTTCCTTCACCGTGCCTCTCGTGCATCGAAGGCCGCATCGACGCCTACCTCGACGACGGCTTCGGTCCCGCGCCCGACTACATCGTGCGCGGCAACTACGCGGGCCTGTGGTTCACCGGGCGCGGCTCGTTCTCCGCGGACATCTACACTCCCTCCGGCGCAGGCCCGGTCGGCCGCATGAGCGGTGCGTTCGCCGATCCGCCGACCAACGACCAGATCGGCGAGTTCAAGGCGGAGTGGACCATCTGCCCTTGAGCTTTCGCTGAGCGAGATCTCGGCGCCGGAACTCAAGGCGCCTCGCAGGAGAGTCGAGCGCGGGCCGAGTGGAAGGCACTCGGCCCGCGCTCTTGTTCGAGACCGCTCGCGCCAGTCGCAGGTCGCTCCTTTGCTTCCACGCCGGTTGAGCGTCGAGAGCCGCGATCCTCGAACGTTGGGCACCCGACTCGGAGCGTCTCATCCGTCGGCGACGCCCGCGTGCACGGAGACGCTGGCAGCGCCAGAGGGGCCTGGCTCCGCCCATTCACCGGGACTTTCTCACCCTCGACGTCAGCAGGCCACCCGCTACGCCGACCAAGAACGCGAACCACGCGGCAATTCGCGCGGCCCCGAGAATCACGTACGAGTCGCTTTCGTCCGCAACAAACCGAAAGAGGAGCTCCGTGCACACCACACACAGCACGAAAGCGCACAGAACAACGAGGAAGTTGAAGGCTATGCGACCCATGAAGAACCCCGGACGTTTCAGTGGGCGTAGTTGCTGTTCGCTACGGAACGGGGAGTCTTTGACGCTCTCGACGTCCGTGAATTCCCGAAGGACTCCCTGCATCGAAGGCTCCGAGCTCTCTATGAACAGGAACGACGAATCGAAGTTCCCACAGAGGATTCTGCCACCGTCGATCTCCACTACGACATCGTGCACGATCGAGTCCTCTGCCTCGGCCGCAGCGATGAGCTCGCCGGGTTCAATCGGGATCGTGTCTTGGTCCCCCAACCTGGCCTCGAGGTCCCCGATCGCCTCGCCGTATCCCATGATTCGTCGCAAACGCCACGACTGTGCGGACTCTCCGAGCTTGGCAGCTGCGACTAGCCGCAGCAGCTTGACGAGCGGAAAGTCGCCCCTCGGACCGACTTTGTCCCTAATGATATACATGGGATCACGATAGCCCCGCCCAGCCGAGTTGGAGCGTTACCAAACGACTCCGCCGACGGTGTCGCCCGAGAGCTCCCAACGGCGCCGCAAATAGCCTTGCCACCTTATGACGGCAGCAGGTTCAAGGCGGACCTGGAAGTTCCCCGCATCTCCGTTCATGAGGTACACGTCGAGCGACTTCTTCACCGAGCCGGATTCCACGCTGCTCCACGATAGCGCCACGCTGGAATCGCCCTCGACTTCGAACGACGCACGCCAGGTCTCGTTCGGGGAAAGACGTGCGCACTCGGATCCGCTTCCACTGATGTCGACCCGGAGCGCCGTGACCTCTCCACCAGTCGCGTTGTGAACCGTGACGACTACGTTGCGCCCGACGACCTGAGCACCTACCCAGAAGACCAGAACCAAGGCCGATGCCGCCATCACGAATGCCGGGAGCTTGTTCATGCTTCCTCCAGAACTTCGAGCGTGGGTCCGTGGACGGTCACTCGGGAAACCAATCTGCCCAGGCTGGGTGGTTGCGCATATCCGGAATGCTCTGGAGCACGGCGTCTCTAACTCGACGCAGCAACGACTCGCTCGCGGCGCAGAGGTCGCCGTAATCGGCGTTCACCACTCTTGTGGCGATCGACGAATGGATTGTGACAACATCACCAGACCGAGCGAAGTTGAGAGCGCCGCCACCAGCCAAGTGGAGTTTCTTCGAACTGCCGTCTTCGAGCGACGACACTCGGCCGAACAAATGGCTTGCGAAACCGATCAATGGCAGGTCCAGACTGGCAGCATCGGAGCCTTCCAGCGCGAGCAGTTCGAGACCATCCACTGCAAAACGCATCGGCGTCAGGAAGCCGGTCTCTTCCAGGATACCGGCATGTACGTCCACCGTGTCTCTTTCCCGTTCGAGGATAAGGCTGTGCTCATCGAGACCAAATTGGAGAGTGATCATGGCTGGTTACTTGGCAAGCGGCAAAGACGGACCGTCGTTCACAGTATCGAGCTTGCTCGGATCACGAAGTACCGAATCGGCTCGAAGATCGGAATGCGCCGTCCAGCCTTGGGCTGCTCGGATGCGGTCGCCGCGGCCGCTTGCGCCTGCGTCATCGCGGCGCATCGGCGGCGCGCAGTTTCGCGAGTTGCGCTTCGGCATGCGCGCGTCGAGCCGGCTTCGCGTCGGCGGGGATTCGCGCGTCGGCGTCGAGAGTGGCGAGCGCGGCTTCGTACGCGGCGATGGCGCGGGTTGTGTCCTTCGCGAGCGCGTACGCGTCGCCGAGGCTGTCATGCGCGTTGGAGGAGTCGGGCACGACGATGGCCACGAGCCGAAACAGGTCGATCGCCGTGGGAACGTCGCGCCCCATCAGTCGGTACCCGATCCCGTTGAGAATCGCCTCTTCGTGCGGCCTGTGCTCGAGGCTCTCGCGAAGAGCTGCGACCGCTGCGTCGAAGTTGCCGTGGGCGATCTCGAACAGGTGGTGGCGGCGCGCGGTGCGCACGATCGGGAGCGCGGGCCCCTGCGCGTGCTCGAGCTGGATCGGGCCGGCCGCACCGATCCGAATCCACGCGGCGCCATCGCGACGCACGACGACGTCGGGCGCGATGGGCACGAGCTCCACCGGCGCTGGCTCGAACGGCAGGTGAAGCTGCAGAACGCCTTCGCGATCGACAATCTCGAAGGGCCCGTTCTCGGCCTCGAAGCTCCCCGCGAGCCTCGCACGCTGCGGGTCGGCGAGCGCCACGCGCACCCTCGGCGCATCCGCGCCCGGCCACTTGTACTCGGCGAACAGAGCGCGCTCGATCTCGGGGACGATCCGAAGGCCGTTGTCCGAATTCGTCATGACGATCACGCCGTAGCCGCCATCGAGGCTCACCAGCGCATTCGCCTGGAACCCCGCGTCGGCGCCGCCATGCCCGAAGAAAAGCGCGCCGTTTCGCTCGTGGAGGAACACGCCGAGCCCGATCCCGTCCCCCGAAGCCTCGCTCGCCTTGGTCGTCATCTGCTCCGCCACGGCGCTCGGAACACGGCTCGGGCGTTTCGCTCGCGCACGGGCGATCTCGAGGAAGAACACCGCGAGGTCGGTCGGCGTGGTCCACAACCCGGCGGCCGCCATCTCGGGATACGCATGGCGCTTGCCGGCGATTGCATGGCCGCTGCCGTCGTAGCCGACCGCGGCGTGACGCAACCGTTCCGGCGTCAACTGCTGGTCGAACGAGCTGCGCTCCATTCCGAGGGGCTCGAGAACGCACTTGGCGAGCAACTCGTTATAGGGCTGCTTCGAGCGTTCGATCAGCGCGAGCTGCGAGATCGTCGTTCCGCCGCCCGAGTAGCGAAAGCGGGCGTCGGGCGCCTCGTCGACGCGAACCGCCGGAGTGTTCGCGGGCGGCGCGCCGTCGAGGATCTGCTGCAACGTCGGTAGCTGCTCGCCTGCGGCATAGCCCGGGAACCCGTGCACCGTGAGGCCGGCGGTGTGACTGAGCAGCATGCGCAGCGTCACGGGCGTCGCGCGCGTGAGGTCGTTGTCGGGCAGCTTCCAGCTCGTGAGCGCGTCGTTGATCGGAGCGTCGAGCGAGAGCTCGCCATCGGCGACCGCGAGCAGCACGGCGAGCGCATTCACCGACTTGCTGATCGAGCCCGCGAGGAACGTGGTTTCCTCCGTCGCCGGCGCCTTGCCTTCGACATCGGCGAACCCGTAGGCCTTCGCCCACTGGAGCTCGTAGTTGTCGAACACCGCGATGCTGAGCGCCGGGATCTGGAGCTCGGCCATCCGCTGCTCGATCGAGTAGCGAAGCTCCTCGCCGACGACGGTCACCGGGGGCAAGAGCCCGCGCTCGACCCGCTCGATGATGGCGGCGTCGACAGCGCGCGTTTCGACGCTCTCGCGGTGCGGCGAGCTGCTGCACGCGAGCGCCAACGGAATCAGGAACCACGGTCGCGACATCGGATTTCCTCGGCAGTGCAGTCCGTTGGCAGTGCGTCCAAGCCCTTGCGATCGTACTCACGACCAGGGTTGGTTCCTCTCGAATGTGTTCGGCGGCGAGTCCGACGCTCTCAAACAAATCGGTCTGGAGTAGGCTCTTTCACCATGACCACCGCCCGTTCCGTGCTCGCCGAGCTCAAGGGTCTCGGCAGCGCCAGCTACAAACACGTGATGGAGAAGCACGGCGCGCGAGAGCCGTTCTACGGCGTCAAAATCTCGGAGCTCAAGAAGATCCAGAAGCGCTTGGGAGGAACCGCGCACGAGCTCGCGCTGGAGCTGTGGGCCTCCGGCAATTACGACGCCATGTACTTGGCCGGCCTGCTCGCCGACGACGCACGCATGACCAAGGCCGATCTCGCACGCTGGCTGCGCGAGGCTTACTGCGGCGGGCTCGCCGAGTACACCGTGCCTTGGGTCGCCGCCGGCAGTCCGCACGGCTATGACTTGGCGAGGAAGTGGATCGACTCACCCAAGGAACTCGTCGCGTCCGCCGGCTGGGCCACGCTCTCGAGCCTCGTCACCACCAAGCCCGACAGCGAGTTGGACCTGCCCGAGCTGAAGCGTCTCCTCGCGCGCGTCGTGCGCGAGATCCACGGCGCGCCCAACCGCGTGCGCTACGCCATGAATGGTTTCGTGATCGCCGTGGGCGGCGCCGTCGCGAGCTTGACGGCCGAAGCGCTCGAGGCGGCGAGCAAGATCGGCGCCGTCGAGGTCGACATGGGCGACACTTCGTGCAAGGTGCCGGGCGCATTCGAATACATCGAGAAGATTCGCAAGCACGGCTCGCTCGGCAAGAAGCGCAAGAGCGCGAAGTGCTGAATAGAGCCGGCGTTGGCGGCGGCGGCGGCGGCGGCGAAAGCGCCCGATGAGAGCCTCTTCGCTGGTAGTCGGACCGCCGGCAGTTGCTAGTTTCGGTGCGTGTCTAGCCCGCTGAGAACTCGCTCCCTCGCCTGACAGGCGGGCTGACACGCTGGAATCCCACGCCAGCTCCCGAGTCACCCGCTCGGCGCGCCCCCGCGCTCGAACTCCACCCCACGGAGACACCATGCTCTCGCAGGCAATTCGAATCTCGCGCTCCCTGATTCCCGCGCTCGCCGCGCTCGCCGTGCTCGCGACTCAGGTCCGCGCCCAGGACGGCGCCAACGACCCGAGCTTCAATCCGGCCGACGACGGCACGTACGGCCTCGGAGCGAGCAGCGACGTGCGCGCCAGCGTCGTCCTTCCGGACGGCAAGCTCGTCATCGGCGGCAGCTTCAGCACCTACAACAACGGCGCCCGGCGTTTTCTCGCGCGTCTGCACGCGGACGGAAGCTTGGACCCCGCGTTCCAGACAGCGCCGGGCCCGGACGGCTCGATCGAGACCCTGGCGCTGCAGAGCGACGGCAAGCTCATCGTGGGCGGGAGCTTCACGACCTACGACTCCGCTCCGCGCGGCGGCATCGCGCGCGTCAACACCGACGGCAGTCTCGACGCGAGCTTCGATCCCGGCGCCGGGGCCCAGGCCTACCCGTACGTCAGCACCGTTGCGATTCAGCCCGACGGCAAGGTGATCGTCGGCGGCTGGTTCACCTCGTTCGACGGCGTGCCGCGCGCTCGCATCGCGCGCCTCAACGCCAACGGGAGTGTCGACGCCACTTTCGACCCGGGGAGCGGGGCCAACACCGTGATCACACGCGCCGTGCTCCAGAGCGACGGCAAGATCGTGATCGGCGGGTACTTCACCCACTTTGGCGGAGTCTCGAGGAACCGCATCGCGCGGCTGAATTCCGACGGCGCCCTCGACACGAGCTTCGATCCCGGGCTCGGAGCGCTCGGGCACGTCCTCGCGGTGGCGCTCCAAAGCGACGGCAAGGTCGTGGTCGGAGGCGACTTCGCGACGATCGGCGCGATCCCTCGACAGTCTCTCGCGCGCTTTCATCCGAACGGCGCCCTCGACTTCGGATTCGACCCCGGCGCCGGCCCCAACGGGGGCGTGCGCGCGCTGGCGATCCAGCCCGACGGTCGGCTGCTCATCGGCGGTGCGATCAGCAGCTACCAAGGCGTCCCGCGGAACGCCATCGCGCGTGTGATGCCCGACGGCGCTCTCGACGCCTCGTTTGCGCCGCCGAACGGGTCCAACAACGCCGCGTACGACTTGCAGGTGCTCGCCGGTGGAAAGGTGCTCGCCGCTGGAGATCTCGAGGACTGGGCCGGATTCGAGCGCAGCGGCGTCGTCGTGCTGCAACCCACAGGAGCGCTGGATCTGGGCTTCAACCCGCTTCCCGCTCCGGGCGACTTCGTGCGCCAGATCCTGCCTCAACCCGACGGAAAGGCGTTGGTCGTCGGCGCTTTCGATTACTACGCGAGCGTCGCGCGCGAGGGCGTGGCGCGCATCGAGGCCGACGGAGCGCTCGACCTGAGCTTCGACGCCCTCGCCAACGACCGCGTCAGCGTCGCGGCGCTTCAATCCGACGGCAAAGCGCTCATCTCGGGCTGGTTCACGAGTGTCGGCGGCGTGTCCCGACCGCGCATGGCGCGCCTCGAGTCCGACGGAACTGTCGACCTGAGCTTCGATCCCGGCGCCGGCCCCGATGTCGGCGCCGCAGCGATCGCTCTGCAGCCCGATGGCAAGTCCGTTGTCGCGGGGTCGTTCACGAGCTTCGACGGCATTCCGCGCGCGGGCATCGCGCGACTTCAGACGAATGGCGCGGTCGATTCCACCTTCGACCCGCTCGTCGGCGTCAACGGCCACGTCGCGTGCCTCGCGATCCAGCCCGACGGACACATCGTCCTCGGCGGCCACTTCACCTCGGTCGGCGGTGCGATCCGCCACCGGCTCGCGCGCCTGCGGCCCGACGGTCAACTCGATACGAGCTTCGCGCCCAGCCCCGGGGCGGACTGGAGCGTGCTCCAAGCGGTGCTTCAACCCGACGGAAAGATCCTGATCGGCGGCGCGTTCTTCAAATACAACGGCGTTGCGAGCGCCGGAATCGCGCGCGTGAACTCCGACGGCAGTCTCGACACGAGCTTCGCGTCCGGGCCCGGACTCACGATCGCTTCGGGCGGATGGGCGGCGGCCTACGCCATCCGGCTGCAGCCCGACCTCAAGATCCTGGTCGGCGGCAGCTTCACCTCCGCCGTGGGGCGACCGCGACGTTCGATCGCGCGACTGAATCCGGACGGAACTCTCGACGGTTCGTTCCCGGGTCTGCCCGGAGTGGGCGGGTTGCTCAACGCGATCGAGCTCGATTCGAACGGCCGCGCGCTGATCGGAGGAGAGTTTTTCTCCTACAACGGCGCCGTGCGCCACCGCATCGCGCGCATCGTCGCGTACTCGCCCGCGCCGGTGAGTTACTGCACGGCGGGCACATCGACCAACGGCTGCGCGGCGACCCTGGGGTACAGCGGCGAGCCGAGCCTCGCCAGCCCGAGCGGTTTCGCGCTGGAGGTCACGCAACTCGAAGGTCAGCGCCCCACGCTGCTCTTCTACGGCGTCAGCGGAAGGCGCGCCGATCCCTGGGCTGCGGGAAGCACGAGCTTCTTGTGCGTGAAGGCGCCGGTGCAGCGCATGCTCATCGCCAGCAGCGGCGGAAGCGCAGGGCAATGCAACGGCTCGCTGAGCGCGGACTGGCTCGCCTACGTCGCGGCCAACCCCTCGGCCGTCGGCGCGCCGTTCTCCGCCGGAATCGCCGTGAACGCGCAGGTCTGGTATCGCGACCCGCCGGCGCCGAAGACGGTCAACTTGAGCGACGCGCTCGAGTTCGTCACCGCGCCTTGAGGATCGCCGAGCACGAAGATCGACGAGCACGCGCGGCACGGATGCAGTCCGTGACCGCGCACCTGAACGGATCCCTCCGGGCGATCCGTCCGCACTTGGCGGACTGTTCGCCCGAGTCGATCGCAGCGTTATCCCGTACCCTTTTCGCCAGCGGCGAGCGCCGCGCGTTTCCGCTGTCGGACGCGAAACCTCTCCGCCGGCTCTTACTACTTCGCACGCCTCGCCGCGCAGCGACATCCCGGTCGCGAATCGCGTCAAGTCCCACGAGGCGCTTCTCGAGTCGCTAGAGGACCTCCCATGCGCTCTCTCTCGCTGCTGTTCGCGTTCATCGGCGTCGTTTCCGCAACGGTCGATTCCACGCTTGCGCAAACCTTGGGGTGCGTGAGCGGCGGCACGGGCGGCCCGGTACCCGTCTCCGGCACCGGCGGCGGTCAGTCCTCATCGGGCTTGCCGCCGTATCCGGGTGTCTACACGTTGAACGTGCCCGCCGTGCCGCCCGGCGCGAGCGTGGTGAGCGAGGTCAAGATTCTCGGAGTCACGCACACCTTCCTGTCCGACCTGCACTTCGTGCTCACCTCGCCCGCCGGTGTGGCGAACAACCTGCTCGTTCGACGCGGCGGGTCCTGCGATTTGGCCGGCGACTACGTTCTCGTCCCCGGCTGCACGGGCGCGCCGGTGATTCCCGGATCGTGCTCCGGCCTGCTCACGCCCGGCGCGTACACGCAGTTCTTCGGACTGTGGCCGGACGGCGGGAGCGGCCTGTTCAATCCATCGCTCTCGAACATCCCGGCGGCGACGGGAGTCTGGACTCTCACGGTGTACGACTGGAGCGCAGGCGACATCGGCAATGTGAACTCCTGGGAGCTGTGCTTCGGCGCCGCGCCCGCGGCGAACTCCAGCGCGCCGGGCGCGGCGCCGACTCCGATCGCGCCGCAGGACGGCTCCACGCACTTCGGTCCGACGATCCAGTTGGGGTGGTACGCCGACGCATGCGCGACGAGCTACGACGTCGAAGTCGACGGCTTCGTAGTGGGCAGCGCAGCGAGCTCGAGCTTCGACTACTCATCGGCGCCCGGAGTGCACGACTGGCGCGTGCGCGCGCGCAACGCAGCCGGCGTCGGTCCCTGGTCGGTCGTGCAGAGCTACACCGACTTGGGCCCGCCGCCCGCGCCGTGCACCGGCGAGCAACTCACGACCCTGTTCGACAGGGACACCAGCTCCGGCGGCGGCAGCATCCTGTTCTTCGATGTCGATGTGCTCAGGCCCAGCGGAATCCTGGTGTCCGAGCTCGACACCAACACGGGCGCGCCCATCGGTGCGCAGATCACACTCCAGGTGTACCTCAAGTCGGGCACGCACGTCGGCGCGACGAGCAACGCAAACGCTTGGACGTTGGTGTCGAGCGGAGTGGGCGTCGCCGTGGGCGCCGACGAGGCCTCCCGCGTCGATGTCGACGACTTCCAGATCCCCTTCGGACTGCATGCGCTGGGCGTGAGAATCCTCGGCGGCGGGCACATGTTCTCGTTCGGAACGGGCGCCAATCAGTTCCACTCCAACGCGGACATCGCGCTGTCCCTCGGCCAGTTCCAGTCCACGCCCTTTGTCTCGACGGCGTTCTCGTCGCGCGTGTGGAACGGCACGCTGCGCTACGACTGCATTCCGCCGCCGGCCGCGTACTGCACGGCCGGAACGAGCACCAGCGGCTGCGTCGCCGCCATTTCCGCGAGCGCGCCGCCGAGCGCTGCGCTCGCGAGCGCGTGCCAGATCGACGTCTCCAACGTCGAGGGGCAGAAGCATGGCCTGATCTTCTACGGCATCGACAATGCGGGGTTCACGCCCCGCCCGTGGGGCTTCGGGAGCTCCAGCTACTTGTGCGTGGACAGCCCGATCCATCGCGCGGTCGCCATGAACTCCGGCGGCGCTGCGGGCGCGTGCAACGGTGCGCTCGCGCTGGACTGGAACGCGTACCAGTCCGCGAATCCCACGTCGCTCGGCAACCCCTTCACCGTCGGCGCCAAGGCCTACGTGCAAGCTTGGTTCCGCGATCCGCCGGCGCCGCGCGGCAGCAACTTGTCGAACGCAGTCGAGCTCACGGTCGGACCCTGACCCTCGGAACAGTCCGCTCGGCGGAGCGGTCCGCTCGGCGGGGCGGTCGAGCTGCCCCGCTTCGACGCTCAGTCGTCGAGTTGCGCGGTCTCGCGCGCGAGCGCCCGCGGC
>CALFYL010000101.1 GCA_937952135.1 uncultured Planctomycetia bacterium
GCGGACAGACGAAGCCGTCCTTGTACATGCCGTCGACGACCGGCTGGTGCCCGAGGCGGTAGCCCTTGCGGAGATCGGGCAGCAAGAACGGCAAGCGGCTCATGCTCTCCGTGCCGGCCGCGATCGCGACTTCACAGCGGCCCGCGCGGATCGAATCGGCGACGAGCAGCAGCGCCTTCAAGCCCGACCCGCAGGCCATGTTCACGGTCCATGCGGGCGTTTCGACCGGAATGCCGCTGCGCACGCCGATCTGGCGCGCGACGTTCGGACCGCCGCCCGCCTGGCGTCCGTTGCCGACGATCACCTCGCCCACGAGCCGCGGGTCGAGCCCCGCCTGCGCCAGCACGCTCTTGGTCGCCTCGACGCCCAGATCCGCCGCGGACAACTCGCTCAGCGCGCCCATGAACTTGCCGATGGGCGTGCGCCGAGCGTGCGTGATGACCACTTGGCTTCCGGCGGGTCGCGATGCGCGCGTCAAGGGCGCTCCAGGCGGGGAAAAGGGGTGAAAGCGGAGGGACGAAGTCGGCGGCCGGCGTGTGCGCGGCGCGGGGCCGCGGGGAGCGCGCTGCGCCTGACTTTGGGGGCAGAAAGGATAGGTAGGGCGTCGCGGGGTCGCAAGAAAGACCGCTCGCGCGGGAGCGTTCTGAGGTTCGGATGCTTCCGAGCGGGCGCCGCGTGGGCGATACTTGCCCTTCGAGGCCCGTGGAAACCCCGACACGCAAGGACACGCGCGCTGCGCTCCCGGGTCGGGAGGCGCGCGGCCGCGGCGTCGCGACGCGAGCGCCGGAACCGTTGCTCGCGTTGCTCGGCGACGACTCGCCAGTCGTGCGGCGGGAAGTGCGGCGCGAGTTGCTGCGCCGCGGCCGAGGAGGCGCCGCGCTGCTCGCGCGCGCGCAGCGCTCCGAAGACCCGCGCCTGCGCGGCGCCGCCCGTGCGCTCGCCCTGCGTTTTGCCCGCGCCCGCGTCGCGCGCCGCATGCTGCGCCTCGCACTGCGCCCGCGCATTTCGCTCGAGAGCGGGCTGTGGCTGATGAGCCGCTTCGAGACGCCGGACCTCGACGTGCGCCCGTACCAACTCGCGCTCGACGCCTTCGCCGCGGAAGTGCTCAAGCGTCTCGACCGCACGCGCGCGCCGGGCAAGCCGTCGGACGTGCTGCTCGAGTACCTCGCGGGAGAGCTCGGCTACAGCGGCGACATCGAGCAGTACCACCACCCCGACAACGTGTACCTGCACTCGGCGATCACGCGCCGGCGCGGCATGCCGCTCACGTTGACGGCGATCTATCTCGCGGTCGCGCGGCGCGCGTCGATCCGCGCCGCGGCCGTGGCGCTGCCGGGCCACGTGATGCTCCGCATCTACGACGGCGAGCGCGGAGTGTTGTGCGATCCGTTCCACGCCGGAAAGCGCTTGAGCGAGCGCGAATGCCTGAGCTACCTCGCCGACCACGGCCTGCCCTTCGAGCCGCACTGGTTCGACGACGCGCACGATGCGGGGCTGTGGCTGCGGCACCTGCGCAACCTCGAGCGCGGCTACGCGAAGCTCTCGCTCGACGCCGATGCGCGCGAGCTCGCGCCGGTGATCTCGGTTCTCGAACAGCGGATCGTCGGCCCGCAGGGGACTTGATGCAGCCCTGCGACGGATGGTCTCGGGGCGAGGAAGGCCCGCCCGACGCTCCCAAGCCCGGCGCGATCGCGCCGCTGTTCCCGCTGCCGAACGTGTTCCTGTTCCCCGGCATGTCGATGCCGCTGCACATCTTCGAGCCGCGCTACCGGCAGATGATCGAGGACACGCTCGACGGCCCCGGCCGCATCGTGATGGGGACCGTGCTCGAGGGCTGCCACGACCAACTCGCCGGCTCGCCGCCCGTGCACCACATCGCCGGCCTCGGCGAGATCATGCGCCACGAGCGCCTGCCCGACGGCCGTTTTCTCATCATGCTCGTCGGTCTCACGCGTGTACTGATCCGCGAGACGCCGAGCGACCGTCTGTACCGCAAGGTCGAAGCGATCCCGCTGCGCGAGCGCCCCGCCGACGAAGCGCGCGCGCCGGCCCTGCGCGCGAAGCTGATCGAAGCGATCGACGCGCGCTCCCCCGAACCGCTCGAACTGTCGGGCGAAGTGCCGCTCGGCCAGCTCGCCGACATCCTGCTGCTCCTCATGCAGCCGCCACAGGCGACGATGCAAGAGCTCTTCTCCTGCGTCTCCGTCGAAGAGCGCGCCAAACGCGCCCTCGCCGCGCATGCCTCGCTGCCGCTCCACCCCAAAACCCCGCGAAAAGGCCGGGGCCCCGCGGGCGGGTTGGCGTAGCGTCGGAGAAAGGCGCCTGAGAACGCCGAAGCTCGGCGCGAATCGGCGCGCACGCGAGCGCGGTCAGCGCGAGCACGACCCGAGCCGTCGAACGCGACTGGAGAGGGCCTTGGGTGCTCGAACTACAACCCCACCGCGCGCAGTTGGGCGCGCGTCCAGAAGGCGCGGGCGGTCGCCTCGTCGAGTTGGCCTTCGAGCACGAGGTTGTCGATGTGGCACGGGATGTTGGTGTGCAGGAGCAGGCCGATCTCGCCGGCGCCGACGCCGCGGGTCGGGAGTTGGGTGCGCGGCGACTTGTTGACGGCGCCGCGCGCGGTCTCGGCGTCGACTTGGAGTTCGAGCGCGTACTTGACGCCGAGGAAGTACGGGGTTTCCTTCCAATCCTTCTCGTAGCTCTGGCTGGAGAGTTGGTAGACGAGCAGGTTGCCGGTGTGGGTCAGGCCGACGAACGTGTTCTCGTCGGCGACACCCGCGAGCATCAGAAACACGTCGACGCCGTCGCCTTCGACATCCTCCGACGTGAAGTCGGCGCGAAGCGCGAGCGGCGGTCGCAGGCCGATCGGCAGGCGCCACATGCCGGAGCCCGCGAGCACGAGCTTGCCGTTCTCGATGCGTGACGACGCAGGCGTCGCGAGCTCGCCGAACGACGAACGGTAGTCGGCCATGAAGTCCGCAAGGAACTCGAAGAGCTCGAGTTGCTTCGGGTCCGAAAAGTCGAGCGTCCAACTCAGCCGATCCTCGCTGGAGCGCACGACTTGGCCGGGGAGCGCATCCATCGCGCGCGCGAGCGAGAAGGTGGCCTCCGCGGCGAGCGAAGCGAGCTGCGCGAGCTTGCTCCGACGTTGCTCCACGAATTCGAGCGCGCCGTGCTCCGTCAGCAAGCTGCGAATCGACGCGAGGCACGTCTCGGCGCTCGCGATGTCGACGGGCGCGCCGGCTTCCACCAATCGCCGCAGGCTTTCCGCCGCGGCGCCGGCGCGCAGCACACCTGGGTACCACGTCTCGAAGTCGTCGCGCAGGTCGACCAGCCGCGGATCGTCGCGCCCGAGCTTCGCCAGCGCACCCTCGTCGTTCTCGAGCGCCGCGACGAAGTGCCGCGCCCAGCCGGTGGTCCCGGTCGCAAGCTCCTTCGGCAGATCGCGCACGAAGTCGGCGAGCGGCAACGCCGCGGCGGGCAGGCTCGCGACGCCCGCTCGGTTCTCGTCGAGCGACAACGTCTCGTTCTCGAACTTCAGCACGCGCGCGAGCACCTTCTTGCCGTCGACGAGGAAGCTCTTCTTCGCGCCGCTCGCGATCGCGTGCGCGAAGTACGCGTCGCGGAGCTCGACCAGCGCTTGAAGGCGCTCGAGGTCGCGCTGCACACGCCGTTCGATCGGCGAGCCTTTTGCGCGCGCGCCGAGTTCCCGCAACTCTGCGAGCACCGCGCCAAGGTCACCGCGGCGGATGCGTTGAAGCAACGCTCCATGCGCAAGCAGGAAGTCGTCCTCCGCGGGCCCGATCGACGCGAGGTCGAACGCCGCGGGCTGCTCCGCCGCACTCGCGCCGCCCTCCGCCGCCGGCTCGGCCACGACACCCGGGCCCGCCGCAGCGGGCGCGGCCGGCCGAAACAGGCTGTCGACGACCTTCAAGTCGACGCGCGCAGTGGGTTCGAGCTTCTGATGCTCGCCGAGCACCCAGCGATAGAACTCGCGGTCGAGCTCGCGCAGATCGACGCCCTCGAAGGCTTTGGCGAAGGCCTCGTTCACCGCACGCCCCTGCATGGCGTGCGAGATGTGCGTGAGCAGCGACTGGCGCCGCGCCGGGCCGGCCGCGTCGAGCAAATAGTGCATCCAAAGCGCGCATTCGCTGTTCCACGCTCGGCCGAACTCGCCGTAGTTCGGCTCGAGGCGCAACGCTTCGGCGCGCTTCGACACGCGCGACCAGGTGTGGCGCCAGTCGGCGGATTCAGCGAGTTCGGCGATCGGCATCAGGTAGACATCGCGCAGCTTCGCATCGCCCGCAAGGCGCGCGAGCACGGCGAAATCCGCCTTCTGCGGCGCGATCGCGTCGAGCGACTCCGGAGTGCTCCCCACGCCGCCGGTGAGGTAGTTCGCGATCGCGAACGGCAGCCAGACCTGCCGAATCTCGCCGACGCCGCCCGCGTAGTGCGCGTCGATCAGCGCGAACACGAACTCCGCGAGGATCGCTTTGCGCCGCAGGACGAGCGACCGATCTCCGCCTTCGTGGAACGTCACCGTGATGCGCGAGCGCCGTTCGAAGTAAGCCGCCGGCCCGACGACGCCCGTCGACTTCACGGCATGGGAGTAGTTCACGTAGTCGCCGTGCGTCTGCAGCACGCAGTACGAGTTCAGCGGCGCCTCGTCGCGCCGTTGCAGCCGCAGCGGCTCGGCGAACTTCTGCCGGAAGGCGCTCTCGGTTCGCACCAGCCAAGGCAAGTGCGCATCCGCGATCTTCTTGCGCCAATCCGCCGACTCGACTTGCGGCTTGTGCAGGTACAGCGCAATCGGTCCAACGACTTGCTCGCGCACGAGCGGCGCCTTCGAGAAGTAGTAGTGCGTCGAAAGACGCTTCTCGTGCTCGGCGAGGAATTGCTCGGCGCTCAGCGCCCCGGGAGTGTCCGGTTCCTGCGAGTTCGCGGGCGGGGCCGCACCTTGGAGCAGTGCGCAGAGCGAGGCGAAAAGCGGTGCGAGCAGCATGCTCAAACGATAACGGCCCTCGGCCGCTCGATTCGAGCGCCCCGCCCATCGTGGCGACGGCGCCCGATTCGGATCGTTCAGCCCGGTTCGCTCAGCCCAGCGTCGCCACCACCGGCGCGTGGTCGCTCGGCTTCTCGCCGCCGCGCGCGGGCGTGTCGATCTCGACCGCCGTGCACGCGTCGAGCGCCGGCTGGCTCATCAGGAAGTGATCGATCCGCAGGCCCTGCTTGCGCTCGAACCCGCGCGTGCGGAAATCCCACCAGGTGTAGTGGCCGCCCTCTTGCGTGAACTTGCGAAAGGCGTCGTGGAGACCCGGTTCCATGACCTTCGCGAGCGCGTTGCGCTCCGGCGTCGAGCACAGGATCTTCTCGCGCCACGCTTCGGGGTCGTACACGTCGCGGTCGTCGAAAGTGACGTTGAAATCGCCCGCGAGCACGACCTTCTCCTTCATGTCGAAACTCGCCATGTACTCCGCGAGGCGCGCGAGCCACTCGAGCTTGTAGGCGTACTTCTCACTGCCCACCGCTTCGCCGTTGACGACGTAGGCATCGATCAAGAGCAGGTCCTCCACCTGCGCCGCGATGACGCGCCGCTGGGCGTTCTCGGCTTCGCCCGGCATGCCGCGACGCACGTCCTCGATGCGGCTCTTCGCGAGGATCGCGACGCCGTTGTAGGTCTTCTGACCGAAGGTCTCGATGTTGTAGCCGAGGTCCGCGATGGGCTCGCGCGGGAACTGTTCGTCCAGGCATTTCAGCTCCTGGAGCAGCACGATGTCGGGGCGGGCAGTTTCCAGCCAGTCCAGGACGCGCGGGAGGCGGGCGCGGACCGAGTTCACGTTCCAAGTGGCGATCTTCATACCGCGTGAAAGCGTATGCTCTCCGCCGTCGCGCCCCAAGCGCGGGCCCCCGCAACGGCGAGGCGCGTCCGCGAGCCCTGAGCGCCTGAGCTGAGAAGAGTTTCGTTTTGAGTGATCGCAGAGGACGTGGTCGGCGCAAGCCGAATGGTGATTCCCCCAGTTCGACGGGCGCGCCGAAGGGCGCCGGGCGCGCCGAGCCGCTGAAGCCGACGACGGAGGCGCCGAACATCGAGACGTTCCGCGAGTGGCCGCTCGCGGAGGAAGTGCACGGGGCGATCGAGGCCATGGGCATCACCAAGCCCACGCCGGTGCAGAAGCTCGCGATCGGCCCGGTGCTCGAAGGGCGCGACGTGATCGCGAAGGCCGAGACGGGCACCGGCAAGACGCTGGCCTTCGGCGCGCCGATGATGTCGAAGATCGAAGCGGGCCGCGCCACGGTGCTCGGACTCGTGCTGTGCCCGACGCGCGAGCTCGCGCAGCAAGTGTGCGGCGTGCTCGAGAAGCTCGGCGCGGCGCGCGGCGTGAAGACGGCGCTCGTCGTCGGCGGCGAGCCGATGCCGCCGCAGATCAACGCGTTGAAAGCCGGCGCGCAGGTCGTGGTCGGCACGCCCGGCCGCGTCATCGACCTCTACGGCCAGCGCTTCCTCTCGTTCCCCTGGACCGAGTTCGTGGTGCTCGACGAAGCCGACGAGATGCTCGAGATCGGCTTCATCGACGACGTGCGCAAGATCCTCTCGTACACGCCCGAGGAACGACAGACGCTGCTGTTCTCGGCGACCTATCCCGCCGAGGTGCTCAAGCTCGCGCGCGAGAGCACGCGCAATCCGATCGAGCTCGCCACCGCCGCGGGCATCGCCACCGTCAAGAACATCGACCAGAGCTGGATCGCCGCGCGCCGCGAGGATCGCGCGCTCCTTCTCACGCGCATCATCGAGCAGAGCGCCTCCGACGACGTGTTCCTGGTGTTCTGCGACCGGCGCACCGAGGTCGACCAGCTCTTCCGCCAACTGGGGCGCCTGCCGTTCTCGATCAAGTCGCTGCACGGCGGCTACGACCAGGCGGCGCGCTTCCGCGTGATGAGCGCCTTCCGCACCGGCGAAGTGAAGGCCCTGATCGCGACGGACGTCGCCGCGCGCGGACTCGACGTGCACCAGGTGACGCACGTCGTGAACTACGCCGTGCCGCGCGACGCCTCGACCTACACGCACCGCATCGGCCGCACGGGCCGCGCCGGCCGCGACGGAACGGCGATCACGATCGTCGGCCCCGAGCACATCGGGCGCTGGCACGAGATCCTGGCCGACACGAAGTGGGAGATCCGCGAAGACCAGGCGCCGGATCGCAGCGGTCGCCAGCGCGTGCGCGAGGAGCGTCACTCGCCGCGCGGGCGCGACGAGGCCCGAAGCGAACAAGGAGACGAACGCAGCGACGCCCCGCGCGGCGAGGCGCGAGACGGCGAGCGGACGGAAGGGCGCGGAGGTCCGCGCCGCGACTCGAACCGGCATCCGGGTCGAGATGCGGCACGGGATTCTGCGCGGAATTCGCCGCGAGAGTCGGGGCGTCCGCCGATGCGCGAAGAGCGCCGCGACGCACCGGCCGCGCAGGCGCCGCAGCGCGACGCTCCGCGCCGTGAAGCTCGCCACGGAGAAGCTCCGCCCGCGCGCCGACCCGAGACGGGTGAGCCGCGAACTCGCGTCGAACCCCGTGCGCCGCAGCCGCCGACCGATCGCCCGCGCCGCGCGGAGCGTCCGGACCGCTCGCCCGCCGAGCGCGGCGCGCCGGCCGCTCGCACGCCCGCGGAACGCGCGCCGACGCCGCAGCGCGCGCCCGCGCCGCCCCCGCGACGCGAAGTTCCGGCCGCCGCCGCCTCGGACGCCGGCCGTCCGAAGCGCGAGATGTCGACGCGCGAGCGCCTGCGGCTCGAGCGCGAGCAGTCCCAGGGCGCTCCCGCCGCCGCGAGCGCGCCCCGTCCGGCGCCCGCCGGTCCGACTTCCGAGGACAGGCCGCAGCGCCGTCGTCGTCCGGCTGGCGCCGGCCGCAACACTCCGCCGCCGGCGAAGTGACTCGCGGAGCAACGGCGTCACCGCGTCGATGACGCGCACTCGCACAGTGCGAGTGCGCGCGTCGATTGCGTATTCCCGAGTGAACCCAACTTCCCGAACTCCGTCGCCATGAAGCGCCGCACCACGCTCCAGCTCGCTCTCGCACTGTTCTCCACCTCCCTCGCGGCTCCGACTCCCGCACACGCTTCGAGCCCGGCGCAACAGCCCGCGGCCGTCGAGTCCGACGACGAACTCGACTCCCAGCTCGAGCAAGAGTCGGAAGAGTTCGAGGACGAGTCGCCCGAAGCCGCCGAGGCGCGGCGCAAGTTCGAGAGCATCGCGTGGCGCGACGGGCCGGTCACCGGCGATCTCGGCTCGCGCGCGAAGATCGAAACGCCCGAGGGCCTGCGCTTCGCGAACGGCCGCGACACGCGCACGCTGCTCGAGCTGATGCAGAACACCACCGACGGCAGCGAACTCGGAATGGTCGCCGCGCCCGACCTTTCGTGGTTCGTGGTGTTCGAGTTCGACGAGTCCGGCTACGTCGACGACGAGGACAAGGACTCGCTCGACGCCGACGCGTTGCTGAGCTCGCTGCGCGAAGGCCAGAGCCAGGCCAACACGGCGCGCGCCGCGCGCGGTTGGGACACGTTGCACATCGACGGCTGGGCGACTCCGCCCTACTACGATCCGACCACGAACAACCTCGAGTGGGCGACGAAGCTGCGCGGCGGCGACGGCGGCGTCAGCATCAACCACAACAGCCGCGCGCTCGGCCGGCGCGGCGTCATGGTCATCACGCTGGTCACCGATCCCCAGCTGTACGAGCAAGTGCTGCCGCAGTTCCGCGAGCTTCTCGCGGGCTACCAGTTCAAAGCCGGCGAACGCTACTCCGAGTACACCTCGGGCGATCGCGTGGCCGAGTACGGCTTGACGGCGCTCATCGCGGGCGGCGTCGGCGCGGTGGCCGTGAAGAGCGGCGCGCTCGGCAAGCTGTGGAAGTTCATCGCCGCCGGGCTCGTCGCGGTCGGCGCACTGTTCAAGCGCATCTTCGGCGGCGGCAGCACGAAGCGCGAGCGGAAGTCGCGCACGTCGCGCAGTGTCGCGGCCTCGTCGAAGGACGAGGGCGGCGAGGACGAAGGGCCGTCCGAGCTCGACCCCGAACGGCGTCGACGTCCGGCGGGCGATTCGAAGCGGCAGGACAGCGCCGACGACTCGCGAAACGCCGGCAACCACTGACGCGTTCCGTTCGAGGTCAATGCACCCGTTGACCCAACTGTTCGCGGTCATCGGAGCGGTCTACGCCTCCGACTGCCTGCGCTGGGCGCCGCGCTCGTCGCTGGGCTTGCGCGCGCTCCGCACGAGCGGGTTTCGGCGCGCTTGGCCTTCGACGCTGCTCGGGAACGCCGACGCGGGCTGGGTGTGGGCCAATCCCCTCCCGCCGCTCGGAAGTTTGCTGTTCAGCGCGGCGTGGCCCGTCGCGGCGAGCCCCGACGGCCTCGCGACCACCGAAGCGCTCGAGTTCGAGTCCAGCGCTCGCCGCGCCTTTCGCGCGCGCGCGCTGCGTTGGAGCGACATCGAGCGCGTCGACTCGGTGGAGCGCGCGCTGCACGTGAACGACGAGCCCTTCGCGACGTGCGATTCGGCGCGTCTCGCACGCGAGCTCGCGGACCGGCTCGATGCGTGGCGCGAGTTGAACGCCGCCGAGCGCGCGCCGGCGATCGAGAGGGCGCTCGCCGCGGCCTTCGACGAAACGCAGGTGCGCAGGCGCGTCGAGCAACACTTGCAGGCCACCTCGCGGCTGCGCTGGCTGTGCCTCGCGCTGCTCGCGTGGCTCGCGCTGGTGTCGCCCGCGGCGCTGTACCTGCTCGGAGGCGGGGTCGCGTGGCCTATCGTGCTCACCGGCCTGCTCGGCCTGCACGTCACCGTGTGCTGGAAACTCGAGCGCAGCTTTCGCGCCCGGCTTCCCGACTGCGTGGACGAGCGCCGCCGCGCGTTGCTCGCGATCGCGCTCTCGCCCATGGGCGCGGTCCGCGCCGTCGACGAGCTCGCGCGCCCGCTCCTCGCGGACCTGCACCCCGTCGCCGCCGCCGTGCTGCTGCCGCAGGCGGAGCGCGTCGAGGTGGTGCGCGCGACCTTGGCGCAACTGCGCAATCCGCGCGTGGTCGACGATCCCGACGCGCTCGCGCAGGACGTTCAGCGCTGGTTCGGCGAACGGCTCGAGCGGCGGCTGCGGAGCACGGCGGCGCGGCTCGAAGTCGACGTTGACGCGCTCCTCGCACCGCCAGCCGCCGAGAGCGACGATTCGCTCGCCTACTGCCCGCGCTGCCGGCGGCAATTCACGCGCGACGACGGGCTGTGCTTCGACTGCACGGTGCGGCTCGAGCCCCTCCGAGCCTGAGCCGCGCGCCGCCGGGCCCGAGATCGCTCGGCCGAAGTAGGTCGGGGTGAGAGATGCGGGCTAAGATGCGGGTTGACGCTTCGGCGGGCAAAGGGCCCGTCCACGCGCGTCGCGGAGCCCATGGGCGGAACGAATCCCTACATCGAATCGGCGAAGTACGAGCTGCCGAAGCAGGCCTACACGATCACCTTTCTGCCCATGAACAAGGTGGTCGAGGTCGATCCCGCGGAGCTCCCGTACTCGCGCGACGGCGCGAAGGGTTCGATCCTCGAGATCGCGATGGGCCACGACATCGAGATCGACCACGCCTGCGGCGGCGTGTGCGCGTGCTCGACGTGCCACATCGTCGTCAAGGAAGGCCTCGAGACGTGCAACGAGGCGGGCGATCCCGAGCTGGACCAGCTCGACAACGCGCGCGGGCTCACGCCCAAGTCGCGACTCGCTTGCCAGACGGTGCCGAACGGAACGAAGAACGTGGTGATCGAGATTCCGAGCTGGAACCGCAACCTGGTCCGCGAGGAGCACCATTGAGCGCGCCCGAGCGAAGCGACACCATGCCGGGACTCGCCATGGAAGTCCTCCTCGCTCAGCCGCGCGGGTTTTGCGCCGGCGTCGACCGCGCGATCGAGATCGTCGAGCGCGCGCTCGAACGCTACGGCGCGCCCGTCTACGTCCTCCACGAGATCGTCCACAACCGCTACGTCGTCGACGACCTGTCGGCGCGCGGCGTGAAGTTCGTCGATTCGCTCGACGAAGCGCCCGAGGGTTCGGTGACGATCTTCAGCGCGCACGGCGTTTCCGAGGACGTCGTGTCGCGCGCAAAGAGCCGCAGGCTGCGCGTGATCGACGCGACCTGTCCGCTCGTGACGAAGGTCCATCTGCAGGCGCAGCAGTACCACCGCGAGGGCCGCGAGCTCGTGCTCATCGGCCACGAAGGCCACCCCGAGGTCGAAGGCACGCGCGGACGCGTCACGGGCCGCGTGTACGTGCTGTCGACGGTCGAGGAGGTCGCAGCGCTGAAGGTCGACGATCCCGAGCGGCTCTCGTACGTCACGCAGACGACGCTGTCGGTCGACGACACGCGCGAGGTGATCGACGCGCTGAAGCGGCGTTTCCCGTCGATCAAGGGTCCCGAGCTCAAGGACATCTGCTACGCGACGCAGAACCGCCAGAACGCGGTCAAGGAGATGAGCGACCGCATCGATCTCCTGCTCGTCGTGGGCTCGCAGAACAGCTCGAATTCGAACCGTTTGCGCGAATTGGGGGAGCGCAAGGGAGTTCCCTCCCATCTGATCGACGGCGCCGCGCAGATCGACCCGGCGTGGTTCGAAGCGGGCGCGCGCATCGGAGTCACCGCGGGCGCCAGCGCGCCCGAATCGCTCGTGCAGGAAGTCCTCGCGCGCCTCGCGCAACTCGGCGTGACCTCCGTGCAGGAGATGGACGGCGAGCGCGAGACGACCACCTTCCGGCTGCCGGACGAGTTGACGGGTTAGCAGCGACCAGGTGAGGATCGGCGCGTGAAGCGACGTCTCGCCACCCTCGGCGCGCTCGCCTTCGTCGCGCTCGCGGCGTTGCTGTGGCTCTTGCGCGTCGAGCGCGGTGAAGCCGCCGAGCGCGGCGCGGGCCCGAGCGCGTCCGTCGAAGCTTCCGCGGCCGTCGTCGAACTCGCGCGCGACATGCCCGACGAGCTCCCTCTCGAAGCGCCGGTCGCGGAGCGCGCGCCGACCGCCGTCGCGACGCCGCCGTCGAGCGCCCCGTCTCACACGGCGCCGCCTCCGCCGCCGCGCCGCGTCGAAGCGCCCGCGCCGCCCAAACCCATCGAAGTGCACGTTTGGCGCGACGGACAGCCGACGCCAGACCTCGAGGTCCGCCTGGACTTGATCGAGGTTGCGCCCGAGGGCGAGGCGCCGCTGCACTCCACGCACTTCGCGCTCACCGACTCCCGCGGCCGCGCGCTGTTCCCCGCGCTGGCGTTCGAGAGCGCCGTCGCCACGGTGATGTGGAACGGCCAAGCGGGACCGACGTTGAAGCTCATCCCGCCCGCGCCCGAAGGTTCGCCGCGTTACTACTTGCGCTTCGGCTCCGGGCGCGTCGAGGGCGTCGTGCGCGACTCGAGCGGCCTGCCGCTCCCCGGCGCGAGCGTCTCGCTGCGGAGCGACACCGCCGGGCTCATCCTCTCCACCACGGCGGGAGGCGACGGCCGCTATGCCTTCGACAATGTCGCCGCTGGCTTCGTGTGGGTGTCGACCACGGCTGGCGCTTTCGGACGGAGCGAAATGGGCCACCTGCGCGTGCACCTGCCTCCGATGCAGGTCGTCCAGTTCGACCTCAACGCGGCGGAGATCCTCGAACGCATGAAGGAACTCGAGGACGAGGATCGCAAACGCCGCGAACTGCTGCGCGCCGACGACACGATCATCCTGCTCAACAAGAAGTAGCTCAGCCCAGGAGCTTCACGCACCGGCGCGCGACGGCGGCGCCGAGCGCGAGACGACTACCTTCCGGCTGCCCGACGGACTCGCGCGCCGAGCCGCGGCTCGTCGTCGGAAAGCGCGCGATGCCAGGGGCCTGCGAATGGGTTCACGGAATGGCGCCGGAGTTCGACTCGACGACTCCAGCGCGGACGCAAATCCGCGCTGGCTCGGGAGCTTGCAGAGTCTTGGGCGCATCACCCCCGCGTCACTTGCGGCCCGCGGCGAAGTCGCGAAGCTGAATGGCGCCGGAGCTGAGCGCACCTCGGGCGGGCGCACGTTCGGCGCGGCTTCACCAAGACGTCTCGAGCAAGCCTCGAGCGGGAGGACTCGCATGCTGCGGAGTTGGTCGAGTGTGGTGCTGTCTGTGTCGCTTCTCGCGCCGTTCGCGCAAGCGCGCGACGTCGTGGTCGTCGAGGGTCCCGCCGCGGGCGCCTACGTCGCGCTTCAGGATGCGATCGACGCCGCAAGCGATGGCGATGTGCTGCTGATCGGACCTGGCTCGCATCCGGCGTTCACCCTCGACGGAAAGGGACTGACACTGGCCGCCATGCCGAACGCATCGGTCAGCGTCGGCTACGGATCGCAGGTGAGAAACGTCCCCGCGGGATCGTTTGTGTTGCTCGAGCGCTTGGTCAGCGGCGGCGCACCGCTTTCCGGCGCGGATGGACTGATCCTGACGAACAACGCGGGGCACGTTCGCCTTCAAGGATGCTCGTGGCGCGGCTCGAACGGGCTGGGCAGCCCGGCCGGCATCCACGGCGGCGACGGAATCTGGATCGACTCGTGCGCGCGAGTCGTGCTGGTCCGCTGCGACGCTCTTGGAGGATCGGGCAAGAACTCGGCGGCGTTCGTTCCGCCCGGCGGCGATGGAGGCGCGGCGCTGCGAGCGAGCGCTTCGACGATCGCGATCCATCAAGGCACGTTTCGAGGCGGACAAGGCGGTACGGCCGGCGGCGGCGGCGGCGACGGAGTGCAAGCGTCGCAATCCGACTTGTTCGCGGCGGGCGCGCTGCTGATCGGCGGAAACGGCGGAAACGCGCCGTCGCCAGGTCTGTGCGAAGGCAGCGGCGGCGACAGCCTCGAACTGGCGGCGAGCGAGGCGAGCCTGCTCGACCTGGAGTACGTTCGCGGCGCGAGCGGCACGGGCGCCGCGCCGGCGGGCTGCAACGGCGTGAATGGGAGGACCCGCAACGTCGTGCAATCGCTGGTCACCCTCGAAGCCGGCGCCGCGCGAGTTCTGAGCGGCCCTTCCTTCGTGCGCGACTCGCATCCGCTCGCCCTCTCGATCGAAGGCGCCGCGCTCGACACGGCGAGGTTGCGCACCAACCGCCGCCCGGCTTGGAACTGGGGCGCAACGGCGATCGGTCCGCTGCTCGTACCCGCAGGCGGGGCTGCAAGCCTGCAACTGCTCGGCGTGATTCCGCCGAGCGGGCAACTCGCCGCAAGCGTGGCGCCCCGCGCGCTCGCGAGCGGTCGAATCGCGCGCGTCGACTTCGCGCAGCTCATCGCCGATCCGGCCCAGGGTGCACGTCTCCATGCGAGTCCGCTGCACGTGGTCGTGTTCGACGACAACGCGGGGCCGGACTGCAACTCGAACGGCGTACCCGATGCCTTCGACATCGCCACTCGGGCGAGCTTGGACCTCGACTTCGACGGCCGCCCCGACGAGTGCCCCTGAAACTCCCGCCGCGACCCCCTCAGCTCGAGAGCTTCGCGCACAGGCGCGCGACGGCGGCGCCGACCGCGTGAACCTGCGTGCGCTGCTTCTCGTCGACGAGTTCGCCCGCTTCGTCGAAGGCCTTGTTCGCGTGAGAGATCGTGGCTTGCTCGGGGACGAGCAGCATGCGCAAGTTTCCGAGGATCGCGCGCACGTGCACGAGCCCGCGCAATCCGCCCAGCGCGCCGGGAGACGCGGCGACGAGGCCCGCGACCTTGCCTTCGAAGCTCGCGAACGGCTTCTCGCCCGGCGCCGGACGCGAGACCCAGTCGATCGTGTTCTTCAGCAGCGGCGTGATCGAGGTGTTGTACTCGGGGCACGAAAGCAGCAGCCCGTGGTGCTCCTTGAAGAGCTGCTTCAACCTCACCGCGTTCTCCGGTGTTCCGCGCTGCTCGAGGTCGGCGTCGAACAGCGGCAGTTCGAAGTCGCGCAGGTCGATCAGCGTGACCTCGGCGCCCGCGTGGCGCGCACCGGCGGCGGCGACCGCGATCAGGCGCTTGTTGAAGGAACCCGTGCGGACGCTGCCCGAGAAGGCGAGGATTTTGGCGGTGGTCATGGTTCGTGCGGCTCCGGGGACGCGCGGAACGATAGCGGTGGAGCTTGAGGCGGCCTGCGGCAAACGCCGAAAAGTGCTCCGTGGAGAAGGGGACGGGGACCGAGCGGGTCAGTGCGTGGGTCGTGGTCGCCTCGTTGGGTGTGGTCGCGCTCGCAGGCGTCACCCTGCGCGTGGACCGGCCGTCCAAGCCGACCAAAGCGGAGCGCCAGATCGCGCGCCGAATCGAGCACACGCGGCGCGTCGAGCAGTGGCGGCGCGACGTCGAGCTGAAGTTGCGCGAGGCGCCCCAGAACGCGCCCCAGGACTTGACCCACGGCGCGCCGCTCGCCCCCCGCTGAGCTCTCGCGAGCGCCGCGGAACTCTCACCAAGTCGCGGACGCGACGAGGCGCTCGATCGCCTTCGCTTCGCCGTCCTTCGGCCAGCACTCGAGCCCGACGAAGCCCGTGTAGCCGAGTTCGTCGAGCGCGCGGAACACGCGCGGATAGAAGATCTCGCCCGTGCCCGGCTCCTTGCGACCCGGCGTGTCGGCGACCTGCACGTACGCGAGCTGATCGAAGCCTTCGCGCAAGCGCCCGCACAGGTCGCCCTCGGCGAGCTGCATGTGGTAGAGGTCCCAGTTGATCTTCACGTGCGGCGAATTCACTTCGCGGCAGATGCGCACGGCCGCTTCCGAGCCGTACAGGCAGTGGCCGGGGTGATCGACGCGGCCGTTCATCGGCTCGAGGATCAGCGTCACGTCGTGGTCGCGCGCGATCGGCGCGAGCAGCTTCAGGCCGGTAGTGACGTGCGCGTGCATCTCGTCGCGCGTCATGCCCTTCTGATCGTTGCCGGCGACGATCGTCATCATCGGGCACTCGATGCGATTGGCGGTCTTGCAGGCCTCGCGCACTTCCTCGACGGCTTTCGCGTGGTTCGCGGGGTTGCACAGGCCGGGCTCGAAGCCCCAGGCCGTGAACTGCGCGAACTTCACGCCGCGGTCCTTGGCTAGCTTCTCGAGCGCCGCGAGGTCCTTGTTGCGCCAGGGCCAGAACTCGATGGCCTCGAAGCCCTGCTCGAGCGCGCGCTCGATGCGCTGCTCGAAGGGCAGCTTGCTCCACCAGATCTCGCCGTTCACGGCGAAGCGCGTCTTGAGCTTCTTCAGCGTCTCGGAGTGCGGTCCGTGGTACTGCTGTGCGCGCAGGCTCGGCGCAGTGAGCAGCGCAGCGCCAACGGAGAGGAGCGAACGTCGGTCGAGTTGGATCATCGGCGTGGGTCTCAAAGGCTGGCGAGGTACTCGATCAGGTCGCGCATCTCTTCGCGCGAGAGGAACTTGGCGACGTCCTGCGGCATGGCCGACAGGTCCTTGCGGCGCTCGACGATCTCAGAGCGCTCGAGCTCGACGATCTCGTCCTGGCTCGTGCGCACGCGAACCGTCGTGTCGGTCTCCTCGAGGATCACGCCCGCGACGGGAGTATCGTCCTCGAAGGTGAAGAGCCAGTTCTCGTAGCCGCGCGCGATGCGGCGGTTCGAATCGACGATCGACTCGAGCATGTCCACGCGCGTCGAACGCTTGGAGAGGCCGCGCAGGTCGGGCCCGACCTCGCCGCCCTCGCCCCACTCGATCTTGTGGCAGCGCAGACAGCTCGTCTCGGCCTTCTCGCGCAGCACGCGCTTGCCGCGGGCTTTGTCGCCTCCGTGCAGAGAGTCGACGAACGGCGCGGAGAGCGGATCGATCGCACGAACGGCCGCGAGGTTCGAGAGGACCTTCTTCACGCTCGAATCCGAGCGCTTTTCGGCGGCGAGCACGAGGTCGAGCGCGACTTCCGGCGGCACGAGCCCGCCGATGTGGCGCGCGAGCTCGACGGTGAAGAACGCGTCGACGCGCGGATCGTTCATGTCGGCGAGCGCGGAATAGGCGACGCGACGCTCTTCGATCGCTCCGTGGCGCGCCGCGTCGGCGAGCAGCGGGTACGCGCGCTCTGGCGTGGCTTTTTGGATCGCACGCAGCGTTTCCGCGCGCACTTTGGCCTCGGAATCGACGGCGAACGCCGCGAGCGCGGGCTCGAGCACCTCCGGCGCGATCTTGCTCGCCGCGCGGATCGCCGAAGCGCGGATCGAGGCGTCGGCGAACCTATCGCGCGCGCGTTCGACGAGCGCGGGGCCGACTTGTGTCGCGTTGCAACGCTCGGCGAGCTCGATCCAGGCGGCGACGACGCGCGTCGGCGCCTTCTCGATGCCTTTCGATCGCATCGACTCGACGAGTTCGGATAGGAACGAGGCTTCGCGCTTAGGCAGCGGCCACCACTCACCCGTGAAGCCATCGCGGCCCGGCGGCTCGGCCCATTTCGACAGCAGGTCGACGGCTTCCCATCGGTGCAGCTCGTCGGCGTCTTCGCGCGTGGCGAAGTTCGCGAGTGCTGCGGCGTTCTCGCGCGTGCCGAGCCGAAAGTTCGCGTGCAGCACGCGCCGCACGAGCGCGGTCGTCGAGAGCTCTTCGCGTTCAATGAGCTTGGCGAGCGCCGGCATCGCACTCGAGATCTGCTCGTCATAGATGCCGCGGGCGGCTTCGACGACCACGCGCGGGTCCAAGTCCCCGAGGAATTCCGCGATGTCGCCGTGGCGCAGGCGACGCAAGGCAACGACCGCAGCAATTCGGACGTGCGGCGACTCCTCATTCGATGCCTCAGACAGGTTGGATGCACGACCCGCGAAGCTGGAGAGGTACTGCGGTCGCGCGCCTAGCGACACAAGGTAGCTCACCATTGCGTGCCGGAGTTCCGGATCGGACTCTCCGATCAGCCCGAGCCTTGCATACGTCCAGCGCTGTAAGTCACCGATAAAGTAGAGACCCAAGTCGTAGTTGTCTGAGTAGCCGATTCGCGCCAGCGCTGTGAATGCTGCGCGCTGCAAGATCGGACTTCCCGTCGTCGCCGCGGCTATCAGCTCTTCCCGCCCCCACTCGTGCACGTCGTCGAACTTCAGCTCGTCTCGATGCCGCAAGCGAGTCGTGGCGATCAGTTGAATGGCAGCGACTCGAACAGGAACTGGGGACTCCTCGCTCGCGAGTGCGGGCACCCCATCAACGAGACCGACATCGAGCTGCCCTAGGCCCCAGATGGCGTGCAGTCGCGCCAATTCCGTCGCAGTCGGATCCGCGGCCAAGCGCAGGAGCAGCTGCTTCTTGCCGCGCCGAACTAACTCGAACTGCGCCATGAAGCGCACGCGTTGGTCGCTGCTCACGAGGATGCCGCGCACGCTCGCGTCGCTCATCGCGGTCCAATCGGCCGCGAGCAAACGCTTCACATCGGCGGCCTCCGCGTGGTCGCGATCGGGCTCGAGTCGATAGATGCGCCCCTTGCCGGTCTTGTTCCAGCCCTGCACCCAGTCGCTGAACCACAGCGCGCCGTCGGGGCCGAAATCACAATCCGTGACGAGCGTCCCCCACAGAAACTTGTCGAGCTTGTCCAACTCGAAGCTCGAGCCCTTCGGCTTCACCGTGAAGGTCTGCACGCCCGACGAGTTCGGATCGCCGCGGAAATCGCACACGAAGAACGTGTTCGCGTAGGCGCCGCCGAGCGCCGTGCCCGGGTTGTAGGCGAGC
>CALFYL010000102.1 GCA_937952135.1 uncultured Planctomycetia bacterium
CCGCAACCACCGGCGTGACAGGCCGGTACTCTAACCAATTGAGCTACGTCCCCGCGCTTTGGGGCGGGGATGATAGCGGTGCGGAACGGACTCGTAAAGGGGGCGCTTCGGGAGCTTCAACCCGTGCGAACGGCCGCCACGGCGTTGCCCCGGTTCATGCGCCAGATCGGGTAGAGCCCGGCCAGAAGCGCCACCGCGATCGCCCCGCCCCAGCCGGCGACGAACCACCATCCCGGGCCCGCGTCCGGCAGCGGCAGGCCGGAGATCACGCGGAGCGCGCGCACGATCACCGGCGTGAGGCCCGCGCCGATGGCGGCGCCCAGACCGCCGCCGATCGCGCCGACGATCAGGCTCTCGAGCAGCACGTGCCCGGCGATCTGGGAGCGCGTCGTGCCGAGCGCTTTGAGCACGCCGAGCTCCTTCGCCCGCTCGAGCGCCGAGAGCAGTTGTCCGTTGAGCACGCCGAGGCCGGCGAGCAGCACCGTGAGCGCGATGATGATGTCGAACAGCACGAAGTCGCGCGCAATGTCGGTCGAATGCCAGTCGTAGAGGTAGGCGCCGCTCTCGATCACGCCCTGGCCCGCGCGCGGTGCGACGCCGAGCGCCGTCCGCACGATGGCCTCGGCCTCGCCTTGGTCGAAGCCGTCCTCGAAGCGCACCGCGAAGGTGCTGAGCGTGTCGGTCTCGAGGCAGAAGAGCTGCTTCAGCCAGCGGTCGCTAACCACGCCGTAGAGGCGCTCGTCGGGCCGCGGGAAGTAGCCGTACGCGTCGCTGATCGCCACGACGGGGAAGCTCTCCACCTTGCCGCCGGGCGTGTCGACGTGGACCGCATCTCCGAGCTTGTAGTTGCGGTGCTTCGCGACGCGCCGCGAGAGGATCACGCCCTTGCCGTCGCGCAGCTTCGCGAGCAGCGTCGGATCGTCCTTGCACGGGCCGTAGCGCGCGAGCTCGTCCTCCTTCATGCCGATGAGCAGGAACGGCGAGTACGTGCGCGACTCGTTCGGCTCCAGGCCGATGACCTCGGGGTACTCGGCGAATTTCGCCTTCAACTCGCCGAAGCTCAGCGGCTCGATCTGGCGCACGTAGACCTTGTCGCGGAACGCCTCGGCGCTCCACACCTCGATCTCCGCGCTGAGGGCCCCGGTCATGCCGTGCAGGCCGACGAACCCCGCGGTCACGAGCGCGAGCCCGGCCACGCCGCCCGCCACGCGCGCCGGTCCGTTGCGGATCGCGCGCGCCGCGAGCTGGCCCGCGAGCGGCCACGCGCGCTCGAAGGGCCGCGTGAGCTTGTCGCACACCCACGCGATCACGCTGGGCGCGATGAGCGGCGCCGCGACGAGCATCGCGAGCACCGCCATGCCGAGCAGGATCACGCCGACGAGTTCGCTCTCCTGCTCGCCGATCACGGGCACGACCCCGAAGTACACGCCGGGGATCACCAGCGCGAGCAGCACGGCGGTGAGCAATTGGAAGCCGCGCGAGGACTTCTTGGGAGCGCCGAGCTCTTCGCCGCGCAGCGCCGCGACGGCGTTCGTGTTGTGCGCCTTCGCGAGCGGGTACACCGAACCGACCAGCGCGATCGCGACCCCCGCGCCCACGAGCGGACCGACGACCGGCCACGGCACTTCGAAAACCTGCCGCAGCACGTACGGATCGACCCCGCCGATGCCGACGGTCGTGATGCTCCAGCGCAGCAGACGCCACGCGAGCCCGACCCCCGCGACGAGCCCGATCAGGCCGCCGGCGCCGGCGACGAGCACGGCTTCGGTGAAGAACACGCGCGCCACCTGGGCGCGCGACGTGCCGAGGGCGTGCAGGATCCCGACTTCGCGCAAGCGCTCGACGAGCGACATCGAGAGCGAGTGGAAGATGACGAACAGGCCGAGCACGAGCGCCATGAGGCCCGCGAAGCGCACGCCGTTGCGGAAGGCGCGCTCGTCGGCGGCCTGGCCGATGATCACGCTCTTCTTGAGGTCGTAGCTCCAGGCCTCGCCGAGGTTCGCCTGTAGCGTCTCGAGGTTGACCGTTGCGTCGCGCTTGATCCAGTAACGCGGATCGACGTGGGTTCCGACGTACATCTCGCGCGCCACGGCGAAGTCGATGAGCACGACGTCGCCCCCGCCCTTGCGGCCGATGCCTTCGCGCCCCATAACGCCGACGACCTCGAAAGCCGTCGGGTTCGGCTTGGCGGCGACGTCGCGCTCGGCGGTTTTCCATTCGCCGTCCACGCAGTCGCGCGCGGGCGCGCGGCGCGGCGGCGCGAGCAGCAGGCGCGAGCCGGGCTCGAGCTTCAGCTCGTCGGCCAGGCGCTCGCCGATCAACACTTCGTGGGCGCCCGCCCGCGGCGCGAGGTCGCGGCCGCGCGCCACGAAGTAGCCGCCGAGCTCGCGCGAGCTCTCCGGGTCCATCGCGATCAGCGCCACGCGCGTCTGCTTGCCACCGATGGACTCGCCGGCCCACAGCGCGGCTTGCGACTGGAACGCGGCGCTCACATCCGCGACACCCTTGACCGCCGTCAGCTCCTTGCGCGCGTCCTTGACCGCGCGGCTCGGACTGACCTCGATCTCCGCGCGCCAGTCCGGATCGTCGGAGTGCGAGCGCACGCGGAGCGTGTTGTGGTCGAGCGTGAAGATCCCGACGACGGTGGCGATGCCCACCGCGATACCGAGGATCGAGAACAGCGTGCGGCCGGGCCTCTGAAGGAGGCTCCGGCGCGCGATCGTCGCGGCCAGTCCCATAGGGTGCGTTCTGCGTGGAGAAACCCGCCGCGCGCGATCAGCCGCCCAAGGCGGCTCGCATCAGCTCGGCGAAGCGTGCTTTGTTCGTCGGACCGTCTTCGCGGTCGACGATGTTGCCCTGGCGATCGAAGGCCAAGGTCACGGGGATGTGGCCGGGCAGGTCGAAGCGCTCGTTGATGGGATCGAGCTCGCCTTCGAACACCAGCACCGGTGCGCCGATGCCGCGCTTCTCCGCGAACGTGCGCACCCGGGGCACGATCGTGTCAGCGTTGGCTTCGGGGATCTGCAGGTCGTAACTGACGAGCAGCAGCACGAGGTCGTCGCTGCGAGCTTCGCGCTCGGCGGCGATCAGGTCGGGCAGCTCCTCGACACACGGCGCGCACCACATGGCCCAGAAATTCATGACGACGGCGCGCCCGCGATGACTCGCGAGCACGCCGTCGAGTTTGGCGAGGTCAACTACCTCGACGTTCGCGGCCTGGACCTGCGTCGCGCTGCCCCCCGCCGCTCCGCCGCTGGGATCGCCTGCATCGCCGCAGGCAGTCAGGATCAGGAGCAGGCCCGAGATGGCGGCAGTGCGCAGGTTCATCGAGCTTCAGCTCCCGGCAGCAACGCGCTTGATCGAACAGCCGTAGTGCTTGCTCGTGTTGACTTTGACTTCCTTGCCCTCGAGCGTGGCTTCGACCGCGTCGCGAACGTACTGCTTGGCCTCTTCGCCCTTGTCGCCCTTCGGGTCGTCGTCGAGACCGCCCGCGTAAACGAGCTTGCCCTTCGGATCGATCACGAAGCAGTGCGGGGTCGACTTCGCCGCGAACATGTCCGCCACCTTGTTGCCGTGGTCGACGAACACGCGCATCGAGATCTCCTTCTTCTTCAGGTGATCGCGGATCGGCTGGTAGAAGGCGTTGTCCGAGGGCGGCGTCGTTCCGATCTCGGTCGAGTTCGAGTTGATCGCGAGCGTGACGACGTTCTTGTCCTTCCAGGCCTTCTCGAGCGCGGCCACCTTCGGGTCAGCCACCTTCTCGTAGGGGCAGTCCTTCGACCAGAAGTGGATGAACACGACCTTGCCGCGCAGTTCCTTCAGCGTGATCGACTTGCCGTCGATGTCCTTGAGGGTGATGTTCTCGTCGACCGTGTCGCCGAGCTTGTAGGCTTCGCTTCGTTCCGCTTGCGCCGCGGCGGGACGAGCTTCCTTGTCCTTGCCGCCTTCCTGCGCAACGAGGGGAAGCACCGAGAGACCGCCGACAGCGGCCACGCACAGCATCCATGCCTTCATGAGATTCTCCGAGGAGTGTTGAGGCTTGAGTTACGACTGGCGAGAGACCCGCGGTCTCCCGAGCGCGTGAGTATAGGCGCCAAGCCGTCCCACCCAGCTAACACGTGCGTGATCCACCCACGCACTTCCCTCATCCCATCCACGAGCATTCGGAGGCGCTTCAGATGTGGAGCGCCGCCAACTGTTCGTGGATGCGTTCCACGGTCAGTCCCGGGCCTTTCAAGGCGTGCACTTGGTCCAATGCGCCGTCGACCAGGAACAGCACGCGGTCCGCAAAAGTTGCGTCGCGCGGATTGTGCGTGACGAGCACGACCGTCTTGCGGTCCGAGTCGCAGATCTTCCGCAGCAGCGCCATCACTTCGGCGCCGGCCTTCTGCGAGAGATTGCCGGTGGGTTCGTCGCACAGGAGCAGCGGCTGGCCGCCCGCGAGCGCGCGCGCGATCGACGTGCGCTGCATCTCGCCGCCCGAGAGCTGGTGCGGGAACTGATGCTCCTTGCCGTCGAGACCCAGGCGCGCGAGCAGGCCGCGAATCGTCTCGCCGTGGTCGCTCGGATGCAGCCCTTGGATCGCGAGCGGGAGCCCGACGTTCTCCACCAGATTCAAATTGGGCATCAAGTTGAAGAACTGAAACACATAGCCGATCTGCGCGCGGCGCAGCAGCGTGCGATCGCCCTCCGACAGGTCCTTGAGGTTCTTGCCAGCGAGCTTGATCGAGCCCGCGGTCGGCGAGTCGAGTCCCGACAACATGTGCAGCAGCGTCGACTTGCCGGAACCGCTCGGCCCCATGATGCAGACGAATTCGCCCTCTTCGACTGCGAAGCTGACGTCGCGCAGGACCGGCGCCGCGCCCTCGCGGCGATCGAAGAACTTGTAGAGCTCGCGGACTTCTAGGATCGGAGGCATGGAGCGGCGCAGGGGGGCTTCGTGCGGAGCGGAGCGCGAGTATTCCGCTCCCGCCGCGCCGGGGCCAGCACCATCTAGGGCGCGCGGAGCGAGTCGACGCGCCGTCGGCGCGAACGCCCGCTCGCTCGTTCGACTTTCCGCCAACGGAGCGCTCGGTGGCGGCATGGCCTGCGCGTGGCGTCGCAGCGAAGCTCGCACGAAAGCTCGAAGCATCGATGGAACGGCCGACGCAAGCTCGGCGCGTGCGCGCTGGCGTCGTTGATCGGCCTGCTGGTCGCGGAAGTCGCGGTGCGCGTGTGGGCGCCGCGAATCGAGGCGCGCCCGCGCTATGCGGGCGAGGTGCTGAGCGCGACGCAGGGCGCCGCCGGCACGCGGCGTTTGATCCCGGGCTCGACGCTCGAGATCCGTCTCGGGGCGCCGGAGGACGAACGCGTCGTCCTCCATCGCGTCGGGCCCCACGGCTGGCGCGGCAAACCCTTCGCACCCCGCAAGCCCGAAGGCGCCGTGCGCATCGGGTGCGTCGGCGATTCGAACGTCTTCGGCTGGGGTGTCGGCGACGACGACACCTGGCCGGCGCGATTGGAGCGCGAGCTCAACTCGCGCAGCAGCGCGCCGAACGTCGAAGTGCTGAACCTCGGCGTGCCCAACCTCGACGCCGAGGAGAAGGCGTGGCTCGTCGAGCACCTCGCTTTCGAACTGGACTGCGATCTGCTCCTCGTCGCGCTGCACTTCGACGACTTCCTGCTCGACGGCATCGCTCCCGGAGCGCTCGCGGGCAACGCGCGCGCGCTCGCGCGGACCCAGCCGGGCCGACTGCCGTGGCTCGACAGCGTGCGTAAGAACCTGCGCGTCGTCGATGTCGTGATCGAGGGCTGGCGGCGGCGCATGCTCGCGAGCGCCTACGTGACGCCGAAACTCAACGCTTCGCGAGAGGGACGCCCGGCGCGGCGGCGCGTCGAGGCGGCGCTGGAGCGGATGGCGCGGCTCGCGCGCGAGCGCGGAGTCGAAGTGCGCGCCCTGGTGCTTCCGATGCCCGTGCGGAAAGGAGCGGGCTGGGCGAGCGACGAGGTCGACGCGGTCCTGGCAGCGGCGGCGCGAGCAGCGGGAATCGTGACGCACGAGATCGGAGCGGAACTCGCGCAGCTCGGCGAGGAGCTGTGGGTTCATCCCCTCGACCAGCACTTCAACGAGGCGGGCCACGCTGCGATCGCACGCGCGGTCGCGGAACGACTCGAACCGGCGAAGCTCCCAAGAAAGACGAGTGCGGGCGCGAGCTCGGAAGCGCCGCTAGAAGACCGTGTAGACGAAGGGCGCGACGACCGGCACGGCCTGGAGGAAGACGAACACGACGGCGGCCGGGAGCAGGATGCACAGCACGGGGACCAGCCACCAGTACGGCCCGCGCCACAGCGCTCGAAGGAGCTCGAACGACGTGGCGACGCGGGTGCGAATACCGAGGAACGTCCGACGCATGGTGCTTCCCGTGAGAACGGTGGCGCCGCCCCCCATGCAGCCAAACCCGCGAGCGTTGGGTCTTTTTCTTCGCGCCGTCGCGGCTGGGAGAGTCCGACTCCGCCACCGATGGGCCACGGCCGTTGAACCACCCTCGATGAGCGCGACGAGTCTCGAGCACGGCAGCTCGTGCCCGCGTTGCTGGGCGCTGCTCGCGCCCTGTTCCTCGCGCTGCGAGGGTTGCGGCCTGGCCTTCGTGCGCCGCGGCGGAGTGCTCGACGTGATCGGCGACACGCTGCGCGAAGCACGCGCGGCCCAGGTCGAGGCGCTCTACACGCGCCACCCGTTTCCGGGCTACGCGCCGAGCGACGACGGCCCGACGCTCCTCGACCGCTCTCGCCGAGCCCCGTTCCTCGCCGCGCTCGACCGCGCCGTCGGCCCGCAGGCGACCGTGCTCGACTGCGGCTCGGGCACCGCCCAACTGGCCGCCTTTCTGGCCCTCGCCGGCCCGCGTCGGCGCGTGATCGCCGTCGATGGCTGCCGCGCCTCGCTCGCCTGCGCGGATGCCTTCCGCGTGAAGGCGCGCATTGCGAACTTGCACCTCGTGCGCGCCGAACTCTTCGATCTTCCGCTCGCCGGGCGCCCGTTCGAGGTCGTCGTTTCGCGCGGCGTGGTCCACCACACGCCCGACCCCGCGCGCGCCATCGAGTGCGTCGCGAGACTCGTGGCGCCAGGCGGGATGCTGTTGCTCGGGTTCTACGAGAGCCTCGCGCGCCAGCTCCATGTGCTTCGCTGCCGGTTGGCGAAACTCGCTGGGCGGCCGGTCGAGGCGCTCGATCCCGTGCTTCGGCGCGCGGACCTCGACCGCGAGAAGAAGGACATCTGGATCGCGGACCAGTACCGCCATCCGCTCGAACACTTGCTGCCGCTGCCGCGGGTCGTCGCGCAGCTCGAGCAGCTCGGATTCCGCTGGGTCCGAAGCGTGCCGCCCGCCGTCGACGAGGACGGAGAGGGACTCTTCGATCCGACGCCCAAGCCTGGCGCGGCGGCGATGCTCGCGCGCCGCCTCGGATGGCTCGCGCGCGGACTCGCCGATCCCGACGCGGGGCTGGTGTTCGTGGTCGCGCAGCGCGTCAGATGAGCGCGGCCGCCGCGAAGCAACGGCCGTCGACAACCAACGCATCGAGGGACGAGCGCCGGAAGGCGTCGACCGCGTCCGCTTGCGTGCGAACGATCGGCTGGGAGCGCAGGTGGAAGCTCGCGGCGAGCAGGAGCGGCGCGCCGAGGGCTCGGTTCATGCGGAGCAACACCTCGTGCAGCTCCGCATCGCGCCCGCGGTCGACGAGTTGCGCCCACACGGCGCCGCTCGCCAGGACGGCCGAGGGAGCGTGGCGACGAAGCTCGTCGCGAGCTCGCGCCATTGAGCCGCCCACGTGCGCCGCTTGGCGCGCGGATGCCGGAAGCTCGATCCACTCGGCGGCCAGCTCCGCGGCGACGAGCAAACGAATCGGCAGATAACTCTCCGAACGTTGCAGCGCGCCGAGCAGCCGTTCGCGGGCCTCGAAGCCGCCTGCGGCGCCGAGGACGAGGCGCGAAGCCACGCTTTCCGGCCCGAGCTCGAGGGCCCCGCGCACCCAGGCGACCGTTTGACCCGCGCACAATCGCTCGGCGAGGTCCTCGGGCCCACTCTCGGAACCGTCGCCGGCGCCCGCGTCCGAGCTGGCCGCGGCGCCGAGCGCGAGCGTGGGATCCTGCGCGCACCGTGGCGCGCCGAGCGAGAGCGACTCTTCGAGTGCGGCGCCGGCGGCGACACCGGCTTCACCGAGCGCCGGCCCCACGAACAGCTCGCGGAACGGCCCGTCGCTCGCGAGCCGCGCCACGAGCGAGCGGTTCCGGAACACTTCTCCCGCGAGACAAGCGACGTCGCAGCCCGTGCGCTCGCGCAACGCACGCGCGAGGCCGAGAACGCGTGACTCGAGCACGCGCTGCACGCTGGCGGAGAGGTCCGCGTCGCGCGCGTCGAGCTCCGCGTCGATCCGCAGCCGGTGACCCGCCGCTCGCCGGGGGCCGTAGCTCGCGGCAAAGCGCGCCTCGAACTCGCGTTCGAACAACTGCTCCCCATCGAAGGCGAAGCGAAAGCAGCGCGGATCGATCGTGAACGCGGCGCCGTCGCCCTCGGGCGCCGTCGACGTCACTTCGCGTTCGTAGCGCGGCGAGCCCAGGTGCGCGAGCGCCTCGACGCGCTCCTCGTCGAGCCCCGGCGCGAAACCCAGGAACTGCGTGTAGGCCGACAGCCAAAGACCGAGCGAGTGCGGGAAGTGCAGCTCCTCCAGACTCGTGAGCGTCGCGCCGCTTCCGCGCGCGAGCGTCGTCGTCGCCCACTCGCCGAGGTCGTCCACGACGAGCACGGCGGCTTCGTCGTGCGGCGAGCTGTAGAACGCCAACGCGGCGTGCGCGCGGGCATGCTCGACGAAGCGCACCTTCTCGGGCGCCACGCCGAACTCCTCCGCCAAGCGCGTGCGGATCCACAGCCGGTCTCCGAGCCAGTGAAACAAGTCGCGCGAGAACGTGCGCGCAGAGCGCGGAAAGGCCTGGAGCTGAGTCGCGAGCGTGCGCTCGAACTTGCGCAGCGGTTTCTCGTGGAACACCAAGGCGTCGAGGTCGGCGGCGGCGATGGCGGCGCGGTCGAGGCAAAAGCGCGCCGCGCGGCGAGGAAGGCCGTTGTCGAGGGGCTTGCGCGTGAAACGCTCCTCCTGCGCCGCGGCGACGAGCACGCCATCGATGCACAGGGCCGCCGCGGAATCGCGGTGGAAGGCGGAGATTCCGAGCACGCGCATCAGTACTGCCCCACGCGGCGCCCGTTCGCGCGCTGCCAGCCGACGGGCGGCGCGCGACGGCGCGCGAGGAGCCCGAAGGGTGCGATGAGCGTCCAGTACAGCGCAAACAACACGAGCTGCGAAAAGCTCGACGCCGACCGCACGCCCAGGCGCTTCCAAGCGCCGAGCCAACGACTGTCGGTGGCCGCATCCAGCGCGCGCTCCACCTCGGCGCCGCGGCCTTGCTTGCGCCACTTGTCGAGGAACGTTCCGGTGTAGGCGACGTGGTACTTTTCGTCGCGGAGGATCTCCTCGAATACGGCGCGCGTCTTCCCGTCGTGCGCGTTCATCTCGCTGTAGGCCGCGAACAGCGCCGCGGCCTTGCGCTCGGCGACGTGGAGCATCGCGACGTACTCGAGTTCGCCGAGCTCGTCGATGAGGCCTGCGCGGAAGGCGCCATGCACGTCGATCTCGAGCCCGGCCCGCGCACCCGCCAGCTCGAAGCGCTTTTCCGGGGCGACGCCATCGGCGGCGGAAAGGTGCTCTTCCGCGGCGACTTCGAGCGCGCGCTGGCGGAACAAGCTCGCGTGCCGCGCCTCATCGCGGCTGTGGCGCTCGAGATGTTGGCGCAACTCGGGGTCGCAGACGCGTTCCGCCGCGCGTGCGAGATCCCGTCCCCCGTCCTCCTCGGTCTCCGCGAAGGAGAGCAGAGTGCGATGCTTGCGACGCGGATCCGCCCACACGCGCTGCTGCCGCAGGCGAAGGAAGAAGTAGGCCATCCGCTCGAAGACTAACCGAAAGCCGCGATTTCGGCTGGCTGCACGGGCGTTCGGGTTCCCGCAGGGTTCGGGTCAATTCATGCGCAACGATCGCGCGCCGAACCAGGCGCCAGCGAGAGCGCAGGTCGTTGCGGCGGAGAACGCGACAGCGAGCGTGCTCGAGCCCGGATCGAGCATCGGCGCCACCCAGCGTGCCGAAGCGCCACCGCTGATCGTGGCAATCGCAAGCGCGCCGAGCGCGAGCGCGCGACGGTTGGTGCGCCGCGGCACGGAAGGAGCGACGGCCTTCGACGGCGCGCTCTGCGCGGGCGCTGGGTTCACCGCTTCGAGTGGAACCGGGATCTCTACGAAGCCGACCGATTGCAACCACTCGACGGGGTCCTCGAGGGCAGCGGTGGACGCGACGAAGTCGACGCGGGTGGAGCGATTTTCGCCCATGGGAGTACGCGGAGTTCGAACCTGGGGGAGAGCTGCGATGCGCGACGCGAGGGGCGTCGATCGAGATCCGTGATCGCAAAATCCGTGGAGCAAGCTGGACCCCGCTCGCGGAGATTCCACGCCGCACGCACGGGGCGCTCCGCATCAACTCGACGTTCGCGCGTTCCGTTTCCGGGCCGCTTCGCGCTCCTCGCCGAGACGCTCCTGCAGCTTGCCTGCGGCCTGCTTCTGAAGACCCTTGGCTTCTTGCAGTTTGCTGCCGACCGCCTTGCCGATGCTCTGCTGGACCTTGCCGGCCGCGTTCTTCGCGGCGCCTTTGATTCGATCGGGATGCATGTGTGGCGCCTTAAAAGTTCGGACAGAGGAGACTCCGTCGCTACGCGCGGAGAAGGGCCGAAATCTAGGCACGGGAGCTCGCTGCGCACATCGGGAGATTCACGGAGTTCACTCGGTGCAACCGCTGAATTGCGCGTATGCCGCAGCGCGCCGGCGCAGCGCGCGAGAATTCTCGATCTCGGTTCGCGGCGCAGGACGCGGTGAGAAGCGCCGAGCCGAGCAACTACGCACTCCCATCGATTGCTCGAGCCGGCGCGCGCCTCGTATTTATGTCTGTTTCCGGGGGCTTCGTAGGCTTTGAATGGGACCACCGCGCTCAGGTCCGATCGCAACACCGCGTCGAAGCACTCCACCCCAGCCCATCGGCGCCGCCTGCGTACGCGTGTCCGAGCGACAGAGGAAAGCAGCACGCGAAGCATGGGATTCAGGGACTTCTTCGGGTCGAACCGCAGCGCGCCACCGACGCAGAGACGGAGCGAAGCGTCGAATCCCGAGAGCCTCGAAGCCCATGCCAAGGGCCTGGCGGCTTCTTTCACGCTCGCTCGCGACGTCTTCCTTCCGCGCCACGCGATCCTCGAGCAACTCGGGCGCGATGTGCAGGCGTTGCGCCGCGCGTACCGCGTGCTCGCCGAGGATGTTCGGCGAGGCGAAGTCGTCGATCCGGCGGCGGAGTGGCTGCTCGACAACTTCCACGTTCTCGACACCCAGGCGCGCGCCGTGCGCCGCGACCTGCCCGCGCGGTACTACCGGCGGCTGCCCAAGCTCGCACCGCGCGAGTTCGGCGGGCAGGCGCGCATCTGCGCACTCGCGCGCGAACTGATCGCCCACGGCGACGGCCGCTTCGACGCCGACCTGCTCACGCGCTTCGTGCTCGCCTTCCAGAGCGTCACACCGCTCACCCTCGGCGAGTTGTGGGCCTGGCCGACGCTGCTCAAGCTCGCGCTGATCGAGAACGTGCGCCGGCTCGCCGACGACCTGCTCCGCGGCCGCTCCGCGCGAATCGCTGCGAAGGAGGCGCTCGCTCGTTTCGACGCCGGCGACGCGCCCGAAGTGCTGCCGACGCCGCTGCACAGCGCGTTCGTCGCGCAGCTCCGCCAGCGCACGCTGGAGCACGACCCGGCGGTGCTGGCGTGGAACGCGCGCGTCGAGGAGGCGCTGGCCGCGCTAGGCACGACCTCGGAGGCCGTGATCCGCTCCGAGTACCAGCGCGAGGCCACCGAGCAGGCTTCGATGGGCAACTCGATCTCGAGCCTGCGGCTGTGCGCGTCGCTCGACTGGAGCCGCTTCGTCGAACGCGTCAGCCAGGTCGACCACATCCTGCGCCGCGACCCGAGCGGCGATTACGCGCGCATGGATTTCGCCAGCCGCGACAGCTACCGGCACGCCGTCGAGGAGCTCGCGGCCCCGACGGGCGAGGCGCAAGTCAGCGTCAGCTTGCGGGCCATCGAGAACGCGCGCGCCGCGGCCGCGCGAACGCCGCGCGCACCGGCCGCGCACGTCGGCTACCACCTCGTCGGGCCGGGCCGCGCCGCCCTCGAGCAGGACGTCGCCGCGCGCTTCACGCTCGCGGCGCGCGTGCAGCGCGCGGTCCGGCGCCACCCGACCAAGGCGTACCTGGGCAGCATCGCGCTTCTCACGGGCATCGTGGTGTTCGCAGCGCTCGCTTATGCGCGCTCCGTCGGCGCGAGCGAAGCCCTCGTCCTCGTGGCGTTCGCGGCGCTGCTCCCAGCGAGCGAGCTCGCGGTGCTCCTCGTCCAGCGCGCCGTCGCGGCCCTCACGCCGCCGCGCCGCCTGCCGCGCCTGGATTTCTCGAACGGCGTCCCGGCGAACGCGCGGACGATCGTCACCATCCCCACCTTGCTCGCGGACGTCGCCGATGTCGCCCGCCTGCTCGAGCACCTCGAGGTGCAGGCGCTCGCAAACCTCGACCCGCACATCCACTTCGCGATCCTCAGCGACTTCAAGGACGCGACGACGGCCGTCACCGAGAACGACGCGCCCATCCTCGACGCAGCGCGCAGCGGCATCGAGGAGCTCAACCGACGCCTGCCCTCCGATCGCTTCTATCTGTTCCACCGCGAACGCCAGTGGAACCCGAAGGAGGGCGTGTTCATGGGTTGGGAGCGCAAGCGCGGCAAGATCGAGGAGTTCAATCGCCTCGTCCGCGGCGCGACCGACACGGGCTTCACGGTGCAGATCGGGCGCCTGGAGCTGCTCCCTTCGATGCGCTTCGTGCTGACCCTGGACCGCGACACCCGGGCGCCGCGCAACGTGGCGCGCGAGCTGATCGGCATCCTCTCGCACCCGCTCCACCGCCCGGTCGTCGACCCGGCGGTCGGACGCGTGACCCAGGGCTACGGCATCCTGCAGCCGCGCATCAGCGTCACGCACTCGAGCGCCTCGAGCTCGCGCTTCGCGCAGATCTACGCCGGCAACACGGGCATCGATCCGTACACGACCGCGGTCTCGGACACCTATCAGGACCTGTTCGACGAGGGCGTGTACACGGGGAAGGGCCTGTACGACATCGACGCGTTCCGCGCGACGGTCGAAGGGCGCGCGCCGGAGAATGCGTTGCTCTCGCACGATCTGTTCGAGGGCTTGCACGCGCGCACCGCGCTGGTGACGGATGTCGAGTTGGTCGACGACTACCCGCCGAACCTGCTCGCGCACTCGCGCCGCGAGCACCGCTGGGTGCGCGGCGATTGGCAGATTCTCGCCTGGCTGCTGCCCGTGGCGCCCACGAGCGACGGCTTCGCGCGCAACAGGCTGCCGCCGATCAGCCGGTGGAAGATCTTCGACAACCTGCGGCGCAGCCTGATGCCACCTGCGTTGGTGGCGCTGTTCGCCGCGGCGTGGACGTGTCTGCCGGGGGAACCGTGGGTGTGGACGCTCGGCGCGCTGGGCGTCGTCGCGTTGCCCATGCTCACCGCGCTGATGAACCTCAGCCTGCGGCCGGCGAACCCCGGCTCTTCGCGCCTCTACGTCCGCGGCGCGCTCGAGGACCTCGGGGCCGCGGGCGCCCAGGCGTTGCTGAGACTCGCGTTCCTGCCCTTCCACGCGTGGAAGATGCTGCATGCGATCGGGCTCACGCTCGTGCGGCTGGTGATCACCAAGCGCCGCTTGCTCGACTGGGAGACCGCGGCGGCGCACGTCGCGCGCTCGGGCGCACGCTCGACGCGAGGCCCGAGCCACAAGGCCCTGGGCGTGTTCTATGTCGCGATGGCGTCGAGCCCCATCGTCGCGCTCGCGCTGGGCACGGCGATCGAGGCCCTGCGACCGAGCGCCCTCGCACTCGCCGCCCCGTTTCTGGCGCTGTGGTTCGCCGCGCCAGCGCTGGCCCAACGGCTCGGCCGTTCCGCCGTTCGCCCCAGGCGCGAGGTCACCGCCGACGAGCGCGCGTACCTGCTCGAGGTCGCGCGCCAGACCTGGCGCTACTTCGAAACCCACGCCGGTCCCGAACACAACTGGCTCCCGCCCGACAACGTTCAGGAAGCTCCCCACCTCGTCGCCGCGCGCACTTCACCGACGAACATCGGCATGGGGCTGCTCTCGGCGCTCGCGGCGCACGACTTGGGCTTCCTCTCGACCCCGGACCTGCTCGCGCGGCTCGAGGCGACGCTCGACACGATCGAGGGTCTGGAGCTTCACGAAGGCCATCTGCTCAACTGGTACGACACGCGCACGCTCGCGCCGCTCCACCCGCGCTACGTGTCGTCCGTCGACAGCGGAAATCTCGCGTGTTCGCTCGTCGCGCTCGCCCAGGGGTGCCTGCAGCTCGCACAGTCGGGCGTGCACGAGCCCGCGCGCTTTCGCGAGCTGCACGACCGCGCGAACGCCCTCGCGAACGGCATGCGCTTCCGCTTTTTGATCGACCCCGAGCGCGAGCTGCTTTCGATCGGCTACCGCCTCCCCGACGCGGGCCATCCCGGCCGCCTCGACAGCGCGTCCTACGACTTGCTCGCCTCGGAATCGCGCCTCGCGAGCTTCTTCGCCATCGCCAAAGGCGACGCGCCGCAGAGCCACTGGTTCCACCTCAGCCGCCTCGTCGTCAGCGTCGACGGCGCGCCCACGCTCGTGTCGTGGAGCGCGACGATGTTCGAGTACTTGATGCCGAACCTGCTGATGCGCGGCTTCCCGGGCACGCTGCTCGACATCTCGTGCGGAATGGCCGTGCGGCGCCAGCGGCAATACGCGCGCGATCGCTCGGTTCCGTGGGGAATTTCGGAGTCCGCGTACAACCTCGCCGACCGGCTCGGCGTCTACCAGTACAAGGCCTTCGGCGTGCCCGGGCTGGGCCTGAAGCGCGGTCTCGCCGACGAGCTCGTCGTCGCGCCCTACGCGACGCTGCTCGCGGCGCTCGTCGATCCCGCGGCGGCCAGTCGCAACCTCCAGCGCCTCGAGCGCGAGGGCGTCCGGGGCGAGATGGGCTTCTTCGAAGCGATCGACTACACGCCGCGCAAACCGACCGAGAGCGACATCGGCGTTCCGACCGAGGCGCCGTCGAACGCGGGCGTCGTCGTGCGAGCGTACTTCGCGCACCACCAGGGCATGGGACTCGTGGCGCTTGCCAACGTGCTGCTCGACGATGCGATGGTCGCGCGCTTCCACGCCGACCCGCGCGTGCAGGCGACCGAGCTGCTGCTCCAGGAACGCATCCCGCGGCAGGCGCCGTTCATCCAGCCCAGCCCGGCCGAGGCGACGCACGTTCCGTTGCGCGCGCCGCAGCACACGCCGCGGCGCATCCGCTCGGCCTTCACGCCGAACACGCAGGCGCAGATCCTCTCGAACGGCGCCTATGTCGTGATCCTCACCAACGCCGGCGGCGGATCGAGCACGTGCCGCGGCCGAGCGGTGACGCGCTGGCGCGAGGATCGCACCTCCGACCCGGGCAGCCAGTTCGTCTACCTGCGCGACGTGCACGGCGGCGAGGTGTGGTCCGCGGCGCACCAGCCGATCGGCGCGCGCGCCGACAGCTACATGGTCGAGTTCCTGAGCGAAAAGGTGACCTTCGAGCGCCGCGACCACGACATCGAGACGCGCCTGGAAGTCGCGGTCTCGCCCGAGGACGACGCCGAGGTGCGGCGTGTTTCGCTGGTCAATCACAGCAGCCGGCCGCGCGAGATCGAGCTCACGAGCTACGTCGAGATCGCGCTCGCTCCGCCGGGCGAGGATGCGGCGCATCCGGCCTTCGGCAAGTTGTTCGTCGAGACCGAGTGGGCGCCCGAGTGCGAAGCGTTGTTCGCGCGCCGCCGCGCGCGCTCGCCGAGCGACCCCTCGACCGTCGCGTTCCACGTGCTGTCGCTCGACGGCGTCTCGCGCGCGCAAGTCGAGTACGAAACCGACCGCCTGCGGTTCTTGGGCCGCGGCCGCGGGCCCGACGCGCCGCTGGCGCTCGACGGACGCGCGCTGTCCGGCGCGACGGGGGCCGTGCTCGACCCCATCTTCAGCCTTCGTTCCCGGCTGCGCCTCGCACCGGGCGGCTTCGCGCGCCTCACCTTCACGACCGGCGTCGCGAACGACGAAGCCGCGGCGCGCGCGCTCGCCCGCAAGTACCACGAGCCGGGCATCGCTTCTCGCACGTTCGCGCTCGCGTACACGCACGCCGTGGTTTCGCTGCGCCATCTCGGCCTTTCGCTCGACGACGCCCAGCTCTTCGAGCGCCTCGGCTCGCGGCTCTTCTTCTCCGACATGTCGCTGCGCGCCGACGCCGCGACGGTCGCGCGCAACACACTGGCGCAGCGCGGACTGTGGCGCCACGCGATCTCGGGCGACCTGCCGATCGCGCTCGTGAGCGTCACGGGCGCCGACGGCGTCGAGCTCGTGCGGCAAGTGCTGATGGCGCAGGAGCACTGGCGCTTGAAGGGCTTGAAGTTCGACGCCGTGATCCTGAACGAGCATCCCACGTCGTACCGCGACGAGATGCAGTCCCAGTTGGTCCAAACGCTCGACAGCGGGCCGTGGTCGACCTGGAGGGACCGACCGGGCGGCGTGTTCCTGCTGCGCGCCGACGGGATGCCGGAGGCGGAGATCGTGCTGCTGCGCACCGTGGCGCGCGTCGTGCTCTCGGGCGAAGCGGGCGACCTGGCGCGGCAACTCCAGCGCGACACACCCGTCGCACCGCACGGTCCGCACGCCGGCCTGTGCCTCGACGCGCCGCTCATCGACGAGCCCGCCGACGGCGACGACGGGCTCGAGGCGCCGGCGCTCGCGATGGACAACGGCTTCGGCGGCTTCGCGCACGATGGACGCGAGTACGCGATCCAGCTCTGGGGCGCGCGCGACACGCCGCTGCCGTGGAGCAACGTGCTCGCCAATCCGCGCTTCGGAACGATCGTCACGGAACGCGGCTCGGCGCACACCTGGTGCGAGAACAGCCGCGAGAACCGCTTGACGCCGTTCGCGAACGATCCGGTGACCGACCCGACGTCGGAGGCGATCTTCCTGCGCGACGAGTCGAGCGGCGCCGTTTGGGCGGCGACACCCGGAGTGCTCGCGAGGTCCGTGCGCTCTCCGCGCTGGCTCGTGAGGCACGGGGCCGGCGTCTCGCGCTTCCTGCGCCACGCCGGCGGCGTGCACCAGGAGCTCGCCGTGTTCGTCGCCGAGCACGAGCCGGTCAAGCTCTCGCTGCTCACGCTCACCAACCGCTCGCGAACGACGCGGCGGATCACGGTGTTCGCCTACAACCAGTGGGCGCTCACGGCGCCGTCGCCCATCGACAAACGCTACATCGCGACGGAGCTCGACGCCGACAGCGGCGCGGTCTTCGCGCGCAACCCGTACAACGAGACCTACGCGGAACGCGTCGCCTTCGCGGCGCTCAGCGAGCCGCTCGTGAGCGCGACCGGCGACCGCACCGAGTTCATCGGCCGGAACGGAACCTTGAACCGCGCGGCCGCGCTCGCGGCGCCTTCGCTCTCGAACCGTTTCGGCGCGGGGCTCGATCCGTGCGCAGCGCTGCACGCGAGCGTGGAGCTCGCGCCCGGCGAAGCGCGGACCCTCGTGGTGCTGCTGGGCCAGGGCCGCGACGCCAGCGAAGCTCGCGCGCTCGCGCTCCGCTTCCGCGACGTCGACGCGGCGCGCGAGGAGCTTGCGCGCGTCGAAGCCGCGTGGGACCGAACGCTCGGCGCCGTGCGCGTTTCGACGCCGGACGACTCCTTCGATCTGCTCACCAACCGCTGGCTGCTCTACGCCACGCTCGCGTGCCGGCTGTGGGCGCGCTCGGGCTACTACCAGCCCAGCGGCGCCTACGGCTTCCGCGACCAGTTGCAGGACGTGCTCTCGCTGCTCAACACGCGCCCCGAGATCGCGCGCGAGCACATCCTGCGCGCCGCGGCGCGCCAGTTCGTCGAGGGCGACGTGCAGCACTGGTGGGACGCGAGCACGGGCCGCGGCCTGCGCACGCGCTGCTCCGACGACATGCTGTGGCTCGCGTACGCCGTCGCGCACTACGTCGACACGACCGGCGACCGCGCTGTGCTCGACGAGCGCATCCCGTTCCTCGAGGGCCCGCCCGTTCCTGAGGGCGAGGCCGAAGCCTACGGAGAGCCAACGGTCTCGAGCGAGAGCGGTTCGCTGTTCGAGCACGCGCTGCGCGCGATCGAGCGCGGCACGACGATCGGCGCGCACGGCTTGCCGCTGATCGGCAGCTGCGATTGGAACGACGGCTACAACCGCGTCGGCGACCGGCAGCGCGGCGAGAGCGTGTTCGTCGGCTGGTTCCTGTGCGCGATCTTCGACTCGTTCGCGCCGTTGTGCGACGCGCGAGGCGACGCGAAGCGAGCGGCGCGGTACAGGAGCGAGCGCGAGCGGCTCGCGGCGATGCTCGAACTGAGCTGGGACGGCGAGTGGTACCGCCGCGCGTACTTCGACGACGGCACGCCGCTCGGCGCCGCCGAGAACGAAGAGGGCCGCATCGATTCCTTGGCGCAGACCTGGGCCGTGCTCTCGGGCGCGGCGCCGGCGAAGCGCGCCGAACGCGCGATGGACGCGGTGCGCTCGCAGCTCGTGCGGCGCTCGTCGCGCGTGATCCTGCTCCTCACGCCGCCCTTCGACACCAGCGCCGTCGACCCGGGCTACATCAAGGGCTACGTGCCCGGAATCCGCGAGAACGGCGGCCAGTACACGCACGCCGCGCAGTGGGTCGTGCTCGCGCTCACGCGCCTGGGCAGCGGCGACGAAGCGGTCGAGCTGTTCCACATGCTCAACCCGATCAACCACTCGCGCACGCCCGCCGACGTGCAGCGCTACCGAACCGAGCCCTACGTGCTCGCCGGCGACGTCTACGACCACCCCGCGCACCGCGGCCGCGGCGGATGGACCTGGTACACCGGCTCGACGGCCTGGATGTACCGCGTCGCGCTCGAAGGCATCCTCGGCTTCCAGCGCCACGGCGACAGCTTCTCGCTGCGACCCTGCATCCCCTCGTCGTGGCCGTCGTTCAAAATCGAATGGCGCGTCGGCAGCTCGCTGTACACGATCCAAGTCGACAATCCCGAGCGCGCGTGCACCGGCGTCGCGGAGGCAACGCTCGACGGCCGCAGCGTCGACCCGAACGCGATCCCCTGCCCCGACGACGGCCGCGACCATCGCGTGCGCGCCGTGCTGCGCTCCTCCACGCCGGCGAACGTTCCGCGGCGAAGATGACGACATCGGCGATCCCGTGCGGCGGCGCGCCTGACTAGCCGCAGGACGAAGCTCGAACTCGAAAACGGTCCGCAGGAAGTCCCCGTGCGCGGCGCCGCCGCCGGACTCAATCTTCCGCCGGAAGCTCGGCCCAGGCCTCTGCTTCCTCGAGATCTTCGAACAGCTCCGGGT
>CALFYL010000103.1 GCA_937952135.1 uncultured Planctomycetia bacterium
TACTGCTCGCCTCGCGGCGAGGAGGGCCCTGTCCGCGGGGCGCCCCGCACTCCGTATCGGGACTTGTTCTGCTCCCACCAGTCGAGCCACGAGCGGTTCGTGGCGCCCGGGTTCGCTCCGGTGAGCTTCGCCAGCGCGGTGCGGATGCGGCGACTCTCGAAGGCGACGCTCGACTCCGAGATGCCGAGCACGCGCACGTCGAGAACGCTGCCCTCGAGGGCGACGTTGATCTGCGGATCGGCGATCGACGAGAACTGGGCCACCTCGACGTCGTAGTCCTGCACGTAGGCGACCTGGCGGCCCACGAAGATGTGCGAAGCGGGCGCCTGCCAGCCGCCGCCGCCCGACTGCGGCGCGGCGAGGGCGCCGAGTCGCGCGACGAGCGGCTCGACGCCGGCTGCGAAGCCCAGCGTGCCGAGCGCCTCGGCCGCGTTGCCGCGCACGGTCGGGTGCGTGCTCCCGAGCGCGCGCACGACCGGCAGGATCACGCCTTCCTCGCCGACGTCGCGCAGCGCGCGCGCGGCTTCGACGCGCACTTGCTCGGAGCTGTCGAGCACCGCTCGACCGAGCAGCGCCTTGGGCTCGTCGCCCGGCCTCAGGCGGCGCAGCGCGAGAGCTCCGAAGGCGCGCAACTGCGGTGAGTGCGACGCCAGGGCTTCGCTCAAGCTCGTCCGAACGGCCTCGGCGTCCGCGCGGCGGCCGAGGGCGACGATGGCGAGTTCCTGGACCACGCGCGGGCGAACCGCGGCGGCGCGAACGGCGTCGCGGGGCTCCGGCGAACTCGAGCCAGGCGCCGCGAGCGGGACCGGCGGCCGGGTGAGCAGTTGCAGCGTCGCCGCGTGGTCGGGCTCGCTCGAGAGGATCGAGTTGAGCTCGCGCAGAGCTTCGTCGGCGAGCCCCTCGCGGAGCATCCAGTCCGCCGCGATCAAGCGCTGGGTCGCGTCGCCGCGCTTCACCTTCGCGAGCAGTTCGCGGCTGCGCGCCAGCACCTCACGCTCGCGCGTCGCGCGGACGACCGCGCCGGCCTCGACGGCTTGCCAGCGACCGTTCGCGAACAACTCCCACGCTTCTCCGTTCCAGCGCGCCTTGCCGCGAAGGATCTGACCGTCGTTCAAATGCAGCAGACGCTGCACCTCCTGCGTGCGCTCGTCGCTGGCTTCGGAGGTGTCGAGCGCCTGCACGCCGACGCCTTGGCTCGTCGCCGCTTGCGCTTCGGACGCGGCGAAGGCCGGGGCGGGTTGGGCGTGGGCGAGCTCAGCGTAGGCGAGTTCAGCGTGGGCCAGTTCGAGGGCGAGCGCGGCGGCGCCGGCGACGCAGGCGGTCTTCCAGGGGCGGTTCATGGCGAATTCCTCGAGCGAAGGGAGAGTGCGTCGCGGCCGTGAGGATCCGCTCGCGCGGATCGAGTTGGAGCGCCGAGCTCGGGCGCCGTTGTTCGGGAATCGAGGTGTGCGAGACCGGACGTGCGCGTCGGCCGTTCCGCGCCGACGTCCGGAGTGCGCAGATCGGGTACCTCGGCCGAGACCCAGGACAACGCCCGAGTCGCGGCCCATGCACGCAGTTTGACATTTCTCGGGCGCAACGCCGTACGTGGCGCGGACGCCCGCTCGCCCTCCGCCGAACCGAGGCCGGAGCTGGATGCGCCCGCGCGAAGTGTTCGGAGTCGCACTCCGGAGCGAGCACAATCGAGCAACGGCGAGCGTGGGCGGCGGCGAGTCCGGCGTGGAGCGAACGGCGCGCGGTGGGCCGCGACCCCAGACCGCGGGTTGCCAAGTCGGCTCGGACGGTCGCCTGGGACGGCGTCCGCTGCCGCGCTGCGGCCCAAGACTGCGACGGCGGAAGAGCCGCAGGGACCCCCGCGGAGTTCCAGGCGCCTGCCAGCGCCTGGAACTCCGGTGCCCACACCCGCAGGCACAGTTGCGATCGCGGAGAGCTGCGTCGCCAATCGCCGGGATGGAGCCCCGCCTCGACGCCGCATTTCGACCGTAGCTGAGGCAATTCCGCTCGACGGGGTCTCTGAGGTCCCGCGCCCGTCGTCGGACTCGCGCTCTGAAGGACCTGCTAAGCGACTTTCGTGCCGGTGACGCGCTTCACGGTTCCGCTCCGCGCAGCACGAGCTTCAGCGGACCCGATCGATAGGTCGCATCCCAGGGGATGGCGGCCCGGTCGAGTTCGCGTTCGACGCCGCCTGGACGCGCGCCGCTGAGCCAGACGCGCTGCGGCGAGCAGGCCGCGAGCAGCTCGCTCGCGCGCTGGCCGGGATCGCCGTGGTGAGGCCAGAGCAGCAGCGACGCGCGTCCCGCGAGGGCGCCGCTCGCCAGCCACGCGTCGATGCCTTCGCGCACGGCGTCGCCCGTGAACACGATGCGGTGACCCAACCCCTCGATCACGACCGCGAGCGAGCACTCGTTCGCACTCGCGCGCGAGCGACGCGCACCGGTGAGGACCTGGATGCGGAGCTCGCCTCCCGCGTCCACCGCCTCGACCGAGCCCGTCGGCGGACGCCAGTGCTGGGCCCTTCGCCGTGCGCCCCCCGCAGCACCCTTCGCAGCAACCTCCGCAGCACCTTCCAGGGGCGGCGCGCCGATCCACGTGTGGACCGGCCAGCGCTCGCCGAGCCAATCGAGAGCCGACATGTGGTCGCGGTCGGCGTGCGAGACGATCACCCCGACGCTCTCGGGGTCCCACGCCGCGAGTTGCGGGCCAAGCGCCGCGCGCTCGAGCGCGAAGCGATCCTTCGTGCCCGCGTCGAACACCCACACTCGATTCGACGGCGTGCGCAAGAGCACCGCGGTTCCATGTCCGGCGTCGAGCGCACGCACCTCGAGTCCCTCGGGCGCCGCACCCCAGGGCAACAGCGCGAGGCCCGCCGCGGCGCAAGCCACGCGCCGCCCGAGCCCCGCGAGTCGCGGGCGCCGGCGCTGCGCCCACATCGCGAGACCCGCGGCGACGGCAAACAGCAAGGCGCTCGGCCGCGGCGGGAGAGGCAAGGGCGATGCGGGCGCGAGGTCGAAACCCTCCAGCGTGGCGATGAGCCATTCGTAGGGCAGCGTGAAGCCCGCGATCGGCAGCGGCAGGTAGACCGCCATCAGTCCATAGCCGAGGAGCCACGCGATCGACGGGCCGACCCACGGAGTCGCGAGCACGCCGATCGGACTGATCTCTCCGAGCGCGATCCAACACAGGGGCGCGGTCGCGAGGGTCGCCGCGATGGATGCGCCGCACGCGGTGTCGAAGGAGCGCGCCGTCCACGCGCTCATGCCGCGGAGAAAGCCCGTCGCGCGCAGTCGAGCTCCGCCGAGGATCCACTCGTCCGCCGCCCGCTCGAAGCTTCGCGCGAGCCCTGGTCCGCGGACGGCGCTTGCGAGCGCGCGCGCCGCCGAGCGCCGTTTCGCGCCGACCCAGCGTCCGAGCGGTCCGGCGCCCAGGATCAAGCCAGCCGTCGCCGCGTAACTGAGCTGCAGCGAGACCGAGAACAGGCTCCGCGGCGCCGCGACGAGCTCGACGCACAGCGCCGCTGCGAGAAGGCTCACGGGGTCGGTGCGCCGCCAGCTCGCCGCGTGCCCGCGCCGCGCGAGCACGAGCGCCGCCACGGCGAGCGCCACGGTCAGCGCGGCGCGGCGGATCGGCGCCTGCGCTCCCGAGAGCACGCTGTACAGCGCGATCACGAGCACGACGAGTAGCGCGCCGAGCGTTCGGGCCCGCGTGCGCGTCGGCGCACCGAGCACCAGCGCGAAGAAGCTCGCGAGCAGCGCGACGTGCATCCCGCTGACCGCCAGGATGTGGCGCACGCCCGTGCGGGTGAACAGGTCGCCGACTCGATTCGAGATGCGCGTCTCGTCGCCGAACAGGAGCGCGCGCGCGAACGCGCCGGCTTCGACGCCGAAGCGGTCGCAGCGAGCGATCGAGAAGCGCCTAAGATCCTGCAAGCACTCGGCGCTCGCGAGCGAGCGGGGCGCGGGCGCGAGGCGACGCACTTCGTCGGCGCCCACGCGCCACAGATTCAACGAGTCCAGCGAGCCCGGAGCACGTGGCGCAGGCTCGCCGCCGCGCGCGGGCCGAAAGGGGCGCTCGACGGGAAGCACTTCGAGCTCCTCGCCAGCGCGCGCGATGCCGAGCGGCAACACGACCCGCCATCCGACACCGTTTGCGTCGACGAGCCGCCCGAACTCGCCGTGTTCGCTGGGCGTGCTCGGCGACCACACCCCGCGCAGGGTGGAAGTCGGCGCGAGCCCCTCGCCGGCCTGCGACGGCGAGTCCGCGTGGGTGGTGGCGCCGGGCGGTGGGGGACGCACGCGCCACGCCGATACAAGCGCGAGCAGCACCAAGAGCATCCAGCCCGGCGCGGGGCCGCGCTCGCGCCACTCGTCCGGCGCCATCCAGCGCCGCATGCCCCACGCTCCCGCGCAGGCGGCGACCGCGAGTGCGAGCCAAGCCTGCGGAGGTACGCCTGCACGTCCGGCGATCGAGCCGAGCGCAAGCGCTGCCGCGACGCGAACGAGCGGCCGAACCGGAGCGTGAGACGCGCCCGCGATTGCGGGGCTGCCAGCTGGAGACGCGTGTTCGTCGCCGCGACCGTCGCCTCGCGCGTCGCCGCGATGGCCGCCACGGATGTCGCCACGGATGTCGCCAC
>CALFYL010000104.1 GCA_937952135.1 uncultured Planctomycetia bacterium
CTCGAGGAAGATCTGGCCGTCCGTGATCGAGATCACGTTGGTCGGGATGTAGGCCGACACGTCGCCTTCCTGCGTCTCGACCACCGGCAGCGCGGTGATCGAACCGCCGCCCGCCTTGTAGCGCGGGTTGAGCTTCGGCGCGTCCTTCGAGAGCTTCGCCGCGCGCTCGAGCAGACGGCTGTGCAGGTTGAACACGTCGCCGGGGAACGCCTCGCGGCCGGGAGGACGGCGCAGCAACAGCATCACTTGGCGGTACGCGAGCGCTTGCTTGTACAAGTCGTCGTACATGATCACGACGTGGCGGCCCTCGTCGCGGAAGCGCTCACCCATCGTGCAGCCCGCGTAGGCCGCGAGGTACTGCATCGACGCTTCGTCGTTCGCGCTCGCGGAGACGACGATCGTGTACGCCATCGCGCCCGCCTTCTCGAGGCGCCGCACGACGTCGACCACCGTCGACTGCTTCTGGCCCATCGCGACGTAGATGCAGATCACCTGCTCGGGGTTCTTGGGGTCCCCGCCGCCGGTGAGCTTCTGGTTCAGGATCGTGTCGATCAGCAGCGCCGTCTTGCCCGTCTGGCGGTCGCCGATGATCAACTCGCGCTGGCCGCGGCCGATCGGGATCATGGCGTCGATGGCCTTGATGCCGGTCTGGAGCGGCTGCTTCACCGGCTCGCGCTCGACGACGTTCGGCGCCGGCTGTTCGATCGGCAGGTAGTCCGCCGGCGTCACCGCGAGCGGGCCCTTGCCGTCGAGCGGGTCGCCGAGCGCGTTCACGACGCGGCCGAGCAGCGCGTTGCCCGTCGGCACCGAGATGATGCGCCCCGTGGTGCGCACCATGTCGCCTTCGCGGACCTTCGTCGCATCGCCGAGGAGCACGCAGCCGACGTTGTCCTCCTCGAGCGAGAGCGCGACGCCGCGCACCCCGCCGGGGAACTCGACGAGCTCGTTCATCATGCAGTCGTCGAGACCGTAGACACGGGCGACGCCGTCGCCGACCGACAGCACCGTGCCGACCGACTGCATCGCAGTCTCGCCCTTAAACGACTCGATCTCCTTCTTGAGGATCGAGGTCACTTCCGCGGGTCGCAGTTCCATGGTGTGGGCTTTCGAAATTGGGGCTCGGGGAGATCCGGGCGAAGACGGTTCGCAGCGAGGGACGAGGAAAACGTGGAGGGCAGAGTGGAGGACGGAGCGTCAGCGCAGGCGGGCCACGGACAGCTTGCGGCGCAGGCTGTCGAGCCGGCCGACGGCGGACTGATCGATGAGTCGGTTGTCGACGAACACGCGCACGCCGGCGAGCAGGTCGGGGTTGATGCGCCCTTGCAGCAGGACCTGCTTCTTCAGCAGGGAACCCACCGCGACGGCGATCTCCGCCAATTCACCGCCGCCGAGCGGCCGCGCCGACTCGACCCAGCCTTCGACCTGGCCCTTCTCGGCCAGGGCGCAGCGCCGGTACGAAGCCGGGAGACCCTGCAGCACTTCGAGACGCCGGCGCGCGGCGAGCACACGCACGAAGTTGGCCGTCAGCACGTTTAGCTTCGAGGCCAGGGCTTCGACGAGCACTTGCCGGCGATCCGCCGCCGTTCGCCGGTCGAACAGCTCGCGCAGGGCGCCGCTGTCCAACTGGCTCGCGATCGAGTCGACGTCGGCGCCGACCGCGTCGAGCGCGCCCTTTTCTCGGGCCAGCTCGAACAGCGCGGTCGCGTAGCGCGTGCTGACGACGTTGCCGAAGGCGCGTCCGCTCACCGCTTGCCCGCCTTGAGGCTGCCGACCATGTCGGACACGAGGCGCCGGTCGTCGTCGCCGCCGACGTTCCGTCCCAGCACCGCGCGGGCGCCGCTGATGGACAGCTCGACGACTTCGTCGCGGATCGCGGCGATGGCCTTGTCGCGCTCGGCCGCGATCGCCGCCTGGGCCGCCTCGCCGGCGCGCTGCGCCTTGAGTTGGGCTTCGTCGACGATCTGCTTCTCGACCGCGGAAGCGCGCTCGCGCGCCTCGGCGATCAAGCGCGCGGACTCGGCCCGCGCCTCGGCCACCTTGCCCTCGACCTCCGCCTTGGCGCGCGCGGTTTCGTCGCGCGCCTTCTCGGCGGCCGTGATGGCCGCGGCGGCCTGCTCATCGCGCGCCGTGAGGGCCGTGGTGATCGGCCCCATGACCACCTTCCACATCAGCGGCAGGCCGACGAGGAAGATGATCCAGGTCCACAGGATGCCGCCGAAGCCGGTGGGGTTGAACGGATTCAACCCACCGCCTCCGTGGTCCTGCTCCGAGACGAGCAATGCGATCGCAAGGTCCATAACGGCGCTCCGCGAGGCCTAGACAGGTACGAACAGAGTCAGGTACGAACAGACGCTTCGTGAACTTGGGGGGCGCGGACGGCCGAGTCGCCTCGGTTCTCTGCGCCCGAGCGCGTCACTTGAGCGCGATGAGCAGCGCCACGACGACCGCGAACAGCGACACGCCTTCGATGAACGCCGCGAGGATCAGCGAGCCGCCCTTGATGTCGTTGGCCGCTTCCGGCTGACGGGCGATGCCGTCGTTGGCCGACGAACCGATCTTGCCGATGCCCAGGCCGGCGCCGATGGCCGTGACGCCCGCACCGATGGCGGCGCCGAAGTAGGCCCAAGAGAGGTTGCCGGCTTCTTGGACGGCGAGGAAGGCATCCGTGGGATTCAGCATGGAAATCAGGTCTCCGCTTTTGGGCCCCGTGGTTGGGGCCGGGTCTGGGGTTGACGTTGAGAGTGGGAACGATTCGAAGGCGGCCTGAACGGCGGGCCCTCTCGGGCCTCCACTCAGGTTGAGGGAGTTGCGGGAGCTCGAGCTCGGCTCAGTGCTCCGGATGGATCGCCGCGCCGACGAACATGATCGAGAGCGTGGTGAAGATGTAGGCCTGCAGCAGCGCGACGAAGGTCTCGATGATCATGATGAAGACCCCGAAGCCGACCGCGAGCGGCGCGGAGCCGAAGCCGACCGCTGCCTGCGCCTGGCCGAAGAACATGATCAGGCCCATGCACGAGAGCACGATCAAGTGGCCCGCGGTCATGTTCGCGAAGAGACGAATGGTGAGCGCGACGGGCTTGACGATCAGACCGACGAGCTCGACCACGAACATCAGCGGCCACAGCAGCAGCGGCACGTGCGGCACGAGGTTCTTCCAGAAGGCCACCGGCCCCTGGACGACCATGCCGCAACCGATCATGGCCATGAAGGTCGTGCCCGCCATCGCGGCCGTGACCGCGATGCTCGCCGTCGCCGTCGCGCCGTGCGGAACGAGCCCGAGCGCGTTCTGGAAGAACACGAAGAAGAACAGGGCCAGGAAGTACGGCAAGAAGTGCGAGCCGTGCTCCTTGCCCATCGCCGGATAGACCATCTCGTCGCGGATGTAGCGCGCGAAGCCCGCGAACATGCGGCTCCACACGTCGCCTTTGCCGGTGCGGAGGTAGCTGGCGACCCCGCTGAGTCCGATCAGGGTCACGAGCACCGCGGCGATCTGGAACAACTGCAGGTTCGTCAGCACGAGCATGTCGACGTCCTTGCCGTCGACCGTGGTGAACATCGCGGGCAGCCAGGGCGCCGAGATGCCGATCAGGTGGTGCGCGCCGTGGTGCGCATCGGAGGCGAGCACCGCCGGCGTCAAGTGGCCGAAGAGCGCGCCGAACACCTCGGCGGGCTTGGCCTGGAACACCGAGTCGGCGACGGAGTGGTGCACTCCGAAGGTGTACGACACCCAGCAGGTGGCGGCGACGACGGCGAAGATCAGCGCGAAGCGCGCGGTGAGCAGGTACTTCAGCACGAAGCAGACGCCTCCTTGGGCGTGCGCGCGGCGCCGAGGCGCCGGAAGGCTCCCACGAACAGCACCCAGGCCACGACGGCGGCGAAGCCGACGAGGTAGGCGCGCCAATCGCAGAGCGCGGCCAAGTCCTCTTGCAGTCGCAGCACGACCGCGCCGAGGGCGACGGCAAACAACTTGACGAGGAACGCCAGCGCGAAGGCGGTCATCACCCCCGTCGCGCTCGCGGCGCCCCTGCGCAGCGATCGATCCTGCGCGATCCAGCCGGCGAGCGAGATCGCGAGCGCAAGCGAAACGCCGACCATCAACCCGACACCGCGCGCATCGCCGAAGCTCCACGCGATCGCGCCGGCCGCCGGCAACGCGGCGAGGGCGGCGACGTAGTGCAGCGCGTGCGTCGACGGCTGCGGCGTGGGCGTGGACTTGGGGGACATCTCGGCGGAACGAAGCGAAGGGGCGGCGCTCGGAGCGGCGCCCGCGATCGAGCGGTGAGGGAGCGGAGGTTCAGTTCGAGTCGCGCTCGGACGCGCTCGAAGCGGGGCGGGACGTCGTGCTGACCGACGTGTCGGACGGCTGGGGATCGCGGCCCAGGGAGGGTTTCCCGGGCGGCGACTTCGCCGTGAGCTTTCCCACGCGCACGACGAGCGAGTACATCCCGCCCGCGGCGCCGAGAACGATCCCGGCGATGAGCAGCCAAGGCGCCGTGCCCAGCTTGCTGTCGAGCCACCAGCCGATCAGCCCCATCCCCAAGAAGGTCAGCGCGAGCTGCACCCCCGCGCCGGCGAACCTTAGGTACGCCGAGGTCGGGGCTGCGTCGTCACGAGCCCGATCGCGCGGATCGTGTTCGTCCTTCGAGTCCTGCATGGCGTTCCCTGCTTCCCTTGCGGGGGCTGGCGTGCGCCGGGCAAGTGTTTGGGTGGGACCTGTCGACCGAGCGGCGCGGCAGCTTCGCGGGTGCGAGGCCGAGACTCTCGGCTCCAAATCGAGTCGCCGACGCCGAGACGCCTGCAAAACGACTTGTAGGGCCGAAGACTTTAGTGACCGACGCGCCCCGGTCAATGGTCTGGCGAAAGTTCCCCGCTCGTCCAGCGCAACGCCGGCCGAGCGCCGCGAAGTCGCCACCGTCCCGGCGCAGTCGCCGCGCCGAGCCCCCTTGGGCGCGGCGGCGCGCGCCGCTATTCTGGTCGGCCTTTTTTGACGCCTGACCGGCTCCGTCCCCCGCCCCCGTTCCTGCCCCTGCAACCACCATGGCTGTCCAACGCACCCTCGTTCTGCTCAAGCCCGACGCCGTCCAACGCGGTCTCGTCGGCGCGATCCTCGCCCGCTTCGAAGCCAAAGGCCTCAAGCTGATCGGCCTCAAGCTGCGCCAGTTCGACACCGCGACCTTCGAGTCGCACTACGAGCCGCACCGCTCGAAGCCCTTCTACCCGGGCCTCGTGAAGTACATGACCTCGGCGCCGGTCGTGGCGCTCGCGCTCGAGGGCGTCGACGCGATCGAAGTCGTGCGCGGCATGATGGGCGCGACGAACTCGCGAAAGGCCGCGCCCGGCACGATCCGCGGCGACCTCGGGATGTCGTTCTCGAACAACCTCGTGCACGGCTCGGACGGCCCCGAGTCCGCGCAGAAGGAACTCGGCCTGTTCTTCGGCGATGCGCGCGAGGTCGTCGAGTGGACGCCGGTCGCGACGCCTTGGGTGTACAACGTCGCGGAAGAGCTGGCCTGAGCCGTTCTCGCGGCGCGCGCGGTCCGAGCACGATCGCGCGCGCCGTGGACTCAAATCCGCAGCGCGCATGAAGCCGCCTCCGACCCTCGGCGCGCGCCACGTGCGCGAGCTCGTCGACGAACTCGCGCCGCTCGTCGTCGGCGCGAGCGTGGTCGAGGTGTTGGCGCTTCCGCCGCGCGACCTCCTGCTGTACTTCAAGGATCTTCCCGGCGGCGATGCGCGCGCCGTCGCGCGCGTGCGCGTGTCCGCCGATGCCGACGCTCCGCGGCTGCACTTGCAGCGCTCGCGCCAGTCGCATCCCGACGGTCCTGTGGGGCCTTTTTTCCGGCGTTTGTCGAGCGAACTCGTCGGCGCACGCTTGCGCAAGCTGACCCAGGTCGCGCGCGACCGCATCGTCGCTTTCGAGTTCGATGCCACGCCGTGCGGCGAACGGCGCGTGCTGCTCGCGGAGCTCACCGGCCGTCACGCGAACCTGCTGCTGCTCGGCCCGAACGAGCGCTTGCTCGAAGTGCTCGCGACGCCCGCCGAGGGCAGCAAGGCGGCCGAGCGTCTGCGCGTTGGCGAGCCGTGGAAGGAGCCCGCGGGCAAGCCTCGCGACGACGAGGGCGTCAGCTTGAGCGAGTTGCTCGAGGTTCCCGAGGAACGCGGCGACGCTGCCGACGAACCGAGCGAGCTCGAGGGCGCGCGCCCCGACCCGCGCGCGCCGCTCTCGTGGCTCGTCGAAACGCGCCTGGGCCCCGCGGTGCAGCGCGCGTCGCGCGAGCGCGCGGTCCGCGACCTGCGCGAGCGCGTGGCCCGCAAGCACGAACGCGCGCGCTCGCTGCTCGCCGGCCTGCGGCAGCGTCTCGCCGCCGTCGACAACTCCGAGCGCGTGCTGTGGGACGGCGAGTTGCTCAAAGCGAGCTTGCACCAGCTCGAGCGCGGGCTGACGAGCATCGTGCTCACCGACCACTATTCCGCCGAGGGCGCACCGCGCAAGATCGAGCTCGACCCGCGCCGCAGCCCGCACGAGAACGTCGAGCAGTACTTCGAACGCTACAAGAAGCTCGTGCGCTCCGCCGAATCCGTGGCGCGCGAGATCGAGCTCGCCGAGCAGAAGGTGAACTCCTACGAGGCCGCGCTCGCGCAACTCGCGGCCGAGGGCGCGGACCTCGAGGCGCTCGAACGTTCCTGGGTCGAGAGCGGCCTCCTCGACAAGGCGCAGACGCCGCCGTCGCGCAAGCAGGCGCCCGAACCGCGCAAGCCGTACCACACCTTCTCGGGCGTGCACGGCGGCGAGATCCTCGTGGGCCGCAACGCGCGCGACAACGACCAGCTCAGCACGCGCATCTGCCGCGGCAACGACATGTGGCTCCACACCGCGGACGCGCCCGGCAGCCACGTCGTGCTGCGCCTGGCGGGCAAGCCCGAGCCCGACCCCGAGGAGCTGCTCGACGCCGCGCACCTCGCGGTGCACTTCTCGCCGCTGCGCGGGGCGACGCGGGCGAACGTGCACGTGGCGCGCGGCAAGGACGTGCACAAGCCGCGCGGTGCGAAACCAGGGCTGGTGACGCTCTCCGGCGGAAAGACCCTGTCGCTCCGCTTGCAACCGGAGCGCTTGCAGCGGTTACTAGGCGAGCGCTGACCGCGGACTTCTCCAGCCACCGGATCCCGACCGCCATGCATCTGCCCCGAACGCTCACCCTCGCCGCCCTCTTGCTCCTCGCTTCGTGCTCGTCGACGGACGAGACCGGACTCAGCAAGACCGAGCGCCTCAACTTGCACCGCGAGTACGCGATGAAGTTCTTCTCCACGGGCGACTACGCGCAGGCGGAGCGCCAGGCGGATCTGGGTCTGGACCTCGACCGCTACGAACCCGAGTTGCTGCTCATCAAGGGTTGGGTGCACATCAAGCGCGGCAAGACCGACAACGTGCTCTACGCCGAGCGCGTGTTCCGCGACCTGGTCAAGAACGGCGACTACCGCGCGAGCATCGGCCTGGGCGAGGCGCTCGAGCGCAAGGGTGTGCTCTTCTGGGACTCCGCCGCCGCGGTCGAGTCCGGCGAGCGTGCCACCCCGGCCTCCGACCCGGCGAAGCGCGCGGAGGAACTTCGACGCGACGCGAAGAAGATGTGGCAGGAGAGCCGCGCGCACTACGAGCGGGCGCTCGAGAAGAAGCCCTCCGCGATCCAGGCGATCAACGGGCTGCAACGGGTCTCGGCGTTGCAAGGCGACCATGAAGCGGCGCTGGCCTGGTCGCTCCAATTGCTCGAGCTCAGCCGGTCCGAGCTCGACTACTGGCGCGCCGAGTTGAAGCGCCCCAATCTCGCCGCCGCGGAGGAGGAAGAGACGCGCCGGTACATCGCGGGCGGCGAGAAGCTCGTGCTCGAAACCCACCTGCAGGCCTCGGGGCTGCTCGTGACGCTGGGACGCAAGGAAGAAGCGCTCGGCCAGCTCGACGCCGCGCTCGCGCTCGCGCCGGACCGCGTGGAGATCTACAGCCGCCGCGCGCAATTGCACCGCGACCTAGGGCGCCACGAACTCGCGCGCGCCGACATCGAGCAGTTCCTCAAGCGTTCGACGCTCGAGTTGAACCACCCCGACGTGCAGCGCGCGCTCGACTTGCTCTCCGAGTGCGAAGTCGCGCTCGGCAAGACGCCCGGGAGCTGACGGAACTCAGATCGAACGGCTGGCTTCGGGCAGCCAGCGCATCTCGTGGCGTTGGCCCCAGCGGTCCAGCACGCTCGCCCGCACTTCCGCGTCCTTCGCGCGCTCGCGGATCTTGCGCGTGACGTCGTCGCGCGAGCGCACGGGCTCGCCGTCGAACTCGAGCAGGACCTGGCCGCGCTTCAGCCCCAGACGTTCGGCGATCGTGCCCGGCTCGACGCGCGTGATGCGCAGCCCCGTGCCGTCCTCGAGCGCGAGCTGCTCCCGCTCGTCCGCGCCGAGTTCGTCGAGCACGACGCCGAGGATGTCGCTGCGAACGCCATCGACCGCCGACGGCGCTGCGGGCGAGGTCGGCGCGCGCGGCGACAGAGGCGCGCCGAAGAGCCCGTCGAGCCGCGGAGTCGTTCGCAGCGCGCCGCGCAGTCCGCGCGGAGCGACATCGAGGCGGTCGCGCAACTCGGGATGGGCTTCGAGCAGCTCCTCGATCGTCGCGGCGGTGTACTCGCGGGTCTGCGACTCGCCGTCGACCTCTTCGGTGATGCGCACCTTCACGCCGTCCGGCGTGATCTCGACCTGCGAGCTGTTCGACGAAGTCGAGTCCCAGGCATCCGGCACGCCCCACAGGCCGATGCCGCCGTGCGGGGCCGCGCGCATCCACTCGTCCATGTGGCGCTCGAGCTCCGCGAAGGGCTCCTCGGAGAACGGATCGACGCGCCACAGTCCGACACGCGGACCCATGTGCGCGTGCGTCGTACCGCGCTCGAGCTCGCGCTTCAGGAGCCGCGCGGTCCACGCCAATTCGCGGTCGTCGCCCGAGCCCGCCCACTCGTCGATCTGACGACGCGCTTCGGGATCTCGAGCGGCGCGTTGCGCCAGTTGCTCGAAGCTGAACAGGCGCGCGTCGAGGTCCTTCTGCGACAGGCGCTGGCGCCATTCCACGGCGTCGAAGGGCTCGGGGAGCGCGCGCGCGCGACCGCCGAGTTGCAGCGAAGGCGACACGCGCGAGAGTCCGATGGAACCACTCGTCGACGCCTGGGGCTGGGCCACCGCAAGCGCCGCGAGCGACACGATCCAGAGTGCGGTCTTCATTTTCATTTCCTAGGTGAACGCCGGTGGCTCACGCAACCGGCGAGCGTCGAGAAAGTTGGCGGATGCGGCGCGACGACCGCGCGCGAATCCTCCCTGTTTCCATGCCCACCCGCGGCCGCGCGGCGCGCAAGTGGATCCAGCAGCGTTCGAGCGCGGCGCCGACGGAGTTCAGCGCCGCCCCATGGGCCCGCGCACTCGCAGACCGCCGCGCGCGAAACCTAACGCAGCCCCTGGCCAGCGAGCGAGTAGGCGCCGTTGCGGCCTGCGCCCGGCGCGAGGTGCTCGCGCAGCAGCGTCTCCTCGCTCGAGAGCCGCCGCAGGCCGTCCACCGGCGAGGCGTTCGTTGCGTCGACCGCCGGCGCGGGCAGCGCTGCCGGAACCTGCGGGTCGCCGACGAGCGCGAGCTCGCCGTTGCGAGCCGGCGCGTCGGGGGCGATGAACTCGTCGAGGGCCGTGGGCGCAGCGCTGTCGGTCCGCGGAGCGCTGCGCACCTCGGGCGCGTCGCGCTTCGCGACGTCGCGGTCGACGCTGTTCGGCGGATCGATCGGAGTGCCCGCGGGGGACCTGTCGACGAAGCGCGCCACGATCAGAACCGCGGCCGCGGCGGCTGCGAGGTAGGACCAGCGGCGGAGCGCCGACGGACCGCGGCTGGCGCGAGGCGCGCCGGCCGCGGACGAAGATG